>CAZQQB010000048.1:5775-9069 GCA_964595415.1 uncultured Nitrososphaerota archaeon | reverse complement strand
CCCCGCTGACCTTCCCGCCCAGCAGCCCCAGCAAGTATGAATTGTAAACGACTGCAGTATAAGCCACCGTCAGTATAAGCTGAAACTGATCGCTAGTGATAAAAGCCATTCCCAGTGGCAGGTTTATCATTGTGATCGTCTCCGCTACCCTCGTAAAGAGCCTGGCCACGATCTCCACGACTATGGAGATACTAAATGCAAGAAGGACGGTATTGACGTGACTCATCATTACGAAGAAACGCGTCTGAGAATCCATCGACTTTCGGCTTAGAAACAGGTTGGCAACAAGCTCAGATAGTGAATCCAGACTCTTCGGCTCTGCACCTATCATCTCAGCCTTGTCCAGCAGCTCCAAAGAGACCTTGGCTATCCAAGGACTTTCAACCGCTGATATAGCATCGGCTATCGAACAGCCGACCTTTAAGAAGCTAGTTAGCTTATGGAGCAGCCTGTCAAATGACCTACTGAAAGACCTTCCTTCACAAATTTTTACCATGGCAATCCTCGGAGAATTCCCCTTCTTCACTTCCTCTGCTACGGCTCTTGTGAAAGAAGGCAGACCGGAGACAATCTCCTTTGTCTTTCTCCTTATGGGCGAATAATATCTCACGGCTGGAATGGTGAAGACCACAAGGACAACTCCCAGAGCATAGTATACTGGGAGGGCCGCCCCAAAGACTTCTATCAAAAGAAAGGTGACGAAGGGAACTGGCAAGAGACAGATGAACAAATTTCTATGATGAACTTCTTCTATCAGCTCCTTTGGCGTGTACGAGTCTATCGTCAGACTTATAAAGACCGCCACCATGGTGGGGAAGAGAAAGCAAGCAGTGATCAATACCGGAAACCCCAGCACACTACTAAAGAGAACCCCAACCGTTATAGTTCCCATGGGTAGCATTATGAATGCTATAATCTCTGCAGAAGTCATTAAAGCGAATTTGTCAGAAAACGTCTTTAACCTTCCCTGAAGAGTCGAAAAAAGCTTAAGCTGTTCGTATTGCATCACCCCAAAGACCTCGCCTCCCTCCCTCTGTGCCGAGATCGCCGTGATGTAGAGGTCTTTCACAGCGTCATTAGGATGGTGCTTGCCTTCAAACATTATGGCCTCAAACGGGTTTAATGCATAGAGTTTTCGAACCTTCTCTACCCGAAACCACTCCTTTCTAAACTGGGGTAGGTGCCTGAAATCTTTAAGGCGCTCAAATGCAATCGGTGCTGGAATCCCTGATGCCGACGCCATGGTTAGATAGGTGGCAAAGAATGGAAGCTCCCGCTCACACAACCTCTTCCTTGTATAGGTTGCCAAAATCGGTCTGAGCATGAGATCCGTGATCACTAAAACAGGTAAAGTCCCAGCACCGACCAAAGCGTATTGAAATATTGCTGGGGGCACAAATGACCGGAATAATACAAGAGCTGGCATCACAATCGACAAAAATAGCAAACTTCTGAGAAATTTGATGGAGTGATCTATCGGACTAGTGGGTATTCCGCTCTTGTAGAGTCCCATTGAGATCTTTTCGGCAATGAAAAGGACTATCCTGTCTTTGATATAACGTATGAGCCCAACCTTAGGGGCGGCATTTCTTACTACAATCCTATACTCTTCTAATGGTATGAGAAGCCACCCCTTTTGCAAGTGCTTTTCCGAGAGAAAACTCCTCTGAGAGACTGTCATTTACGTCCTCCAAGACCGTTTGCTCGTCCAATATCTTTACCTTACCATCGTTTGTCAACATGATAGAGTTCAAGTCTATACCATAAGGAGAAGACTGGAAAGCCCATATCACCTTAGTTACTGTTCCATAGTCCCTGAACTCAGGTCTTATCTTAGCGATTTTCTTGAGCTCCCTCAGGAATTCAACCTTCTTAAGGTACTGATCGAGGAGACGATCCTCGCCGATCCCTGATTCATTCATGATCCTTCTAGCACCGTTTGATTTTAAGATAGAATCCTCGCTAAAGGAGAAGACATCGGTCTCAGGATCGTAATGGAAAAGTGGAGTGATCTCAAAACCGCTGCCAAGATCATAAAAGTTCATTGCCCTCCTTCTTTGTAAAATTTGGTCCTTGGTTCGTATTACCATTTTACCCACGAATACTATCCCTGCGAGTGATCTGAGCACCCCTCTCTCTACGGATATTGGTGGAGATGCCAGCCTCTCCAATGCTGCTTGGGGGCTCTCTGCATGGAGCGATGTTATCCCCCCGTGCCCTGTCATAATGGCCTGCGCCCATATCTTTCCCTCCTCACCCCTCACCTCCCCGACAACGATGTAATCTGCCGACATCCTTAGCGCCTCCTTGACAAGCGCAAACATTCCGATTTCTCCCCTCTCCTCGAGCGTTGCCGACTCCCTAACCACAAGTGAAATTCTATTCGGGTGAACCAAACGTAGCTCAGGAGTATCCTCGATCGTGACTATGACTGAGCGTTCGGGTATGAGGTTACAGAGCGCGTTAATTAATGAGGTCTTTCCCGTACCCATCGCACCGCACACAAGAAACGCCTTCTTATATTCTTGAAGAACCATTAGCCAAGCTGCCATCTCCGGCGGAATTGTGTTGAGCAACATCAAAGATGTGATGGACCAGGGCTTCTCCGGAAACTTTCTGATGATAAAATTAGACCCAAATGGCGAGACCTCTTTTTTGTATGATGCAGAGAGCCGACTACCATCGGGCAGTCGGATGCTCACGATTGGCTTATATAAGGACACAGACTTTCCGCCTGTGTGAACCAACTTCTCAATATATCGGTCGAGCTCATCAGCTGAGAATGTTATGTTGGTGGGCATTGTGCCATAGTCGGAGTGAATGCAAGAAACAGGGTTTTTTGACGATGCCACCACGATATCCTCAACCCTAGTGTCGCGTATAAGCGGATCTAGCAGTCCGTAACCCAGGATCTCCCTCTTCAGGAAGTATGTATGCCTCTGATCCCTAAAACCTGCCTTAAACAAATATTCGTCAAACTTCGCCTCATCAGTAACAACGGATGAGGGCATCAAGAAGAGGAGTTTAGATGAAATCTCCCTCAGTCTGAGCTTTTCATCTGAGGTAAGTGGCGGATCAAGATACTCATAGTCATTTGTGATATAGATGGTGCTCGATCCGACGCTGTAACTCTCAATTATCTCAAGTCCACTGAGGTTTACTTGGGAGGTTCTGATGCTCAGCATCGGCAAATCAAATCTTATCTTTTTACTCCGCTCTAGCGACTCGTATGCCATGTCCTCCAGCCTTTTAACAGGCACTGATAAAAGGTCCTCGAGGCCCTCTGCCCTTTTG
>CAZQQB010000048.1:3303-5765 GCA_964595415.1 uncultured Nitrososphaerota archaeon | reverse complement strand
AATCCCTCCAAAAAAGTGGGGGTTATTGTGATAGCGCGCTGAACTGCAGTGTGCCTTGGTCTGAGCTCAACGAACCTTTAAACGTCTGTCCAGGCGGAAACGATTCTGTGAAGACCACCTTCAGAGCAACGCTCTCCCCTGCCTTTATGATGCTTGGCGTAAAAGCTGTACTTGCGGAGGAATTCAGGTGACAAGAGTCCAGTTTCGCTCCGGCGGTGCCTATGTTCTTAACGGTCATGTAAAGGGTGTCGTTCTGGACAACAGGAGTCCCTATTATGATCAGCGCCCCTTGCGTCGATGCAGCCGAGCCTGTTGAAGCCATCCAAGTTATTGCCATTCCAGTCACTGCCAGCGCAGCAACTGTTACAAGTATTGTAATTATTGGTGTGGAGATCTCCCCTTTTCTGTCTTTTCCTAAAGACCTCATCTTTCCTCGTAGAGATAGTGGTTATATAAATTCAGGGAGGTATGATCAGCCCACCATCTGATAGAACCCTAAACCCCTGTGGTTTATCCTTACATTCCTCAGACCAGAAGCAGAGGCAAGGTGGTGGAGTAGGGATACGGACGGGTTTTCAATACGCCTGAAACTCTCTTCGCGGGCATTCTCAGGCACAAACTCAACTAGGGTAAAACTCGCCTTACCTTGGGAGACCTTCTCCTCGTACCCGATGCTTTTTAGCGTACTAGAAATCGACTTCATCGTATCAAGGCCATCGTTGTAACCTGGAATCACCACCATTCTTATGTCAGCGTACACCTCTGCGCGCATTGCCACTTCAAGAGATTTCAACACTGAGGAGATTGGGGGCGACTGAAGTCCTGTCACTCTTCTGTAGGACTTCTCATCAAGTGCTGCCTTGAGGTCGATGGAAACTAGGTCGAGCAAAGGCAAAGCCTTGGACAAGTTATCAGGCATCGAACCATTTGTGTCCACTCCAAATTTCAAACCCATAGACTTTACGAATTTGCCAATCTCAAGAAGTGCATCAAGCTGTAGGAGCGGCTCTCCGCCCGTCACCTTGCACGCCTTGATTAGTTTGTTATCGGAGATCGCCTTCCTTATCCTTTCAATGTCCGTTAAATGCTCTTCTGACCTTGCCTTCAGCCTCCAGTTTTGGCAGTACCCGCAGTCGAAGTTGCACCCTGAGAGGAATATTACACAGGCGGGTTCCCCCAAGTAGTCAGAGAGAGAAAGTGGGATGATCTCCGCGGCATACACGATCTTTCTTCTCATTTTAGGCAGACAGCCTAACCCTGTATCTGTCCTTCAGCTCCTGCTTCTTTGCAGCATTCCAAGAGGCGATGTCTTGGTAGTAGCCCGTTATCCGAGAATAAACTCTTATGTCCTGGCTTCTACACATCGGGCAACGCTCATTAAGCCCACCGCCAACGAAGCCGCAGAACCTGCATACCGTTATGTCCTTTGTGTGGCTCCAGTAACCTATCCAAGACTCCATGGCCAACCTTCTGTTCAGTTTGAACAACGCTTCTGGGTCGGGGTTTGCCTCGCCTAGCCAGACATGGAAGATGTCCCCGCCTTTGAGCACTGGGAAGAAGCGCTGCTCTATCGCGAGGCGCTCGTAAAGTGGTACCCTTGCAGAGACGTTTACATGGGCTCCGTTTGTGTAGTATATTGGGACATCCTTAGTCTCACCATAAAGCGAAAAAGCTCTCTCAGGATCGCCTTTTACATACTCCTTCGCAAACTTGGGGTAGTGGATCATATCTGCGACAGCGAAGCGCTGCGCGCACGACTCTGCAGGCGTCCTCGCAATGGAGAACTTCAGCCCTGTCTCCTCAGTATATGCCTTTCTTATGTTGTCCATCTCTATCAATACCTTTAATGCCAACTTCTGTGCTGACGGGTGCTCGTGTAGCTCGTACCCTGTCATATGCTCCACAAGCTCGTTCATTCCCACAAAACCGATTGTATGGGTCAGATTTTTGATGTCAACTGCCGGTGGTGCCCACTTAGGTCTCTGTGACGCAAACGGGATAAGTCCCTTCTCGAACTGTTGTATCATTATCCTGTGCTTGAGGAGGAGCGCGTCTTTTGCAATATCCATGTTCTGCTTCAGGATCTCATACATCCTGTCCTCGTTGCCCCCAGACCTGTACGCGATCCTTGGAAGGTTCAGGGTGATGACCTGCATTCCACCCATGGAGAAGTGTGCACCATCTTCGAAATTGATCTTCCTCTTAAAATCCTCGGAGGCACCGTCCTCTGCAAAAGCGTACGCACAGCACTGAAAGCAAGATACGCCTTCTTCACCTCCCCTGTATGCTGGAACCACATTATCGTAATATGTGGACCCGTACTTTGCAGATAGCTGGGCTGCCTTCAACATAACGTCCTCGAAGTTGCTGTCCTTCCAGTACCTTCCCCTCTGCACGACCTCTGGCTTGGGGAAGTTGAACATCTTCCCCATCGCGTCCCCCTTCAGGTACTCGTCGAGTAG
>CAZQQB010000048.1:689-3284 GCA_964595415.1 uncultured Nitrososphaerota archaeon | reverse complement strand
TTTTCCTCAAGGTTTCCGTATCTGAGGTCTCTCCACACCTTGCCATGTGAGACAACAGGGGCGTCTTGCCAGACCTTTGGAACTCCTGCCTCTATCTGTATAGATGAGAATACCGGCTGCCCTCCCCTTGCCACGTAGAGCTGCGTCATTTCGTAGAGGAACATCTGCGCTAGTTGGTGGATCTTCCTCTCGTCCAAGTCCATTAGATAAGGCGCCATGAATACGGTGAAGTTGAAGAACCCTTGCCCTCCGGCGAAGTTCGTCTGCGCAGCACCAAGCACCTTTGCAGCATGGAGTATTGCGACCTCTGCATGCTTTGCGGGTCCTGCGACCGATGTATGCGTCCCAGTCCCATCTGGCATTAACCCGTAGTAGAAGAAGTACCTCAGATCATGGTCTTGGCAGAATGGGCGCGTCCCCCAGTACTCTAGGTCATGTATGTGGATGTCCCCCCTTAGGTGGGCGTCTGCTATCCTGGGGGACATCATCAGTAGGTAAGACTCCTTGCTTAGAAAGTCCGCTTTCTTTTTGTGGAACGTCTCAGGATTGGGCTGGAGGTTCGCGTTCTCCTTTGCCTCGTAGCCCTCGGAGTGGTCTATCGAGTAAACATCATAGAGAGGCATCCCCACCCTTGTGTAAATATTTCTGTATTTGTCCAGACCATGCTCGAGGAGTTTAACGCTCACAAGCTCTCTTATCAGAGGGCCGCTCAGAAACCGCAACTTCATGTATTTTATGTCTTCCTCAACTTCCTCTGCGATCTTTCGCGCATCCTCCTCCCTGATGGGTGGCAAGTCATATAGGACTTTAACCAGCTGAGTCTCCTTAATCAGGCTCTTCACTATCCGCTCCTTATCAAAGGGCTCTATTATCCCATCGCTCCTCCTGACAGGGGGCGGTAGTTTACCATTCAGAAGTACTTCTGTCATCATAAAACACCAGATTGGGCACTTAACAATATCCCATACTCTCTTTTTAAAATTTTTTTTGAGTGATTAATTTAAAAAAATAGATAATACAAAAATCCGTGTTGGAGGTATTTTACAGGCCTACATAAAATATGGCATCCCGATTTACTCATGTATGTCATTATTCATGGCGAAATATATTTGGAAATGAGCCCTTGATTCACTTGATAGACAAAAAGATGTGGAACCCTAAATACTATTCAGGCCTTGATCCAAGTCATTGATTATATCCTCAACGTCCTCAAGACCAACCGATATCCTGAGGAGCCCCTCTTCTATGCCCAGTTCCTTCCTCTCAGCCAAACTTATGTTCTTATGGGATGACGATGCGGGGTGAGTTATGAGAGTCTCAGTCCCTCCCAAGCTCGGGGCGGTCTTGATGAGCTTAAACGATTTGAGGAGTCTCTGCGCCTTCTTACCGTCCTCCACCTCAAATGCGACCACGCCGCCGAACCCCTTCATGAATTTACTCGCCATATCAAAGTACCTGTTTGTTTTCAGCCCTGGGTAGTAAACCTCCTTCACTTTTTTATGATCATTTAGATGTTCTGCTATCTCCTGCGCTCTTCTGTTATGTTCTTGAACCCTGAGCTTCAGTGTCTTTAGCCCCCTTATGACAAGGTACGACGCGAAAGGATCGAGCGAACCACCCAGGTTCCTCCTCCATTCCCATATAGGGTCAAGCTTAGACCCAGCCAAAATGCCGGCGATAACATCATTGTGTCCACCTAGGTACTTTGTTGCGCTCTCCACCACGTAGTCGGCGCCCAACTCTAAAGGTCTTAGGTTTATTGGAGTTGCAAAGGTATTATCCACAACCAAGGTTGCACCTTTTTCCTTACAGACCTTAATGAGGTTTGGTATGTCCGAGACCTTCAGGATGGGGTTTGTGATCGTCTCGACGAACACTAACTTTTTATCTTTTTCTATGTGGTCCTGAACACTGTCATTGAGAACAGCTTCGACTTTGATACCAAACTTCTCCAGAGACCTGAAGAGTATCAAGGTGGCGCCATAGATCTCTTTTGAAGTTAATATCGTGTCTCCCTTTGAAACCATACTCATCAATAATGTGGATATTGCTGCCATCCCTGAGGAGAAAGCCATGCAGTCCTCCCCGCCCTCAAGCGCCGCCATCTTCTTCTCTAAGAGATGGACGGTGGGGTTGTCCTCCCTGGAGTACTTCAGTTCTCTGCCTCTTATCTCGCCTCCGAAAGGATGCTTAAAGATGGCTGTCTGGTGGAGGGGCGGTATAATGTCTATCCCCTCAGGGTTGCCTTCATGAATTGCTCTGGTGGCTAATCCTTTGGTTGAAGTCTTCTCCTTCAACTTAGATCCCATTGGGATTATGCATATTTTGTATTTTAACTTTTCTATCTATTACTATAGGTAATAAAAACAAGATCGAGCTGGTCTTCGGAAACTGAATTTGATCTCATGACTTAAATTCATACGCTCATCACTTGAGGCGCTTTTACAATACACCAATATGCTATTCTTACAACATTTAGCTTTTTTACCTCCCCTTTATGTACATCCTCCTCATTCTCATGGACGGTCCCCCAGTCCACACCGGCGCTCCTTGGTCTGGTTGCCCCTTGCCACAGGTTGCCGCATTGAATATGAG
>CAZQQB010000048.1:390-679 GCA_964595415.1 uncultured Nitrososphaerota archaeon | reverse complement strand
CCTTCCCCACCGCATCTATGCTTGAAAAGATCACCTCGGTCGTAGCCTCTATTACTGGTGCCAGGACCGGCGATTTTATCTCGCCATTTTCAACGAGGTAAGCCTCAAAACCCACATATCGGTTATTCCACCTCAGGTCGTCTATGTTCCATTCTAGGAAGCTCTTTATGTATATGCCCTTATCAATGTCCTCCAAGAGTTCTTCGAGCGAATAGTCGCCAGGCTCGATGAAGGTGTTAGACATCCTGATTATGGGCTCCCTGCTGTACAAAGTTGCTCGCGCAGCAGC
>CAZQQB010000048.1:0-378 GCA_964595415.1 uncultured Nitrososphaerota archaeon | reverse complement strand
GGTTGACCTGTTCTGCAAGAACTCGTTTATGATGCCTCCCACGATGAGCCTCTTCTTTCTCGCCTCGACCCCCTCATCATCATACAGATAGAAGCCATAGGAATTTGGCAAGGAAGGTAAATCCGAGACGTTTACGGCAGGGCTGCCTATCCTCCTTCCTATTATGTCCCTCTTAACGTAGGACTCGCCCGCCTGAGCTCCCTCCCTTCCCATTATCCTGTCCGCCTCCTGGGGATGTCCGCAACCCTCGTGTGCGATAATCCCTGAGACTTCTCCTCCCACTACCACATCATACTTGCCTGGCTTTACATCCTTGCCCTCCAAGAGCAGCCTTGCCATCACCTTCCCCTCCTCCTTGGCAACCTCTATAAGGTTCAT
>CAZQQB010000047.1:3601-9216 GCA_964595415.1 uncultured Nitrososphaerota archaeon | reverse complement strand
GCGAAGAGCTCGGCTATCTGGGAGTAGCCAGGGGACGGGAGGTGGTGGACTTCGTCAAATATGATCAGTGGAAATCTGTTGCCGAGCTCCTCAGCCCTAAGGTAAGCGGAGTCGTAGGTCGCCACGGTCAGCGGGCCGATCGAGTCCTCCCCTCCGCCGTAGGCGCCCACATCCACTGAGAATGCAGATTGTAGCCTCCGGCGCCACTGCTCCAGCAAGTCAATGGTTGGGACGACGACAATGGTCGGGGCGTTCGCCTCCTGTATTGCGAGTATGCCCACATGGGTCTTTCCAGCCCCCGTTGGTAGGACCACGATGCCCCTCCTCCCGGCGTCTTCCCAAGAGTAGAGGGCTTCGACCTGGTATGGTCTCGGCATCACGTTTGCGGTGAGGTGAGGGCATGGGACGGGATTCATCACTTTGTCTTGGAACGGGATGCCGCTCTCTTTGAGGTAATTCACGGCGTCCCTGTAGTATATTCCTAAGGCTTTGTAAGAGTTCAGATCGCTGTCCCAAACAGAGTGAGGGAGGTGGACGCTGCCGCTGAGTATGGTGCCTTTGTAGTAGCGGAGGGTAATCATGCCGTGCCCCAATAATAGTTGATGTGAGGGGTTTATCTATTTTGACTTTGGGAAAGTCGAAATTAAATGAGCCGTTGGAATATTCAGTAGAATCTGCCAACTATTCCGTCGAAACCCGTGTCGAAGCTCAGGACTTGGCGGATGTCTTTTTTCATATGAGCCAGCGTCGTGCATTCTGTGAAGCGGAGGGGTTTGTCTTTCAAGGTCATAAATTTTTGCCAGGCATTTTCGAAACCCCCTTTCGTAGTCCATAGTTTCGTTATCCTTGGCGATTCCATGATGTGCTTTCCGATGTCCACGGCAAGGGCGAGTCTTCTTGTTCTCACCAGAGCCGTTGTCAGGGCCTCGTCAATTGCGTAGTCGGATGTATAAATTCTGCCGAATTCGGTTTTAAGCGCCCTCCTCATCAGCTCTTTACTTTTGTCGTGGTTCTCGTCGTCGGCGTTTCGCAGGGCTGCGAATGCCCCTGTGTCGATAAAGACTGCCAACGGGATCCTCGCCATCCGTATAAGCACTCGTCTATTCTCCTCGACGAGTCTTTAACCCCATCAATTCGTCGGCTTTTCGAGCAATTTTGATGCAGGGTCCTCGTCTAATGGCGGCAGTTCCTTCAGCTTTTTTATTATTTCTTCTTCGTTCCCTAGCGCGTAATCTATTATCAGACCTAGAGCTTCCTGCAGTGTTATCCTTATGCCCTCGCGGAGGAGGAGAGATGCCAAGAACCTGTCAAGCTTCTCCTTTTTGTCCTGTTCTATCTTCACGTTTGTGGACAATTTTTCCACCAGTAAAAAAAGCATACTTAAATGCTTCTCTGGAGGCTTATGAGATAATGGTATTGAGAGGTCTTTTGTTAATCAGAATTATGAGGTCTGGCCCGATCCTCATTTAGGGGGGCGAAGAGGACGAGCATAGCAGAGAGAAACGGCAGAACGGGGGCTATCGCAAATGCGCTCTGGTAGCTGCCGTAGGTCTCGATGACAGCTCCAAAGAGTATTGGCCCCCCGAGGTTGCCCACATCCATCCCCATCGTGTATATGCTGGAGAGAAAGCCCCGGCTGTTCGGGGGAGATTTGGCTAGGGCTAGCGTCTGGGAGGCGGGCACAAAGAAGCCGACGCCTACACCGAAGATGAGGGACGCAACATAGAGTAGGGGAGGGACGGCGAGGATGTAGACGGCGAGGAATGACAACGAGATAAGTGATAGACCTATCGAGGTCATGAGGCGAGGGTTCCGGTCGGAGGCTCTCCCTGCCATGACTCTTACGAATAGGCTTGCCACGGCTTGTATGGATACGAATAGCCCGATCTCCAGATCGCCATACCCAAGGAGCTTCAAGTAAGCGGAGAGGAATGTGAGGAGCCCCATCCACGCGACGGCGTAGATGATGAGGCTTAGGAGTGCGAGTAGGAAGCGCCCGTCCATTAGGCCCGCGAAGGAGGAACCGCCTGGAGGGTGTTTCCGCTCGTCGCCCGTGGAGATGATGAGCGGGGTGAGCAAAAGGAGAAGGACGGAGGTGATTCCAAATGTGGTCACATAGCCGAAGAGTTCAGAGAGGAAGCCGCCCAGGGCAGGACCGACGGAGAATCCGATGCCGATCATCAGGCTCCTCCAGCCGAGTGCTTCGCCCACTCTGCCCTCAGGCGCATAGTCGATAGCGCTGGCTATGGAGGAAGGGACGAAGGAGGCGATGGCTACGCCCTCCAAAAGCCTCGCCATCATTATTGTCGCAATGTCCTTTGAGAAGAATAGGATGGCGTATGCGGATGAGCCTAGGAAGAGTCCTATGAGCATGAGGTTCCTCCTAGACCACCTGTCACTGAGGATGCCGCCTATCGGTCTGAAGAGGATGGCGGTCATGGAGATGCTCGAGACCGCGAGTCCTATCATGAACGGCTGGGCGCCTATGACGAGGGCGTACCTGGGTATGAGCGGGACGACGACTTGGATTAGTGTGAAGAAGAGCATGGCAGCGATGTTCAGTCGCCAGGCGTATGATATCATGGTAGCGCCCCCGTTATGCCAATTGCTACAGACAGAGACTTATATATCTCTGTAGAACCCCCTATTTCTATTGCATCCTCTGGAGGAGAGAAGATGGGAAACTCACTCGATGACCTGTTCAAGAGGGTACTGAGCGCGAAGATATTTGTGAACAGGGATCTGCTGAGACCCGACTATGTTCCAGAGGAGCTTCCGCACAGGGAGAGGCAGATATTCAGGTTGGCGGAGACTCTAGCCCCATCGCTTAGGGGATCAAGACCCTCGAATGTGTTCATTTATGGCGTTCCTGGGACTGGGAAGACTGCAGTGACGAAGTATGTGCTGAACAAGATCAGCTCCGAGGGAAGGAAGATGGGGATATCGCTGAATATCGCATACATAAACTGCAAGCATGACGACACCAACTACAGGATCCTAGCGGATCTCTGCGAGGCGATAAACGCTAGTGTCCCGTTCACTGGGCTATCAACATCCGAGGTTTTCAGGAGGTTCGTTAGCATACTTGATACGTCGAGGGCTTCAATGTTCGTTATACTGGACGAGGTGGATTCACTCGTCAAGAAGGCGGGGGACAAGATCCTTTACGACCTCACGAGGATTAACAACCAGCTGAGTAGGGCAAAGGTCTCAATAGTTGGGATAACCACCGACCTGAAATTCACGGAATACCTAGGCCCGAGGGTGAGGAGCAGCCTGGGGGAGGAGGAGCTCGTATTCCCGCCGTACAACGCACTTGAGTTGGAGGATATCCTGAAGAGGAGAGCCGAGGAGGCGTTTGTTAAGGGGGGTATCGAGCCCCCAGTGATAAAGCTGTGTGCAGCCTTGGCCGCCAAGGAGCATGGGGACGCGAGGAGGGCACTGGACCTACTGAGGGTTGCTGGCGAACTGGCAGAGAGGGGAGGGGATGAAAAGGTGACCGAGGAGCATGTGAGGAGGGCGCAACGAGAGGTGGAGAAAGACAGGGTTGTCGAGGTGATAAGGACGATGCCGCTCCACTCTAGGATCCTCATACTTAGCCTCTACCTACTGGAGAAGAGCAAGGGGAAGAACTGCGTCACGGGCGAGGTTTATGAGTTATACTCGAGTGTCGTGAAGAACTTTGGGCTTGAGCCGCTGACGCAGAGGAGGATCAGCGACCTCATCAATGAGCTTGACATGCTGGGCATAGCCAATGCCAAAGTGGTCAGCAAGGGGAGGTACGGAAGGACAAAGATAGTCAACCTGAGCATCCCGAACGGAAACCTTAGGGAGGCCCTCCAAGAAGACGCGAGGATGACAGCATACTTGAATAAGTGATGTGGATGCAGAGGGTATTGGCAGTCGAGGGGGGCAGTTTCAGGAAGGGTTTGGACAGTAGGGTGCCGGCGGCTTTTCTTCTGACTGAAGGAATAGTGCCCAAGTGCCTCTTAGTGAAATGGGTTGAGGTGGACGGTATGGACGCCACCGATAGGCTCAAGGAGGCGATCGAGGAGGCGGGCATGAAGGAGGGGGTTGTGATGGCTGGGAGTATCCCCATCGCAGGGTTCAACCTGATAGACGGGAGAGAAGTGCTGAGGGAGTATGGCATCCCGACGATCTACGTGTTGAGGGAAAAACCGGACAGGGAGGCTGTCAGGGCGGCGCTTTTGAAGCACTTCAAGGACTGGGAGAGTAGGCTTGGTGTGATAGAGGGGGCAGGCGCGATAATAGAGACAGCCCTTGCGGACGGTGAAAGGATATTCATCGAGGCTGTGGGGATTGGTGAGAAGGAGGCGGTGAGGGTCGTGGAGGGGCTCACTATATTTGGGAAGTTGCCGGAGCCGCTGAGACTGGCAAGGATGGTGGCAAGGGCACTCAGCAGGGCTACAGGAAGTTCAGCGTAGTGACTTTGAAGTTGGAGAGGTTGATCAGTGGGACGACTCCGGGTGCAGGCTCGATGCCCATGGAGAGTTGGTAGTTCGTCTGCCTCTGCCATGCGCCAGAGTTTATTGCAAGTACGCCCCTGTATTCCGATATGCCCCAGACATGGACATGCCCGGCGTGGAAGACGTCAGGTACCGGGTCGATGATCAGGCGGTCCCTCGGCTCGGGGGCCAAGGATGTCTTCTCGCCGTATATGGGTGCCAGGTGCCTCGACTTTAGAAGCTCCACCATTGCCTTTTGCGGTTCTTTGAAGTTGCAGTCCGGGAGTGCAGGTATGGTGTCGTCGAGGCTCTTTCCATGCGTGAGCAAGAAAGTAACGCCCTCAATGTTGACCACGGCTGGGTCTCCAAGCATTATGACGTTTTTAAGGGAGTAAAGTGAGGAGGCAAAGTCCCTGTAGATTGGGGGAGAAGGAAGAGTCGGTCTGGAAGCGTCGTGGTTGCCAGGAATTATTATGATCTTTATGTGCTCGGGAACTATAGACAGGTAGTGGGTGGCCTCTTCGTACTGCTTATATAGGTCCTTTATCAACAGCTCTTCCTCCTGGTTCGGGTAAATGCCGACCCCTTCCACAACATCCCCCGCAATTATCAGGTAACGCATGTTTTTTGCAATCTCCTTCAACGAGGGCTCTGCGGCATCCCCGCGGAGCCAGTTCAGGAAGGACTCGAACTGCTGTCTCATGAATAGTTTGCTGCCGATGTGTAGGTCGGATGTGAGGACGGCATAAACGTCCCTTTTAGAGGAGGCATGCCTTATCTTAGGGGGGACATCAGGCCAGAGAATGTCCTCCCCGAGGATACTCCTGCCGTTAGAGGTTGCTCCGAATACGCAGACAACTTCGTCGAGCATGACGCGTGAGACTTTCTTCTTCAGTTCATCGCCCCTGAATGAGACCCTTATGGTATCGGATTCGTCTTCGAGCTCGAGTATCGCGCCCCCCTCCTTAAATTCCCTCTTTGATGAGACCATGCCGATGACTTTTACCTTCGTGTGCTTGTTCACTTGGGGCATGGAAGAGGGAGTGACCGCGTCCCTCATGTCGCCCCTTGACTTCAGCATCTCCTTGAGGCGCTCGAAGCGGTCAATGAAGTAGCGCCTGAAGTCGTGGATCGTTCCCTCAATGTACT
>CAZQQB010000047.1:0-3578 GCA_964595415.1 uncultured Nitrososphaerota archaeon | reverse complement strand
GGCTGTGGGCTCTCGGAGGGGCGCCTCCATGCTCAGAAGGGGCTCAAGGTGGGAGCGCTGGATTATTACGGGCTTCCTTTCCAAGGTCTCAAATTGCTTTAGCAGCCTAAAAACCAATGACTCGGGGTCTTCGACCTCCCCGAGTAGCTTGAATGCCTCAGGGGAGAGTTGGTACCCTGAGCTCAGCAGGGCATTGTAGGCGGACTTGAGAGATCGAGCCACCGAGGGCACCAATTTGAAAGTTGGGGGAGGGGGCTCTTATTGGTTTGGATCAGGAAAACCTTAATGGATTACGTGCAGATAATTGGGTTTGAGGGCTGTGTTTATGGAGTATAGAAGGTTGCAAAGGAGTAAGGGGGGATCTTTCCTCCTCTCGCTACCCAAGGAATGGATCAAGAGGAATGGGCTGGACGCGGGTTCTATCATCAGGTTCGCCGAGGGGGAGGGAGGGGCACTCGTAATAAGGGCTGATGTTGGAACTGAGTGGGAGAGAGGGAGCACCGCAGTAATAAAGGATCCTGAAGGCATTGAGAGGCAGATAAGGGCGCATTACTTACTCGGCGTGGATACGATCGTGATCGATCTGGAAAAGAGGATGACGCCTTCGGTGAGGAGCGAGGTGAGAGATGCGATCCGAAAGCTGATTGGCCTTGAGATAGTGGAGGAGGAGGCGAACAGCGTAACGGTGCAATGCCTCCTGCAGCCCACCTCAATGCCTGTGAGGAGCACGCTTAGGAGGGCGTATTCGCTGGCAGCGAACATGCACAAAGAGGCGGAGGAGGCGCTCATGAAAGGCGATGTTGAGCTGGCGGAGGCTGTGAGTAGGAGGGACGAAGAGGTGGACAGGTTATACTTCCTCCTGGTGAGGCAGCTCAGACTGGCTATAAGAAACCAGAGCATAGCGGAGAGGCTGGGTGTGAGACCGGCAGAGTGTCTAGACATGAGGATGGCAGCGAAATATGTTGAGACTATAGCGGACTATTCAGAGGCCGTAGCGAACAGCGTCAAGAAGCTGAAGGGTGAGGAGATGGAGGAAGACATAATGGAATCACTATCAAGCCTCAGTAGGACTGCGTATGTGATACATGAAGAGGCAGCGCAGGCACTCTTCAAGGAGGATTTCAAGCTAGCCGACCGGGTTTCACTGAGGAATCAAGAGCTAACAGAGAGTCTACTGGCGGTGGGCGAACTGCTGCTCGCAAAACAGCCGAGGCTATCTGCCATAATAGACTCGGTAGCGATGTATCTATCCCAGATTGGTGCGCATGGCATTGATCTTGCCGAGCTCGTCGGCGGAGAGAAGGCGTGAGTTTTTTGATCATGGCTATCAATCTGATTTATTGATACATAGAAAGGCAAAAATTACACCCATATTTCTAGAAAAACCCAAATCATCGGTAATTTATCGCTTACATTCCAATTTGAATGTAATAATTAAAATGAAGTGAAAATTGTTTAAGTAGTTATATATTTATATGATGGTGTTCCTTTATTTTCAGATTTCGGGGGGCGGGCTTATGAGAGAGTTGGGGAGGCATTTTGTGTTTGAACTATTTGGTTGCGATCCTCGGTCCCTCGACGACCTTAAAGGGATAGAGGATGCAATGAAGAGAGGCGCGGAGGATGCGGGAGTCAAGATCCTCGGCGAAGTTTTTCATAGGTTCAGCCCCCAAGGTGTCACGGGAGTTGTAATAATAGCAGAGTCCCATATTGCGATACACACGTGGCCGGAGCTGGAATACGCCGCGGTGGATATTTTCACGTGTAGTACCAACACAGACCCAATGAAGGCTTTTCAGAGGCTGGGAGAGCTGCTCAGACCAAGGTCTATGACGGTGATGGAACTGAAGAGGGGATTATTCATGGGGGATAAAGTTTGAGTCTCGGATGGAAGTGGTTCACAGAGTACCAGACGCCCAACAGCGCGCACATGCACGGCATAAAGAGCGTGATTTACAGCGGGAAGAGTAGGATGCAGAGCATAGATATAGTGGAGAGCTGCGAATATGGGAAGATGCTGATCCTAGACGGGAAGGTGCAGTCCACGACCAGGGATGAGTACTTCTACCATGAGGCGCTTGTGCATCCGGCGATGATTGCCCACCCTAGACCGGAGGAGGTATTGATAATTGGAGGAGGGGAGGGGGGGACTTTAAGGGAAGTACTCAGACACCCAACGGTGAGGAGATCGGTCATGGTGGACATAGATATTGAGGTTGTAGAGAACTCGAAGAGGCATATGCCAGAGCTCTCCCGTGGGGCTTTCGATGATGAAAGAACAGAGTTGGTGGCGGGGGACGGGAGAAGGTTTGTGGAGGGTTGCAGGTCAAGTTTCGATGTGGTAGTCGTGGATGTTACAGACCCGCTCGAGGGCGGACCGGCGCAGCTGCTATACACGAAGGAGTTCTATGAGGGCATACAGAGGATTTTAGGGGAATATGGGATAGTTGTGACTCAGGCTACGTCAACTTATTACAGCGCTTGCTGCTTTGCCACAATATATAGGACAGTTGAGAGTGCTTTAGGGAGGGCAGGAGGCTATCAGGCATGGATCCCGTCGTATGACTCCATGTGGGGGTTCGTTTATGGTACGAAGGGGCCAGACCCAAGAGCGTTGAGTGAGGATGAAGTCAACGAGAGGTTGGTCAAGAGGGGAGTCCGAGACTTGAAGTTCTATGAGGGGGTGATCCACAAAGCTCTATTCACGCTGCCCAGAGAGTTAAGGACCGCGATGAAAAACGCTCCAGTTGCCACAGACAGTAATCCGACATTTATGCCCATATGATTTACGATTAAGAGTGTTGTAAGAACTTACCGTCTCAAACACCAAGAGAAATAGAAAGACCTGGGAAAAAGAAAATACAAGTACAAGGATAAAGATTTAGATTTGGAATGCTATATCTTCCCATAGCCGGGGTGGCTGAGCGGTTAAGGCGCCGGCCTTGAGTTCCACCGACAGGTGAGCCGGTTCCCCTCCTGGGGAGCAAGGGTTCGAATCCCTTCCCCGGCGCCTTTGTTTCCCAAAGTCAAATAAATTGCTGTAGAACAAAATTTGTAAATACTGTATTACAATAATTAAATATGAAGAACGCCTTGAACGAGCTTCTTGCATAATGGAATGAGATGAAAAATACCAGATATTAATTGAAAGGAAGACGAAGCAAAACTTATTGATTGGAAAGTTTGTGAGCCGCCCATGGCTATAAGCTTGTGGGATTTCCTGCTATGTTAATGAAGATGGCGCCCGCCTGACTTTAGCGAAAGGATGATATTAAGAGAGGAGATGGACATTGCCGATGTTGACATTATCCAAGTGCTTAAGCGCTACCTCTTTGCATTTAATTGCTAAAGATCTGCTAGTTGTCGGAAGGTCGCTCATCGCATAGCAGCCATAGAACGCAAGGAGCGTGTAGGGAATTGTGCGGTCCACCGAGCTGATGAACTCTGCGATCATTCCGACTTCTTCGGCGTCTATGTATCCTGGGACCAAGAGTGTGCTCGCCGAGAGGAGTGGAGGCTCTGGACGCTTTCTGTAGAGCCTACCCAAGGATTTGAAGTTATTAAGTGCGCTCCGGTTC
>CAZQQB010000046.1:8797-9241 GCA_964595415.1 uncultured Nitrososphaerota archaeon | reverse complement strand
CGTTGTCACTTGAAAAATGGGATACGCCGCTCAGTTTTGCATGGGCATCGGCTCCGCCCAGCGTCTCAAAGGTGACGTCCTCGCCGATTGCGGCCTTGACCACCTTCGGACCTGTTATGAACATGTAGCTTGTCTTGCGAACCATGAATATGAAGTCCGCGAGCGCGGGGGAATAGACTGCGCCTCCTGCACATGGGCCCATTATGGCTATTATTTGCGGGATGACGCCAGATGCCATAACGTTCCGGTAGAAGATCTCGCCGTACCCAGCTAACGAGTTTATGCCCTCTTGGATCCTCGCGCCTCCTGAGTCATTGAGGCCTATGAGTGGTGCCCCAGCCTTCAACGCCATGTCTTGGACCTTGGAGATCTTCTTCGCGTGCATCTCGCTCAGTGATCCGCCCACAAATGTGAAGTCTTGCGAGTAAACAAAGACAGTTCTTC
>CAZQQB010000046.1:1245-8787 GCA_964595415.1 uncultured Nitrososphaerota archaeon | reverse complement strand
TTATTGTGCCGTAACCTGTGACGACGGCGTCTCCCAAGACGCGTTTCTTGTCCATCTCGAAGTCAAAGCACCTGTGGACCACAAACTCGTCGACTTCAACAAAGCTGCCTGGGTCTAAGAGTTTCTCTATCCGCTCCCTTGCCGTGAGCTTCCCAGCCTTGTGTTGCTTCTCTATCGCCTCTGTCCCGCCTCCGAGCTTTGCTTTATCTTTGAATTCGCCAAGTTCCTTGAATTTATCAACTAATGAAGGAATAGACATAGTATCATACCTCATTCTATAACTATCAGTGGATCTCCAACATTTACAAACTTTCCTGGCTGGACCTTGATCTCCTTTACGATTCCAGCTCTATTAGACTTGATGGGGTTCTCCATCTTCATCGTCTCTAAAGTGAGCACAACATCTCCTTCCTTAACCGCGTCGCCGACCTTTACCTTCAGGGCCATCACCGTTCCTGGCATAGCGGCCTTTATTGTACCGCCTACGGCGGACGTTGCACCTGGAATTCCGGCTGCGCCTCCGGTGGCAGTGGTTGCAGCTGTTGTCTGAACAGCGGGCGATAACATGTCCGCTATGCTAATTGTGAAAATTTCATCGTTGACCTTGACGTCGTAAAGGCCATATGCCTTCTCTTCGATATTTATGTTGTACTTGACGTTACCTATGTGGAGCTGGAACTTGTTGACCTTGGACATATGCATCACCTGGCACTTCTCAATCTTCCTGAGATGACCCATCCGCTACTCACAGGCTGCCTCACGGGCTTGCTCTGAATGTAAGAGGCTATTGCAGCTGCGAGGGCCACGGTCTTCTTATCAGTGACTGAGGCGCCTGCTTGGGGCTGTGGTGCCTCTTCGGTCTTCGGCTGTATCTTGCTTAACACGGTTGCCTTGGTCTTCCTCCAAGCCTCGTCCTCTTCGTACTGTACCTTGACCTTCTCCAAGATGTTCCTGTCCTGTATGAACTCTGTGTTGATGTGACCCTTTATGAACTCCTCATCGTTCATCACGACCTTGTGGAAGGGTATCACGGTCTGTATGCCCTCTATCACGAACTCGTCCAAAGCGCGCTTCATTCGGGCTATGCATTCATTCCGGTCATTGCCCCACGTGAGTAGCTTCACCACAAGCGAGTCGTAGAATGGGGGTATGGTGTATCCCGCGTATACGCCGCTGTCAATTCTCACGCCAGGACCGCCTGGCTCAATGTAATTGGTTATGAGACCGATGGACGGAACAAAGTTGTTAAGTGGGTCCTCGGCATTTATACGACACTCCATGGCATGCCCACGGATGTGAATTTCCTCCTGTTTTAGTGAGAGTGGCTCGCCTGAGGCGATCTTCAGCTGCTCTTTCACAATGTCTATTCCAGTTACAAGCTCTGTCACCGGGTGCTCCACTTGGAGCCTGCTGTTCACCTCTAAGAAGTAGAAGGCGCGGTCTTTGTCAGAGTAAAGGAATTCACACGTTCCTGCATTCTCGTACCCCGCCACCTTGGCGACCTTTACTGCGGTCTCGCCCATCCTCCTCCTCAGGTCGGGGTCCTCGTACATAACTGGTGAGGGGGCCTCCTCGATTAGTTTCTGGTGCCTTCTCTGGATGGAGCACTCTCTCTCGCCGAGGTATATGACATCCCCCTTCTTGTCGGCGAGGATCTGGATCTCGATGTGCCTCGGTTTCTCCACGTACTTCTCTATGTAGACCTCGGGTCTAGAGAATGCTGAGGCCGCGAGCCTCTGCGCCTTCTTTATGGCCTCGAGTAGCTCCTCCTTTGATCTGCAGACCTGCATTCCGATGCCGCCACCGCCGCCTGCTGGCTTCACCATCACTGGATACCCTGCTTCCTCCGCCACCTGTAGCGCGTCTTTGTCGTCCTGCACAGCGTCCAGCGCACCAGGTACTATGGGTATGCCTGCCTTCTTCATGGTCCTCCTGGCGCCTAGCTTGTCGCCGAGCAGCTCCTGCGCCTTTGCCTTTGGCCCGATAAACTCTATGCCTGCCTCGTCGCACATCCTCACGAATTTTGCGTTCTGCGCCAAGAATCCATAGCCGGGGTGTATTCCCTCAGCACCAGTCTTCTTTGCAATCTCAATTATTTTATCCATTTTAAGGTAACTTTGGGCAGCCGGTCCAGGACCGATGAGATGAGCCTCATCGGCATAGTAAACGAATTTCGCGTTTGCATCAACCTCGGAGTAGACGGCCACGGTCTTTACGCCCATCTCTTTGCATGCCCTAATGACTCTGAGGGCAATCTCGCCCCTATTCGCAATTAGCACTTTTTTCAGCAATACAAGTCTCCCCTTGTCAACTTGCGTAAAACCAGAGAGCAATATATATCTTTATCTTAGGAGCATTTGTCTAGAGAATTCAGAAACTTGAAAATCCCTGTTTAATTTTTCTTGGCGTCAGTCCGCCCATCAGACTCTCACAGCCTTCGCTCAAGAGACCATCGTCACTTCATCCGCCAGTATAAAGATTATGGGAATTGCTTAAAATTCTTATCTGATTCTGTAATGCCCGATTTCATCAAATTATATTTGTTGAAAAAATTTAATCAGAGGCCCAATGCTGACACGAGCTCCCTAATGCCATCACCAGTCCTTGCGCTTGTAACTACGACTTTTATTCTTGGGTTGGCATTTAAAGCGTCTCTGACAAGTTCTTCAATGTTTATGCCCATGTAGGGAGCCATGTCCTTCTTGTTTATCACCCCGACATCAGCGATCCTGAAAATGTCCTGCTTCTTTTTGATCATGTACTCGCCCTCTGTGACACTCACGATCACGACCCTCTTGTGGGCCCCCAGCGGAAACTCCGCCGGGCAGATCAAGTTCCCGACATTCTCTATAAGGACGAGGTTTACGCCCCTGCGAAGGAGCTTCTTCGAAGCCTTCCTCACCAGCGGTGCATCTAGGTGGCATTCCCTACCCGTGTTCACTTGGATCGAGGGGATGCCGTGTCGCCCAACGCGTTCAGCGTCGATGGATGTGGATGTGTCGCCCGCGATTACGCCGATTTTGTATTTGTCCTTAAGCATCTCGACTAGTCTCTCTATGATGGAGGTCTTTCCGGAGCCTATGGACCCCATGAAGTCGATAGCAGTTACCTCGTAACGGTCAAAAGTTTTCCTGTTCAGCTCTGCCATCTTCTCGTTTGCCCTTATGAAGTCCTCCTCAAGCTCTATATCCAAGACCTCGTCATCGTCGGCCTTTAGGACGATTGGTTTATACAAGGTAAGCACCACCCTGAAGGATCACAGACAGATTTATAACCTCTACGTCGGATAATCTCAGGGGGTCACCATGAGCAAGATATTGATCTGCCCTCATTGCGGGAGCAGGTTCAGTTTGACCTACTCAAGAGCCTTTGCTTGCTCAGGCTGCGGGCAGGCGACTTTTGGGGAGTGCGGGTATGCGAAGTGCCCCAAGTGCGGAAAAGAGTTCAAGATCTAGTAGAGGAGGATCAATTTATCATCACGGTATCTGAAGGCTGACGTTTATGTCCGTTTAGCAGACCTGAAAAGAATGAATCCCAATAACGTGAAGATAACCATTAGGATCACTAGCATAAGAATCAACTCTGCTGGGGCGCCCCATCCGAGAAATATTGGGATCGGCCCTATGAATATGACGGCTCCGCCGGCTATCGATGGTGTCTGAATCGTTGAGAGCGACTGCAGAACTGCGAAGACGATTATGACCATTCCAACAAGTATCAGGAGAAGGGCAGCTTTGTTAAGGTTCTCCATTTCAGACCACCATTGCGAGGAAGATTATCAAGACTAGGACAACCGCAAGTAAGATGAGAAACTTAATGATGCGTGTGCTGCTACCGAGGACGATTGGGATCGGCCCGATCATAATTAGAGCCCCTCCCTCGACCTTCCCCTTGTTCCGGAGTACCAGCAACATGAGACCTACGAATATGAGAAATGTGCCGAGAAAGATTAGCGGAATGGTGTCTGGTCCCATAGTTAAAAAAGTATCTGGGGAGAGTTTTATTTTTGTCGACTACACCTTAAGACCAACGTTCTCCTTTACTTCCTTCAAAACTATGGCCGTCTCGGTGCTCGAGACTCCATCTACTGATCCGATCAGGTCGATCACTTTTGCTAAAGACTCCTTATCTGCCACATCCACCCTCAAGATGAGGTAGTAGGGACCAGTGACATCGTAGGCCTCTGTGACCTCGTTTAGGTTTTTCACAACCCCCAGCACTTCTGAGTACTTCCTAGGGTCTGCCTTTACGAGGATGAAGGCCGAGAGACTCCTTCCGACATGGGTGGGTGAGACTATGGCTCTGAAGGCCTTTATTACACCCATCTGCTGAAGGCGCCTGACTCTTAGGAAGACGGTGGCCTCGCTGACGCCTGCCTCCTTTGCGATCTTTGAGAAGGGCGTCCTCGCATTAGCTTGAAGTTGATTAAGTACTATCCTATCTAACTCATCAAGCTCAGAGGACAAATTTAAGCCCCCTAACGTTATTTTTATGAGTTACATAGTATAATTAAATGTTTCTATGAAATAATGGGAGAGCCAGTAAATAGGTTTGATCCTGTAGTTCATACTTCGGACTTCTTTCTGAGGAGGTGCATTATAAGGCACTCGTTCATTGGTATGATGGCCTCATCTATTTTGAAGCCCTCCCCATACTGGACTGGGGCTCCCCTCACCACGGCTACTGGAGTCTGTTCAGACGTCTCGCCCATAACCAGCTGGGCAGCTGAGGCTATGTTGTCAGCCACGGCCAAGCGCTTTATTCTCATTCTGCGGCCGTAAAGGTCCTTTCGACCTCTAAGGTCTTCGATTGGCCTGAACCCAGAAACCCCCAAGGCTACCGAGCTGTTTCCCATCCTCATGGGCAAGGTCCTGCTATCTGTGATGAGAATTCCCACATCGAGTCCCTCAGCCCTGAAGCGCATCCTGAGGTCCTCCGCGGATCTCTGGGGATCCTCGGGCCAGAGAGCTACATAACCAGGAGGGGCATTTGACTGATCCACCCCTCCATTTGCGATTATCACGCCCTTCTTAATCGTGAGGAGGGCGTACTCAACTCCTCCCAGCACAGCGTCAGATTCTCTCAGCACGATCTCAGCGAAGGATGGGTCCAAGTGGTATAGTCCGGAGAGGGCCTTGGCCTTCTCTGATGGGGCGACCATTGAAAGGTCGAGAAGGCGCCCCTGCGATACACCAACTACCTTTGCCGAGTATACCAGTATGTCCTTTTCCTGAATCGGTGTTCCAGATCTTCTTGAGATCTCGAGGGTGAGTGATACAAGATCGTCGCCAGGTTGTATGAGGGGCATTTTTATACCGAATATCTGCAACCTATTATCTACTCCTGGTGATTTTTATGGAGTGGGATTTGTAGCAAAAAAGAAGGTTTATATTGTATATTTAAACTCACCTCTCTTCAGGTGGTTGTATGGGAGTTACGGTCCTTGTTGGCGGCTTCTTCGGAGACGAGGGGAAAGGCGAATCGCTATAGCGTTCGCCCCCCACAGGCAAGATAGCCGCCTATTTGGGGCACTCTGACAATTACGATATTGCTGTTAGGACTGGTTCGATAAATGCTGGACACACGCTGGTACATGAAGGGAGGGAGCTGAAGCTCAGGATAGTGCCGTGCGCGTTTGTCAACCCCACCATAAGACTACTTGTGGGCCCCGGAGCCCTCTACAGCATCGAGACTTTCTTCAGGGAGGTGGAGGTGACGAAGACAGCGGGGAGGATCGGGGTTGACGCTAACAGCGGGATCATAAGACCCGAGCACATCCAAAAGGAGAGGAGTGACGAGTTTTTGATGAGAATCGTTGGGTCTACAGGTTCGGGCGTAGGCGCGGCGATGGTTGACAGAACGCTCCGACTTTTGAAGCTCGCAAAAGAATACCAGGAGCTCAAGCCATTCATCACGGATGTCTGCGCCGAGATTCATGGATGTCTCGAGAAGGGAGGGAGGGTACTGATAGAGGGGACGCAGGGGCTATATCTGTCATTGTACCACGGCACGTACCCATATGTCACGAGCAGGGATGTCTCGGCTTCGGGCGTGTGTAGTGAGGTGGGCGTAGGTCCGAAGGACATTGACGAGGTAATTGTCGTGTTCAAGTCGTACGTGACGAGGGTTGGGGGAGGACCCCTGGAGGGAGAGCTCTCTGAGGAAGAGTCCGTGAAGAGGGGGTGGATGGAGATAGCATCGGTAACGGGTAGAAAGAGAAGATCGGCACCCTTCAACGTTGAACTCGCCAAGAAATCAGTTAAGATAAATTCGGCGACTCAGATAGCACTGACCAAGTTAGATGCCATATACCCTGAGTGCAGAGGTATGAGGGACTACTGGATGCTCCCGGATGGAGCCAAGAGGTTCGTGGAGGACATAGAGGGCAAGCTTGGGGTCCAGGTCACGCTCATTGGGACAGGACCATCGACGCTGGACGTGATCGATAGGAGGAGAGGGGGCTAAGTCTGACTCTGCGGAGGTCTGGGGCGAGGCCTGAGTTTTCGCCGCATCTGGTTGATGAGGACGCTGAGGAAGAGATCGCCCTGGTAAAGGTTCGGCAGGGACTCTTCGGGTGAAGAAGCATATAGCGAGGATTCCAATAGTTGAATCATTCTTTTGGCGTCAAGCCCGGATCTCTCATCAATTTTGGAAAGATCTATTTGATGATCCGTCTGGAGCTTGAGGAGCGCGATCGAGTATTGAACCTCCATTCTGCACAGAAGTGCAGTCTTGTAGGCGGAGATGTTGCTTTCGCTACTGCCGTCCGGCAAATTAGAAATTTTGGTTATGAGGGCAATAGCCCGTTTTATGGAAGGCAAGACCTTGTCTTGATAGCAGTTCATGGTATGAGCGCCTCAGAGGACGGTGACGGATTTTGCCAGGTTTCGGGGCTTATCAGGATCTAAACCCCTGAATGTCGCGGCGTAGTAGGCAAGTAGCTGTAGCGGAACCGTGCAGATCAGGGGATACAGAATCTCGTGAGCGCACGGAACCTCAAAATAATCGTCGGAGACCTCCTTCAACTCATCGTCGCCATCGATGATTATGGAGAAGATCTCTGCGCCCCTCGCCTTCATCTCCATGATATTGCCAATTATCCTCTCCCGCGTCCTGTCGCGAGGGGCGATGAAAACGCAGAGGAAGCCGGGCTCGACGAGTGATATTGGCCCGTGTTTTGATTCGCCTGCCGGGTATCCCTCGGCATGAATATAGCTTATCTCCTTAAGCTTGAGGGCCCCCTCCAATGCTGTCGCAACGTTCGCCCCCCTGCCGAGGAAAAAGGCATTTTGTTTCTTGGCATACTTTAAGGCGAGGTCCTTTATCTTTCGGGACCGCCCGAGTATCTCTTCTATGGTTTTTGGGAGGGCTTCCAAGTCCCGGGTTATGGAGAGGTACTCGGACTGTTCGAGCCTGCCCATCATCAATCCGAGTCGGATCACCAGCAGGTTCAATGCAGTGAGCTGGGTCAGGAACGTCTTTGTGGCAGCGACGCCTATCTGTGGTCCGCTTTGCGTGTAGACGTATGCATCGGAGAGGGTA
>CAZQQB010000046.1:0-1235 GCA_964595415.1 uncultured Nitrososphaerota archaeon | reverse complement strand
CGCCCACGATCTTTGCTCCTTTAGATTTGGCGTGTTTGATGGCGTTTAGTGTATCGGCGGTCTCGCCAGACTGAGAGACGGCAATGACGGCGGTGTCGCTGAGGGCAGAGATGGCATCGGCAAATTCAGAGGATATGAAAGGCCTCATTTCGAGACCCAAAAGTTCAGAGGCTGTGTAGGAGGTGGAGAGGCATGCATGGTAGGATGTGCCAGAACCCGTCAGGTAGACGCGGTCGCCCAAAAGTTTAGCGGCCCTGTCGAGGAATACTGCGGGTATCTTAAGTGTGTCCCTGACAGCCCTGGGCTGCTCGAAGATCTCCTTGATCATGAAGTGTGGGTAGCCGCCCTTCTCTGCGAGTTCGAGATCCCATGTCACCTCAGAGAACTCTGTTTGGTAGCGCTCCCCGTGCAGTCCCTCCACGTGAATGCTTCTTCTCTGGAGTACCGCAACGCCATCATCGGGAACGACCATGACTTTCCTGGTGTAGGGCATGAGGGCAGGTATGTCTGAGGCGCAGAATACTCCTTTCTCGCTGATTCCAAGAATTAGGGGACTGTCCCGCCTGTAGCAGATGATCTTGTCGGGTTCTAGGGTGCTGACTACCGCGCAGGCAACAGATCCCTTGATCTTTTCTAAGGCCTTGACAAGGGCTTGTTTCAGCGATAGACCTTGGTTCAGGTGGTCCTCTATCATGTGGGGGATGACTTCGCTGTCGGTTCTGGAGGAGAAGCGATGACCTTTTTTGATGAGTTCTTCCCTTAGCTGAAGAAAATTCTCGAGTACGCCATTGTGGACGACAGCTATTCTCTTTGAACAGTCTAGATGAGGGTGGGCGTTCTCTTTAGAAGGAGCTCCATGAGTTGCCTACCCCAATCTCCCCTTTAAGTCTAACCTCATCTAGACCTAATATAAATTGGTCGATCTTTCCTTTATCTTTTTCGACGGTAAGCTCGTCTCCGTTTAAAAGAGCTATTCCTACGGAGTCGTAGCCCCTGTATTCCAACCTTTTAAGGCCGTCAAGTAAAACCTTGGATGCCCCCTCACAGAGGCAGCCGAAGATCCCGCACAAGTACAACACCAGACAGAATCTATTTCTGCAATGTTTGGTAAAAAAGTTATCCATGCGGAAAGGTTACGTGAGAAGGAAGAGGTGCCAACATCTTGTTGGAGGGGTGGTCCTTCGAGTCAAGAATAGGAATTACTTGTCCTCTAAAGCTCTGCGGACCTCTTCTCT
>CAZQQB010000045.1:0-9430 GCA_964595415.1 uncultured Nitrososphaerota archaeon | reverse complement strand
AGTTCCTGCACTATGACTAGGTGCCCAGTGCTCGAGATCGGAAACCATTCTGTTAAGCCTTGAACAAGGCTTAGGCAAACTATCTCCAGAATTCCCACCAGGCCTGTTCTTCCCTGTTTGGAAAAATCGATAGTTAAAACTGGCTCGGCAAAGATTACTAACATTTGAATAAATAGGTAACTGGTGATAATACACATAAGCAACTGATGTTTTCTCTTAACCACGGCCTTTCATAGCAACTCCCTTATAAAAGTTTTATGGTTAATGAAACTCTTTATAAATTAAGATTTTTCAACAAACCTTCTTGCTGATACTTCATACATCTTTCCTTCAGCATCAAACGTTATGATGTTTTTGTTCAGCCGTATTGCCGCTATCGCGAGCGCTGAGCTTAATAAGCCGTCGTCCGAGTCTATACATACAGCGTCTATTGCGAGGATTTCTTCAGAAAGCCTTTCAACAAGCATATTCATGTCTCTTGATTCAACCCTCCTAACCTCGATCGTCGGAGGCCATATGCCTTCAGACCTAACTTTCCTTCGCAATTCCCTCACCTTGCCGCTTACATCGGATCTTGCATAGACGATTAAAAACTGAGGCCGGTATTTTCTAACAGCTGTTGCAGCATACTCTATTGATTCACCTATCACTACAGCCACATTAAATCTTAGTGTAGACCACTCTAGGATGAGTTTCCTAACATGAGTTATAACTTCATGCACATTTGACTCAAGCATAACCCCATAGAGGGATTTCGTATGAACGTAAGCTGCATAGTCTTCACCATCCTTCTTAATCTCAATCGTGGCGAGGGCGGTAAACGGCCTATTGCCTCCCTTCCCATACCTGAAGCTCACTAAGTACGAAACATTCCCATTCTCATCCGGCTTTTCTTCGCGCGTCACATCTGAAATTACTAGCTCTAATGCTGTACTGCTTTGAGGCAATCTTTCATAAAGATAGCTAACAAACATTTCAACCTTCTCTGAAGGAATTCTCACCGGGATTCGAACCGTCCATACTCCTTCTTTAACTATTTTTTCCTCTATTCTCCACCTTCTTAAGAGTGATGGTGTTGCTATTTTTGCAGCCTTTAAGGCAGGGATCGTTGAAGAAACCATGGCTGTCAGGAATGCCATCATTATTAGTGAGAGCATATCTACAGGTGTAGTTTTCACATCGATAGGTATGATCATGTTGGCGACTTCAAACACTTTAAATATAATCATGCTCAATATATAACCAATGCCGCCGCCGATGAAACCGAATACTCCTGCCTCAACTATGAATAGGCTGGAAATATGAGTAGGGTTTAGGCCTACAGATGAAAAAATGAATATTTCGTTTTTTCTTTCATAAACCAGCGTGTAGAATAACAGCATAATGTTTAGCACGGTAATGATCATTGGAACAAGAATTGATGCACCAAAGACCTCGACAGAACCCCCTCTAAAGTAGTAAGTTATGCCCTCTAAACTCGGCATAGTTATGACTGAATAGTTAGCGAGTAAAGCTAATCTTCTCGAAACCTCCCTAGCCTGCGCATTGTCTTTGAATGTGCAGTAGAGCGCGGAAACGTAGCCACCTAATCTGTGGGCAGTAAAAGCATCTGTTATCAGGAGGTTGTCAGCAGGCACGGGCTGAGGACCATTTTCGAAGCCTGGAAGAATATACAGGGGTAGGAAATAGCTGCCATCCGGCTCTTTTATCCCGTTAACAATTCCACCGTCAAACATGCCAGCTACCTTTAGCCTTACTCCCCTGAAAACTATGGTCATGCCTACATCTACGTCCGCCTTGGTCGCCAAATACCTGCTTATAAGAACAGCATTACTATTGTTAAACAGGCTTTCTGTCGCATGCACCGGGTATGTGGCACTCTTAATCAAGCCTAGAGACGGGTCTCCCTCGGAAATTCCTCTAACCCCATAGATTGGTACCTCGCTAATATAGTCTAGGGAGCCGTATGCAATAGGAGTTATTACCTTATAGTCCATTCTTGAAACCTCTCTTTGCGCACCTATGAAACTAAAATCTTCAAATGTGAGAGGACCGGAAGGCTTGATCACCATCGACATTGGGGGCTTATCAGCAGGCCACGTTTTTGCCACCATTATAGCATTAGTCGTTAGAGAGACCCTTATTGAAGTCAGTGTCGATATTGCCACAATCATTATCGTAATGGAGACTAGAGTTAGCAGAGTCCTCAGCTTTCTCTTTTTCAAGTTTCCAATAGAGTATGAAATAGCGATCAATAGGGCGGGTATCAATGAAACCCCTCGCTCGCTTTTTATTTCAAGAAAGTAGGGAGCTAAAAATACGAGCAGAAACATGAATATAACGATATAAACCCCAGTCTGAAGCTCCAATGTTGTAATCCTTGAAAGGCCTGGGAACACCTGATAGGCTATAGTCATTAAAACTATGAAGGCAATCGTTGTAAACATTACATATTGATCCTTCCTCTCTGCAATTATCGAGCCGATGGATAAGGCTAGTATCGCTACGATCACGAATACTATAATCTGGTTGGTCCGTGTCTCCCTCACAATAGTTTGAATAGCGTCAATTATTAATATACTGCTCGTCACAGCTTCTTGCTGATGCGCCAGTATCCTGATTGGGTCAGAGATGTTTAAAACGGCTAAACTAGACCTTCTAATCTGCTCCAGCCTGTAAAGCTCCAAGCCTAAGTAGAGTCCCATGTTTCTAGTTTCTTCTACATATCTTTCAGCAGATTCAACGGTTTCATTAACAAGAGTTTGATAAGACTTTACCTGAAGGAAAGCAGGTTGATCCAAGTAGATTTTAGCATTTTTGCTTAATCTAATCGGCTGAGTACTATTCCCTATTTCCACCACTGTTCTTCTCCCACTGACAGTGATTGAAACCAGTATCGACAAATCGGTTTCAGAAGGAACTATAAGGGTATTTCCAGTTATGTTTAGCAGGCTAAGTATCGGCAGTTGGCTTGAATCATAATTCAGCATTAGTTGATTAAGCTGCGTCTCATTGATTAGCAGGACACGCATTTCCTGCATCGGAATCGTCAGGTCGAAGGGGGAGGGAACAACCGCTAAGACTTTTGCAACTGCTCCTGGACATAGGTTTATTCTTATATTTCTGGTTTCTCCGACCGATAGTTTTCCCAGGCTTATTACTTGAGGCACATAGGCGTCTTTTTCGTTTAAAGATGGGCCTATGATCGTTACCTCTGAATTCGAGGGGACAGCTATCGTTGCCTCATCCCTAACCCTGGTGACCATGTGTGTCTCGTTCACGAAAACCAAGAACAGCTGTGGTTCTTTGGGTCTCGGGCTTAACGTTATCTTAATCAGCGATGATGGTTTTACGATGAAACTTTTAGAATTGGTGTCAATGCTGGTGCCGTTCGCCAGGAACAGCTCCGTTGAAACCTCTAGCACATGCTCGGAGTCAACGTGGTGCGGCGCGTCGAAGACATGTTTAACTGCGAGATGAGCGGGTGATGATGAGGAGGGTATTTCAATGCTAATGTTCTCGCTGACCAGCGTTTCATTTAAGGTTAAGTCGTTCAGCCTCCAGCTTAGCATCGCGTCCAAAGGCTTCTGGAACACGTCGTTCACAAGCCATAGTCTAATCCTAACCGTTGAGCCAGGGAGAAAGAATAAGGATGTCGTATTATGCCTATAGTCTCCGTCAACCATTATCACGACATGCACAGGGTTGAAAGCATTCCTAACCTCGTAGTAAGACTCTTTCTTAAAGCCGTAGGAATCTATGATTGAGCCGCTGACGAGCAGGGGGTAGTCTGTGAGGGGAAGAATGTTGACACCGATGGAAACATTACCCTTAAGAATCCTGGCCCTGTCTATCGCGTGCCTCAACACTAGGGATTGGTACTTCTGGCTTAGCTCAATTAAGCTGGAGAGGTTCTCAGACGCATCCCTCCAGTAGGTGTTTAGGAAGCGTGGGTTAAGCCCCTCCTCTTCAAGAAGCTGGAGAACCAGCTCATAGGGCAGGGTTTGAACCTCGCTCCAGAATGGGGAGTTTAAACTGGGCAAGCCAACTGGGCTAATCAGGCTTGGGAAAGCCTCCTTGTAATGCAGGTATTCAGCCCAGCTGCCTGTTCCCCAACCGTAGTCTACGAACCTGTCAACATAATCGTATTCCTCAGCATATGATAAAACTATGATTCTCTTGTTCACCTCTTTAACCAAGATGCCCAGATCACGGTCAAGGTAGAAATTGGTTCCAGAACCATAGTATGGTGACTCCTTGTTCAGCCACGGGGGGAGAGTATGGGGACAGACTATTGTTATCGAGGGATAGTTGTAAGTTAGCAGCAATAGTTCAACAAGTTGCATCTTAACTAGCCTAGAGTAATGCTCAGAGTAGTCTAGGATGGGGTAGGCGCCTACCAGGGGGAAGTCAAGCTGGACGATGAAGCCTTTCAAAGAGGTTAATTCATAGAACTCTTTCGGCTCAACATGCACGAAAGACCTTAGGAAGTTGACATTGGCCCCCCTCAAAAGGCTAAGCGTCCCATTAATTTTCACGCTGAGACCCGTGTCAGTAAGCCATTCGAGCCTAGAGAAATACGACCCGCCCCTTAGAAAAACACTCCTGCCGTTTACCTTAACATAAGGATTCTTCTGAGAAATCGAACCTTCTAAGAAACGTATTCCAAATAATGTTTCAATCGACCCGGCGTACTCATCATGATGATAAAGACTAATGTTGAGGAGGTAAACATTCGGAACACCAATGTCCCATGGGAACCAGTATGCTGGGTCCCGGAGGGAGATGCTTAACGTTTCCCACCTCCTTTCTCCAACAAAAAGCTTTATATTGAAAGACTGTTCTAAGCCGGCTGTGTTGTTTGAGCCAAGGCTTTTTACTCTTACGGATGCTGCAAAGCTCTCGCCAACACCTCCCTTGTTCTGAAGTAGAACACGCAGGTTCAAGGAGGCAGGATTAGAGTACTGCTCAACATCAACCAGGACAAGGTTGATAACTGGGTTAAGTGTCCCGACTAGGGTGACGCCACCCGTTATCCCAATGTAACTGTCGCGGAGGCCTGCGGAGACCTCTGAGAAAGAGTATATGCCCATCGGGTAGACTCTGGATTCATATGTGGCTTGAATGGGGGACTCTAGGTAAATGGTTAAAACATTAATACCTTCGCGAACAACAAAATTATCCACATCGAAGAAGAACTGGGAGAAATAGCCAACGTGCTCCCCCAGATAGAAGCCGTTCAACCAGACTTTAGCAGCAACCCAGACTCCCGAGAAAACAAGCCTCAGCTTCTGGTCTCTCATTTCGCTGGGCACTGCGAACGATGTTCTCAACCATAGCGAGCTGTTTGATCTAGTTGCTTTAAACAGGAATGGTGGTTCAACCCTGCTCCAGGAAGAATCATCATAATAAGGATCATAGTAAAGATTAATGTTTCCAGGGTCGAAAGTGTCAACCTTGTAACTCCATTCTCCAGCAAGCTCATGCTTGGAGAGGTAGAAGTAGTTGAAAGGCGCAAGATAGGAGGAAGCCTTGTCGACCAGATTTTCAGAGGGTTCCACGAAGAAGTATCGTAATCCGGGGAGAATCAGAGCCGCTATCAATAATGATACTGGGATTATGGTTAGAAGCGGTTCTACGATTCTCCTCGGTGCCATCACCGGATTGCTTCCGATTGAAGCGCGATATAAGTTTTTACTCGGCGTTTAACTTAGGGTGAAGATAGATTTATAAAAAGGCTGGTTTTCGAGATAGTGAGAGATGTCTGTGAAAAAACCCAGACAGATTCTAAAAATATTTAAAAAACTCTACTACGCATTATTCCTGCTTCTGCTCTTCATATACGCATTGCTTTCCGTGAAGACGATTTTCCTCGAAGGCATGATTCCAGGCTGGGACAACCCCGTGCACTATGTGAATTCTTACTTAACAGCCTTCTACATGTTTCCCAAGCTGGATATTCTGGGATGGGACCCGTTTAACCAGTTCGGCTGGGTTTTCAACCTGTACTACAATCCGGGCATGAGCATCTTCATCTCCTCGGTTTACTACTTGTTCCTAGGCCTCATAGACCCTCTGATGGCGTACAAGATTGCGTTTTTCCTAGCCTACTTCCTACTCGCCCCGGCAGTCTTCGTGTTCGTCCACGCCTTAACAGAGGATAAGATCGCGCCCATAGTCGCCTCGCTGCTTTCAATAACAACCTTCACTGAGGAATCAACATGGTTTGGCGCGGGCCTTAAGCAGATGTACTACATAGGCATGTGGCCTGAGAGGCTGGGTCTGGTCTTTCTGTTTTTCAGCGTTGCTCTCTTAGCCTACTCTTTCAAATCCAAATCTTTTTCAAAAACCCTGTTTTTCACGGGACTGGGCTCCCTGTTTTTCTCCATGGCCGTCCTATCACATGTAATGATGGGGATTTCTGCAGCGTTCATCGCTTTTTTACTGTGGCTATTCACCTCTGCCAGAATATTGACTGGCCTTCGGTCTATGGGCATGCTTAAGTCGATTTTGAAAACTGAAGCCGTTGTCTTAGCGAAGTTTGCTTCCATAGGATTGCTTTCTTTAGGGATGGTTGCCTTCTGGATGGTCCCACTGTTTCAAACGATAGACGCGTATCATAGTTTTCCAGCCGTCACATGGGCTACTGGGCCATATATTTTTGGAGAAATATTTGCCAGTATACCGTGGTACTTGCTGGTTTTTTATTGCCTAGGTGCTTTCAAGCCTGTTTTCGCTAGAAAGAAAGTCTCCTATTCATCCTTGGCCGCCTCTATGGTTATCCTTCTACTGCAGTTCCTGAACCTAGTTAACCTGTACGATGGCAACATTGGGCTGAGGCTTATTTTCGCGTTCATGGCGTCACTGGTTTTACTGGCTTCCTCTGGAGACCTTTGCGTGTCATTCATGCTTGCTTCAATATCCATCTTGGCGTTTCTGGCAACCGGCCCGAATACGTATCTTATTTACTTCGGCCCGTTTAGGCTTGACCTGTTAAGCATAATACCTTTCGCGAGAAGCTTCGGCTACTCTAAGTTTAACGCTCCAGTTAGAATTCTGATACTCGGCTTAGCGGCCCTAGGTTTCTCGAAGATTTTGAGCAAGCTCTACGCGTTCTCCAAAACAACAAGGTTTCAAGCAGTTTTCTCGATAGTTTCCGGGTTACTGGTATTCTTGATTCTCAACTCTTCGCTCAGCGCTCAACTGCAGAACACTGATCTGGCCTACCCATTTACCAGGGAGAAGGTTTTCAAGTTGACCTCAGACTACTCTGGCTTCGAAAAGGTTGACGAGCTTATAGGCTGGGTGGAGAAAAATGTCCCCGAAGACACCTACATACTGTTTCAGGATACCCTGGATTTCGGCGATAGTGATAACTTTCAAACATCACACTATATCTACGTTGCTTCAATAAGGCTGAAAAGACCTATTATCGGCGGTTGTTTTGGAACCCGCTACATAACTAATACATATGCCCTTACCGAGGGAGGGTATCTTCTAAGTTTTTCCATAGAAAAGCTGATTGAGAATAATTTGATTCAGCGACTGATGGATGAGCTTGGAATCGGCTACATAGCTGTCAATAATTCAAGACTAATTAATTTCTTAAACTCCTCCGCCGATTTTCGCCTTGAGTACTATAATGGGCTGTACGCAGTTTTTCAGAAAACTAATTTTTCAAAGATCGTTTTCATCCAAGGAGAGGGAACAGTTGAATCAGTAGATTTCACTATAAATAGAATTGAAGTCACGGTATCTAACGTGTCCGGAAATACTTCATATCTGATAGTTAGGCAGGTAAACTTTCCAGGCTTCACTGCTGAGGCAGATGGAAAAATTATCTCGATAGACACGCACTATCCGAAGCTGCCAAACGTAATAACGGGTTGGCATGGAATCCAGCCAGTATTCAACTGGAGGATACCGTTCATTAAGGTGAAAATACCAACCGGGTCTAGTAGGGTAACGCTTAGGTTCAATATGCATACCGTGGGAAGTGATGTATCAAAAATAGCCTGGGCAGTGTTTCTCTGTCTTTTGATCTCCGGCATGACCTTGCCGATATTGAGGAAGTTATCCGGAAAATGGCGAAAGTAAAGGATTTTTTAACAGAGGCGAGGATTCTGGACTGGTATAAGAATTTGCTTATACTGCTTGCACCGTTCTTCGGCGGAAAGCTTCTATTCCCAGTCTATTATCCTAACCTGTTATTGGGATTTCTAGCCCTGTCTGCGACCTCTAGTGCTTGCTACGTAATTAATGATATTAAAGATGCTGTTCAAGATGCTCATCATCCTAGGAAAAAATATAGGCCTGTTGCTAGTGGGAAAATGAGTAAGGTTTCAGCCATAATCTTCTCGATTATCTTACTGGTTTTTTCTTTCCTCATCTCACACGTGATAAGCGTTCCCTTTCTAATACTGTGCATTTCCTTATTCCTAAACTCGATCACCTACACTTTTTTCTTAAGGGACGTAGCATGGCTAGACTTGCTTAGTATATCTCTTAATTATATCATTAGGTCACTAGCAGGAGGCGAAATAGTTAATGTATATATTTCACCATGGCTGTTGATTGGTGTCTTCTACATTTCTATGCTCTTTGTATTATCGAAAAGGAGGGAGGAATTAACCACTTTAAATAAACCTGAACATCATAGAAAATCGTTTAAGCATTATGACATGACTCTTATAGATCAAGCGATCACTGTCTTCTCAACCTTAATAATAATCTCTTATTCCCTCTATACTTTTCACTCGTCGTATGCAGATGGTCTTCTACCTTTCACGATTCCGATAATAACGCTAATAGTATTGCAGTTCATTTCGATTTTTAAAAAAAGCGAAGAGACTGGAATTATAAGAAGACTCCTGTCCAGTAGAACTATAGTTATAAGCCTCCTTATTTGGCTTGCAATAATGTTTTACCTAATATATTTAACATGAAGGCATTCCAAATAATTGCTTAAAATAAGATTTTAGAGATACAAAGATTTATTAGTAAAGTGAGAGAAGTTTATCAGCATGGTCTATCTTTATGAGCGAGATTTAGGGAGAGATGAAATTCTTAAACGAGTCGGTAGCATGGAGCAGATTGCTGGGGTAAAAATAGTGGAATTTTCTAACGGTTTTGAACGCGGTGTCAAAGTTGCTATAGTCAGAAACGGAGACCTAAATTTTCTAGTGGCCATAGACCGAGGTATGGATATAGTGAATGCGGAATATAAAGGAGTACCGTTAAGCTGGATTAGCCCTACTGGTATAGTTGCACCCGGTTTCTACGAATCGAAAGGACTCGGATGGCTCCGCGGCTTTCCAGGGGGATTAATGACTACCTGCGGCCTAACATACATGGGAGCCCCTACTTTAGATAATGGGGAGAGCTTGGGGCTGCATGGCCGCATATCCTACTCGCCGGCTAATTTACTGCG
>CAZQQB010000044.1:4693-9469 GCA_964595415.1 uncultured Nitrososphaerota archaeon | reverse complement strand
GCCTCTGGATGCTCCGGGCCATAGCGGTCCAGTTTTCGGGCACGATGTTCTCGCTCAGGAGGCTGAATAGGATCTCGGTTCTGATGTCTGCTAACTCACCGAGCTCTGGGACTGATTGGTAGAGGTCTTGGGCGGTTAAGGCGGGGCTCACGGCTCCTGTCTTGTAGTCGACTCTGCTAGCTATGGTTCCGCCCGTGCTTATGATGGATACCTTAGGCAGTCCGGGTCGAGAGATGGGGGCGACTTGTGAGGCTGGGGCAACCTCCTCCTGCGGGAGTTTTTCGATTTGTATAGAATCGATTGAGATGCCTAAGTTGTACCCGTCGTCGAGCTTCAATACGATGTGTGTGTCGTCGTCCAGCTCGGATCTTGGCATGAGTATCCCAGAAAATGATCCTTTTTCGGTCCTTACAAGTACTCTATCTCCTAACTTGATGTCGTATTTGCTAACCAGTTCCAAGGCTCTCCCTTTATAACTAATCGCCAATTTCAAGCCTCCCGTTTTCTGATAAACGTTCACGAGTTGTTATTAAAAAGATGGCCGAGGTCAGATCTCCACATGAAAAAAGGCGTACGTTTGACCTCACAAATTCAAATGTGAAAGGGCTGCGCCTCAAGGGTCTCATAGAATCGTATACCCTATGGGCTATTTTCATGGCTGCGTTTAAATCTCTATCGCATTATTAAGAGCGCAGGATGATGTCAAATTATTGATAGGAAGGCGAGACATAGTGCTGAGGTCGCCAACGTGGTGGGGACACCGGCTTTAATGAATTCGAGGAAGGAAAAAGTCTCCCCTCTACTCTCGGCAGCCTCTAGGACGATGATGTTGGCGGCAGCTCCTAGCAATGTCAAGTTGCCTGCAAGGGTGCTGCCAGCGGCAAGGGCTAGCCATTCCTCTTGAGAGGCGCCACTCCACTTAAAGAGCGGCAGCATCAGCGCAACAAAGGGAACGTTTGACGTAATTTGGCTTATTACTAGACTGACGGAGAATATGGACAGGAGGGATGCCGCCCCCCCAGAGAAAAGGGCACTTTGGAAGGGCCGAATAATTCCCTCCAGCAGACCACTCTTGCCCACGGCGTACATGACAATAAACATGGAGGCAAAGAAGACGAGGCTACCCCAATCAACCTTTCTCAGGGCATCCCTCCTGTCGGGACTTATGAGCAGGGCCGCTGTCGCCCCGACCCCTGCGACCAAGGATATAGACCAGCCAATGAAGTCTGAGAGCATGAAGCAGAGTATTGTTACAAGCGCTATGGAGCCCAAAGCGATTGAGGTCGTCCTGTTTTTTAGAGGGGAGCGGACTTTGCCTATATCGCCCGCGAACTCTCTAAGATCTTTACTGTAAAGGGCTTTAAGGACCAAATACTCCAAGAGGAGCCCGAATATGACGGGGACGGTCATCCGCTCAAGGAAGTAGAAGAAGCCAATCCCTGACTCCATTTTTATCAGGACATTTTGAGGGTTGCCTATGGGAGTGAGGGCGCTGCCTATGTTAGAGGACAGGGCAACCGCGATCAGGTATGGAGTCTTTCTGATTTTTGCCAAGGTGCATGCAGCTAGCACAATAGGCGTAGTGAAGAGCACCACGGCATCGTTTACCAAGAATGCGGAGGCTAAGCCAACGAGAAAAATCACGATTAGGAGTAGCCGCGAGGGCGTTTTGGCCATCCTTATGAGGTTCGCGGTGGTGTACTGAAGAAGACCGACCTGACCCATGATCTCGACGAGCAAAAACATGCCAAAGAGGAAGAGCAGGACGTCCATATTGATTGCAGAAAAAGCGCTTTGTAAAGTGAGGGCACCAGAACCTATGAGGGCCATGGCACCGAGGAGCATTGCGGTCCAGACTTCTACCTTGAACCTTCCGATCCTCCTGACCACTATGAGGGCATAAACGATTATGAATATAAGGAGTACTTGAAGCTGGAGTTGGTCCATGGAGATCCCCGAAGATTAATGTTAAGTATTTCCGATGACACTGTTAAATAAAGGTGCAGGTCATTGATAGGGCAGATTTTGGTACTCTTCGACGCATCGCCAATAAGTGAGCAGGCACTCTTGGAGGCCATCAACATCGGAAAAATCTATAATTCAAAAGTTGCGTGCGTACACCCGGTGCCACGCCATGATGAGATCTTGATAAAGGAGGGGCAGGAGCTAATAAAGAGGGCTGAAGAGATCGTGAGATCGTCCGGACTGGAGTTTGATTGGAGGATTGTGGAGGACAAACCAGGCCCTGCCATTGTGAAAGCAGCGATCAGACTCGAAGCGGATCTGATAGTCCTGGGGAGTCTTGGCGAGGCGGGGATAAAGAGGCAATTGCTCTCGAGCACAGCAGAGTATGTGATCAGGAATGCACCCTGTGACGTACTTATCGTAAAGAGGGAGAGAACTGTATTTTAAGGACAGGGCAGTACGTTGGCGAAATGCAGGCTCCCGAACGGACCATTCTTGCGATGCTAAGATAAATAGCTTTAATAAGCAATTTGTCTAACCACTTGATATGATGGAGGATCTAAAATGCCAAAGAAGAGGAAGAGCAGGGGAAGGAGCAAGGGCGACAAGGGAAAGTCGTCAAGGATCCAGTGTGACGGTTGTGGGGCATGGGTTCCAAGGGACAAGGCGATAAAGGTCACGAAACCGGTATCTATAATAGACCCCCAGCTGGCGAAAGAGCTTGCCAAACAGGGTGCCCAGATCTACAAGAGGGTTGTCACCAAGTATTACTGCGTATCGTGCGCCATATTCCAGAGGGTTGTCAAGGTTAGGGCAAAGGACGAGAGGAAGTTAAACAGACCCTTAGGGTAGAAGGCAATAGGGTAGAAGATTTTGCCCAGGACTTTTATTCTGAAGGCCTCTGAGGGGCGCACGGCCCCAGACTTTTCTCTGAAATCTCTGGCGAGTACCGGTGGCAGAATGGACCTTATAGCTAGATGCATTGTCGCTGCATTTACGACGTATGCCGGTTCGAGGAAAGATGTTGTTTTCTCAATTGTGTTGGAAGGACCACCGAACCCCCCAGTTAGGGTCACCATCGATGGGAGTGAGTTTGGTGAAAGGCTTTTGAGCGAGGTAAGGGCTGCAAAGGTTCTGTACGAGGCGCTATCCGGGGTGGCGCCCCAAGGAGTAAGGGTAGAGAGGAAGGGTTTCGAGAGGGTGATCCAAGAAAGAACCAAGGGGAACCTTTTCTACCTACATGAAGAAGGGTTGGAGCTCAGCAAGGTGGAATTTGGGAGGGACCCTGTATTTGTGCTGGGCGACCAGAAGGGCATAGATGAAAAGGGCGAAAGGGTTCTGGACGAGGTGGGCGCGAAGAGGGTCAGCCTAGGTCCGTTCTCGTACTTGGCGAGCCACTGTATAGTGATTATAAATAATGAGCTCGACCAAATGTTTAGTTGAGGAATGGGTGTGGCGCTCAGAAGACTCCAGGAGAAGATAACGAGGGAGAACCTCTGGATCTACATACTCCACCTGCTCCGGGAGAGGGCGCTCTATGCTTACGAGATAAGGGAGAAGATAAAGGAGAGGTTCGGTTTCGAGCCCGCTACCATTACCGCGTATGTGGTGCTGTACAGATTGGAGAGGGAAGGGCTCGTAAGGGGGAGCGCAGAGAGGGGCGGCTCGGACAAGGTCATGAGAAAGTACTACTCCTTAACCGATAAGGGAATCAAGACGCTGGAGGAGGGAAAAGAAGTTCTTAGGCGTACCCTCCGGCTACTAGAGTCGGCGGAGGGACGACCTGACATGGATTAGGCGCTGGGCGACCGTTAGGTTTGTTAGGATTGCAAGGACAATTATCCCCGCCCATGTGTAACCGACCAGCGCCGAGACGGCGATGAGTACCATCCTCTCTGCCCTCTCCATCAGTCCCACGGAGGATAGCTTCACGCCTTCGAGCTCGCCCCTTGTCCTGACGTAGCTGACCATGACCGAACCCATTATGGACAGGAGTCCCCAGATTGTGTCGCACAGACCGCCAAGGATTATTCCCGAGATCACAATGAGGTCGGAGTACCTGTCGAGCGCGGAGTCCAAGACACCACCCCACTTTGTAACATTTCCGGAGAGCCTTGCAACTGCGCCGTCCAGAACGTCGAATAGCCCCGCGAGGAGCAGAAGGGCTCCTCCCAACAGCGCGTTTGTCGAAAAGAACGCATATGCCGAGATTACGGAAACGGAGAGGCCGATTATTGTCACGTGGTTCGGGGAGAGGCCGAGAGAGGCCAAGGAGGCGGCGATGGGCTTCAGGGCTGCTGTTAGTCTCGCCTTCACCTTGTTAAGCATTCTTCCACCTTGTTATGGTATCTATAGTTACGTTTAAAATTAAGTTTGCTGAAGAGTATGTCTCTGGGGGCACACAGTATACACTCAAAGGCATTTGTTCCGTCCATTTTTGTCGAGGAGAAGATCAGGGAGATAAGGGAGATTGTGGGAGGGTCTAGGGCGGCCATAGCGACCTCTGGCGGGGTGGATAGCACGACATGTGCTGTTCTGGCGCATAGGGCTCTGGGAGGGAGGCTCGTATGCTTCTTTATGGATACCGGTTTTATGAGGGAAGGAGAGGTCCAAGAGGTGAGCATGATGCTCGGGAACCTTGGACTCCCCATCAGAGTATTGCGCGTGAAGGAGAGGTTCATGGAGGCGCTCAGGGGGAAGGATGACGCCGAGGATAAGAGGGTAGCCTTTAGGGAGACCTTCTACTCGATACTAGGAGAGGAGGCGAGGAGGGAGGGTTGCGATGTCCTGATCCAAGGGACGATAGCGCCC
>CAZQQB010000044.1:2931-4683 GCA_964595415.1 uncultured Nitrososphaerota archaeon | reverse complement strand
CATAAAGACCCAGCACAACGTCCTCGAGCAGCTGGGTTTTGATACTATGAAGAGATACGGTTTCAGGCTTCTGGAGCCGCTCCTAGACCTCTACAAGGATCAGGTTAGGAAGGCCGCAAGGCAACTAGGCGTTAGTTTGGAGACCTCTGAGAGGCAGCCGTTTCCGGGTCCTGGACTGCTAGTTAGGTGCATAGGGGAGGTACGTGAGGATAAGATGGAGGTTCTCAGGAAGTCAACCTCTGCAGTTGAAAGGGTCTTTGGGAGTCTGGAGAAGCCTCCAAAGCAGTACTTCGCAGCAGTCGTGGAGGACGAGAGGAAAAGGGCGGGCGAACGGGTTCAGCGCGTAATACAGGGCATATTGCCTGATGGGAGAGTGGAGTACTTCAAGTGCAAAGCGACTGGCGTAAAGGGGGACAACAGGGCATATGGCAAGATAGCGGTAGTGAGCGGAGGTGAAAAGGAGCCAAATGAGCTCTTCGGATTGCCAAAAAGGATAATTCATGAAGACAGGGATGTAGTCAGGGCAGTCTACAGGGTAGGAGGGAGTGGCAGGGAGGGCGGCAGATACGCGGTCTTGGTAAGGGCCGTGGAGACGAGAGACTTTATGACTGCAAAGCCGTACCGCGTGCCATTCGTGGTGTTGAGGAGGCTCTCTGATGAGATATTGAAGATTGATGGGGTCTCAACTGTCTGCTACGATATAACATCGAAGCCGCCGGCGACCGTTGAGTATGAATGAGCGAAAGTGGTCTTGATGCAAATACCGGTTGTTTTCCTGGGTGGGCAGTACAACCACCTGATAGTGAGGGCCCTGAGGGAGCTCGGCGTAGAGAGCTGGATGGTTCTCCCCAAGGTGACGCTGGAGGAGTTGGATGTGGACGGGTTGGTGATGGGGGGAGGACCGCACAGTGTTAACGATGGACTGGAGAGGTTCGGGAATTTGCCGTCTATAATTGAGGAGGGGTGGTTCCCTATGCTTGGGATATGCCTCTCCCACCAGCTCATAGGGAAGATTCTAGGAGGGCGGGTTGTGAAGGGCAGGAAGCCAGAGTATGGAAAGACAGTGATAAGGGTTCTGGAGGCAGATGATATATTCCAAGGTGTGGGCAAGGAGTTTGTAGCTTGGGCCTCGCACAATGATGAGGTTAAAGTGGACGGGGGGAAGTTTAAGATCCTCGCGAAGAGTTGCTGCTGCGATGTGGAGGCGCTGAAGCACACGGATAGGCAGATATATGGAGTCCAGTTTCATGTGGAGGTGGCGGATACTCCGAGGGGCAAGGACATCCTGAAGAACTTTGTAAATCTGTGCAGGTAGACGGAATTAAGGGGTATGAAGGGGCAATAAGAAAAGATCTTTGAAAGGATGGCTTGATGAAAGGATGGCTTAATCTTTTTAGGCGGTTTGAATAAAAACTCCAATGAATGATTGAGATGGTGTAGTTGTTCGAGATCATAACCGCCTTCAAATTGCTTCTGGTGGGTGGAGTGCTACTTGTGGCTTCGATGCAGGACATTCGGAGCAGGGAGGTGAGCGACAGCGTTTGGCTGTTTGCGATACCCGTCGGGGCTGTGTTAACGATTGTCGAGATCATCGTGATCCCTGGCTATCCCTACCTATTGGCGGGCCTTAGTGTGTTACTCTCGGCGGCTCTCGCTTTTGGGATCTATTATGCAGGTCTTTATGGTGGGGCGGACGCAAAAGCGTTGGCGGCGATAGCGGTAACACTCCCTTTACCTCCGTACGGGCATGTA
>CAZQQB010000044.1:0-2921 GCA_964595415.1 uncultured Nitrososphaerota archaeon | reverse complement strand
TTTCCCATCACAGTCCTTGGCAACGGGATCCTCCTATCCCTGTCGCTCATAGTTGTGTGCCTCTTTTGGAACGTGTTATCTTGGATGAAGGGCAGAGATCTTTTCTCCGGGCTGGTCGTGAGCAGGTGGGAAAAGTTTGTAGCCGTTTTGACGGGCGTAAGAGTAAAAGCCGTCACGGCAAACTCGGTACATTTCAACCTGATGGAGATGGTTACGGAAGACGGCCGTCGAGAGCTGAGGTTCATACACAGGGTTGATGATAACGATGATGATGAGACACGCATGAATAGAGTGTGTGCGACTAGCGGATACGTGTATGTGTGGGCGACGCCTGCGATACCGATGATCGTGTTTTTGCTGGCGGGGTTCGTTCTGTATTTTGTCGCCGGGGATTTCATCTTCAGGATAGTGTCGAGTGTTCTGGGATGACATAGGGCTTGGAAAATAAAATAGTTCATAGTCGTTTCATTCGGTCTCATTCGCCATGGATGTGCAGTAAAAAAGTTCATTTTTGATTTAGTTGGTATAAATTGACATGATGAGGATTTTATACGGATTATGTAGAAGACCATCAATTTAAATTGTGGAAAAGATCACCTTCAATCTCTTGGAACCGCCTCTACATTTTCTTCAAGACCGAGCCTGTGAAAAGCCGCAATGGTTCTAGAAATAACCTTATCCGGTTCCATATCAAACATGAAGACGAGGTGCCCGTCGCATCCCGACTTGCAATCCGTGTTGCCGAAGCCCTTAATCACAACAGATCCTGTACCTTGTAGTAAACGCACGAGTGTGCACTCTAACCGCTCGGAAGAATTGGCATAGACTGTGGTGAGGGATGTGGAGAGGGACAGGAGGTAGTCGATGTGCCAGTGCTTTTTTGTAGTATGCCCAGTGAAGGTTCTAATGTGCCTGTTCAGCCTACCAGCCACCCCGCCAAGACCAAAGGCAGAGCCGACATAGACGTATTCTCCTGGCTTTAGGGAGAATAGCTTGTCACCAATATTAAGTGACAAGCCCCGTGTTAGATGGAGGATGAGGACATAAACACCTTTCATTTTCTTGTCTGTTATAGATCGTATGAAAGCCCTCAAAAGGTTGATGCTCTGGACGCCAGCAAAAACACTCCTACTGGAATTCGATCAGGTCTGAGTGGGGATTTTCTGGTTTTTCTTTTTTCCTAATTTATGGCTTTGAATTTGTTAGGATTTATTCGTCATTATTTGCATTTATTTGGCATTTATTTGGCATCAAACTTTGGCGCAACATTTATTTTCTCAGCATGAGGAGACAGATTTGGGCGATGATTGGGAATTCGGGTCCGGACCAGCAGATGAAGAACCGGGCTAATTGAGCCCACCTAATTGGCGAAAGCAATAATAAATGGTTTTTACGGAGAAAAATTGGGCAATGATCGGGGGGCAAAGCTCGGAAGAGTGAAGACGCCGCTACAGTGGTGAGCCCTTAAAATTGGTTTTTGGGCGGCGCATCTTCTCGCTTAAAGGGTGTTTCCGCGCTGTTTTGGTAAAGTCATTTCAAAATAATTCTTCATTTATTTATTACAAATGGATCAGTTCATTCTAGGTCCTCGTCTTCCTCTCCCTCTTCAGGCGCAAGCTTAGTTGACTCCACGGCCAGCTCCACTACTGCGTCCTCCACTTTTTGGTCGAGGGCTGGTGCAACAACAAAAACTTCTTTGTCGATGTAGTTGTCGTCCTTGTATTCGTTGTCGAAGGAGATAATATAAACAGGTATGTGGAATACGACGCTGCCGTCCGATGTTCTGGACATGTGGAATTTGGAGTATAGGTCGTATTGATCCTTTGTTATTGGGAGTTTTACAGAGACCGGATACTGGGGGTCCCTTATGACGGTAAAGTCTGCCCTTTCGGCGTCCCAGATCGAGAGGGCTTCCAAGACCTGTTTCTTTACGGCTTCCATGAGGGTGCCAGGGACCCTTGATTTTGAGACGAGGGTGCCTTCTTTTGACCTAACCACTAAGATATCTTTAACCGACAATTCCACTCCCTCATGCTCTTGAAATGCTTTCTGTCAACATTTTTATGCCCTTCTCTATGTCAGGCATACCCTTTTCGTTGTCAGGGATCTTGGTCATCACGTGCTTAATCGCTCCCTTCTCAAGCTTGATAAAGATCTGTGGGATGTCCACGCCGCCAAACTCGTCCTTCTCGCCGTATTTGATTAGGAAATCATAGTCCTCCTTCCTGACCTCAAGTGGGATGTTTGTGGCTTTGGAGACCGCCTCACAGACCTGGAGGGCGTATTGGCTCCGTCTCTCCCAGTCGGCCGTAACAGCGATGATTCCCTCGACTTTCATATTATGCACCTCTGGATTTTTGAGAAGTACCCCGTTAAATACCCATCGCTCATGCGAAGCGGGGCCTCAAAGACTGGAGCAGAGGAAGGTATGACGGCACCGTCGGCCTTGGTCCGATCTTCTCCCTAACCATGGAGATTAAGCCATCAGTCGTTGTCCTCCGCATATCGTCGCCCCGAACCCTGACGGGCAACTCGCCTGAAGAGACCTCTTTCTCGCCGACAACTACAATGAACGGGATCCATTCCATCTCTGCCTCCCTTATCTTCTTCGCAACAGACTCGTCCCTGTCGTCGACGTCGGCGCGGATCGAGGCTTGGGAGAGCTTTGATGCCAGATCCACCGCGAATTTGACGAAGTTCGCGTTTACGGGGATTACCCTGACCTGGATTGGGCTGAGCCATACAGGCAGCTTTGGCGTTTTGCCAGCCATCTGGTCTTTTGCAGCTTGGTCAAGGATCGCGCCCATCCAGCGCTCGATCGATCCCAAGGAGCTGTGTAGGATTATGCAACCCCTCTTCTGCCCCTTCTCGTCGGTGTAGAATATGCCGTAGCGAGCCGCGTCCTCCACATCCAGCTGGAC
>CAZQQB010000043.1:0-9504 GCA_964595415.1 uncultured Nitrososphaerota archaeon | reverse complement strand
GGCATGTGCGTGGTATGTGAAGAGGGGTGCCCCGGGCTGTGTGAGGTGGGCAGGTCAGCCTACCGTGGCAGGGAGGTAATTTATCCCCAGCCATTTGGAAGGTCCACGGCCGCCTCACAGAAGGACTATCCCGTAGACTTCTCCCATTTAACAATTCTGGGGGAGACCCTAAACACTGAGGGGATTGAGATCGGGGATGAGACCATCTTCCCTAAAGTCAGTATAGAGACAAAACTGGGAGGAATAAGGCTGAGAAATCCCATAGTAATATCGGCGATGGGCTCAACAGAGGTGGCCAAGAGGAACTGGGAGGGGCTAGCAGTCGGGGCGGCTTTATCAGGGTGCGTAATTGTCGTGGGCGAGAATGTCTGTGGTATGGACCTCGAGGCAGATTGGGACTTCATCAATAACAAGGTTTTAAGTTCGCCTGATATGGAGTTCAGGATCAGGACCTTCAGGGAGTGGTATGATGGTTACGGCGAGATAGGAGTGCAGATCAACCCTCATGATGCAGAGTTCGGGGTTGGTGAGTATGTTACATCAAAGCTTGAGGTAAACCTAATCGAGATCAAGAGGGGGCAGGGAGCTAAAGACATCGGGGGAGAGGTGAAGGTAGAAAGTTTGGATAAGGCGCTAGAGCTCAAAAGAAGGGGCTACTTTGTATACCCTGATCCTGAGGATAATTCCGTTCAGGAAGCATACAGGTCGGGAATGCTCAGATTTTTCGAGAGGCACTCCAAGACTCCTCAGTTTACAAAGGAAGGGTTCGTCGAGCTCGTGGACAGACTGAGGAGTATGGGAGTAAGGCATGTTTCATTTAAGGATGGACCGTATAGACCTTTTGATATCGCATATGCGCTTAGGTTAGGGGCGATGATGGATCTCAGCTTTATGACTTTTGATGGTGCTGGCGGAGGGACTGGGATGAGTCCGTGGAGGATGATGAACGAGTGGGGGATACCAACGTACTACCTTGAGTCTCTAATCCACGGGCTCTGTTGCTTTTTCGAATATGAGAGGATGCTGGTTACACCCCCATTGGTGATAGCCGGAGGCATAACTCTGGAAGACCATATAGTCAAGGCCTTAGCTTTGGGCGCACCATATGTAAAAGGCATAGGTATGTCGAGGGCGCCACTTGCGGCGGTAATGGTAGCAAAGACCCTCGTTAAGCAGATGAGGGAGGGAAGGCGGGTAAATTTTGCTTTTGAAGACAATCAGATGCCGAGACCGGACCCGGTAAAAGGTCAGGATCCAAGGATAGCCATAGAGGGGCTATTCGTCACCGCAAAGAGGTTAAAGGAGATGTATGGGCAAGACTACAATAAGTTTCTAGATACCGGGGCTATTGGAGTTTATACATATCTAGAGGACAGGTTAGCCACGGGGATCAGGCAATTGTTGTGCGGGCTCAGGAAGTTCGATATAGGCCTGCTGTCGAGGAACGATGTGGCCGCCCTGACAAGGGAGGGTGAGGAGGTGGCAAACTACTATCCTAAAGGGGTGAGACCAGCAGGGTTTAAGCCCCTAAAGTTCGTGACGGAGGTGGATGCGGAAAGGATATCGGCGCTCTGATGGAAGATAATAATGAGATTATGTGAGTTTTGCACCTTCCACGACTAAAATCCGTATCTTTCCAGCTGTGCGAGTCGATTTGACACATGGTAATGGTTTTTTATCATTTCGTTATCTCAAATCAAATCGTTCCTTAAATGTCTTCTGAGTAAGAAGAGGAGGAGGCTACCTCAACAAATAAGTTTTGGTGCGGGGAGTGGGATTTGAACCCACGAAGGCCTACGCCATAGGAGCTTGCTGGGAAGGTTGTTCCTCTCAGTCCTACCCCTTTGACCTGGCTTGGGAATCCCCGCTCGGAGTATTTCTTTAACGAACTTACCTTTAACTTTGTCGTTTGCAAAAATTGACCGAAAAATCAACGTCGGTATCTAAACTTAAATATATTTGCTATGTTTCTTTTAAGAAAGGTAATGTAGATGAAGGATGATCCCCTCATAAACCTAGCCCAAAAGATCAACGATTCTGAACTGAGGGAAAAGGTAATAGAACTGCTCAAAAACCCCGCACTCACTTTTCTAGAACCCCCTGAAAAATTCACAGATCTGAAGGATTCACCAGCGAGCAAGAGGAGGCATCACTCATACCAAAAAGGGCTTGTGATTCACACAATAGCAACAACCAAGCTCGCCCTGAGCCTTTCCGATATATTGGAAGAGATGTACAAGGTCAAGATTAATAAGGACATTGTGGTAGCAGCCTCCCTTTTGCATGATCTTTTCAAGCACCTGACCTACACAGAGGTTTATCCTGGAAAGTATGTTAGATCAAAGCTCGGAGAGCGGCTGGACCACCTGTCGCTGATTATTGGGGAGCTTTATGCCAGGAAGTTTCCTTTGGATGTGATTCATGCGGTGGTGGCACATCATGGCGACAACGGACCCATAGAGCCAAGGACAATAGAAGCATTGCTGGTGCACATGGCAGACAGGACCGATGCAGAGATAAACGACAAGGTGCTTTTTGCAGCCAAGGAAATAATTAGAGAGTGCCTGATGAGGGAGGTTGTAACACTGCCCAAGGAGGTTTCCCCTTACGAGATTATTCTAGCCAAGAAAGAGGGAGGCTGTGAAGAGGTAAGGAGGCGTTTTGCTAAGATTATATGAGGGTGAGGATCATGTACAGGCAGAGGAAGCGGCAGAGGGAGAGGTAGAGGCCATGTGTGAAGGGCACTGGATAAGGAAGATCGTGAAGGAGATACTTGAGAGAAGGGACCAGAACATAGTCATACACACAGGTAAGACACCGTCCGGACCGATACACATAGGGGCTGAGCGGGAGCAGTTCATATGCAGCGCGATCCAGATAGAGCTAAGGAGGAGGGGCTACGAATCGACCTTCAACTTCATTATAGACTCATACGACCCGCTAAAGTCAATACCCGCAGGGATAGAGATTCCAAAAGGGTTTGATGAGCACATAGGCAAGCCCCTCTCTTCTGTGCCAGACCCGTACTCTTGTCATGAGAGTTACGCAAAACACTTTGCGGAGGAGTTCAACGCTTGCCAAGAGAGGCTCGGCGTTTACCCAAACATTGTATATTCGCACGAGCTTTACAAAAGTAAGGAAATGAAGGACGCCATCAGGACTGTTCTTAGAAAGCTGGATGAGTTAAGGACGATAAGGAGGAAGTACGTTCAGAATGAGAGTGGTGAGGAAGATCGTGGAGATGGATGGAACCCTGTAATGGTTGTCTGCGAGCGGTGTGGGAGGATAGCGTCTAAGAAGGAAGAGGTTGCGCCGAACCGATTGGATTGGTGGAACCTCGACGAAGATTTTGCGGGCTACAAGTGCGCAAGCTGTGGTTATGAAGGGCAGGGCAAAATATCTGACTTGGATTTAAAGTTGAGCTGGAGGGTGGATTGGGCTGCCAAGTGGGCGATATTCAAGGTATCTTGCGAGCCTGCCGGGAAGGACCACTGCGTAAAGGACGGGGCTTACGACATGGGATTAGAGGTCTGCTCTAAGATATTTGGATTTAAGGGACCTCTCAAGGTACCGTATGAGTGGCTCACCCTTGGCGAGCATGCCATGAAGACCCACAAGGGGATAACTTTCACACCCCACGAATGGCTTAGGATAGCCCCTCCCGAGTGTATGAGGTACATGATACTCAACGCAGATCTCATGAGGCACATAGCCTTCCTACCAGAGAGGATCCCTGACATTGTTGATGGGTTCGACAGGCTGGAGCGCATATACTTCGGCGCCGAGTCTCCACCATCCGGCGAGGACCTCCAGTATTACAAGGATCTTTATGAGTTGTGCGTTGTAGGTCATGTGCCCGAGACTGCACCTGTGCGCCTCCCGTACAGGTTCTGTGCGATCATTGTCCAGCTTGAGCCGCTGTTTGGATGGGAGAAGATTTTAAAGAAGACCATGGAGTATCTGAGTAAGCTCGCTGGGGGGACTGAACCTTCGGAAAGGGACAGGTCTGATTCTGAGCTAAGATTGAGAATAGCGAAGAACTGGGTGGAGTCTTACGCTCCTCCCCAAATGAAGTTTAAAATATCAATGGAGCTGCCAGCCTATAGACCTGGCAACGATATTGAGCGCTCTTTCATCGAGAGGGTAATATCTTTGGTTGAGAGGGATCTGCCCGAGGCTGAGCTGCAGAATGAGATATTTAGCTCCGCAAGGTCTGTCGGTCTTGAAGTTGGAAAGGCTTTCGGCTTGGTTTACCTAATACTCCTGGGTGCAGAGAGAGGACCGAGACTGGCGCCGCTGCTCACTGCATTGGACAGGGATTGGCTGATAAGAAGGCTGAGGGCAGTTCTTTAGAGGATAATTAGGTTGCATTAAGTCATATGCTTTAACGTTCTATATTTCAACATTATTGGAAATTTTACTTTTTTGTTTGATTTTATAACATGGGGTTTGCGTCTTTCACTGAATGGTACGGATCCTGATTCCAAGTATGGTCTCAACCAAGGAAAATATTCGCCAGGCTCCTTCGACTCTCCCTTCCAAGACGCGGTCAGAAAGCTCCTCTACGGTTGAAAGGGCTTGTCCTGTTTCGAGATCATCATCCAGGGCAGATATGAAGAGTTCGGCATAATCCTTAGCGCATTGCCCCATCTCTTCATTGCCTTTGGTTTTGGCAGCAGCCCTGCGTATCTTCTCGTAGAGGACTTGGGCATCTTTGAGCGACTCTTCCGAGAACTCGATCTTTACTCGGTAGTTGGAACTTAGTATCCATGTCCTCAGCACTTCGGCCGGGTATTTCTTCAAAACCTCTCGTACGTATGTTCTGCCTCCTGAAGACTTTGACATTTTTTCGCCTTTCAGCAGGACAAATTCATTGTGAACCCAGTACCTGACATACCTCTTACCGGTGAGGGCTCTTGCGATAAGGGCCTCACACTCGTGGTGGGGGTATATGAGGTCCTTGCCACCCCAGTGGATGTCCAATACCTCTCCCAAGTTGTCCATGGACATGGTAACGCATTCGGTGTGCCACCCTGGCACGCCCCTGCCGAATGGGCTATCAAAGCCCTCACCGGTAACCTTCCACAACACAAAGTCGAAGGGACTTTTCTTTCCAGATGTCCTTATCTCATCCACTATGGCGCCCTTAAGATCTCTCACCAGCTCACCGAAACCGCCCGCATCTTCTACGGCAAAGTAAATCGTGTCGCCTGATCTGTATGCATAGCCAAGCTTCAAGAGCTCTTCGGTTATTTTTATGATCTTGGGAACATATTCCGACGCCTTTGTGTATCTCGTGGCGCGAGTCACATTGAGGGAGTCCATGTCAAAGAAGTATTCTCTTATAAAGCACTCTGCAACTTCGCGAGGGGAGATGCCTTCCTTTTTTGCCCTCTGATCGATCTTCTCATCTATGTCCGTAAAGTTCTGAATATGAATAATTTTGTAGCCTAAGGAGGCCAGGTATCTCTTCAGGACATCGAAATTGGTGTATGTCCGGGCATGACCGACATGACATAGGTCATAAACCGTTGGACCACATACGTAAGCTTTGATCTCGAAGGGATCCTGCGGAATGAATTCTTCCTTTGCGCCAGTCCGAGTGTTGAATATTTTCATCGTATCACCCATACTCGAGCCCTGCGAATGCCTGTGCCCTCCTGTAGTCGATGCGGGGTTTCTCCCCTAGATACATCAAAGTCACTTTGAATAGAGTTTCTGCGTACTCTTGGTTGGGGTGGGGGGTTACGGCGGTCGACCCAGCGCCCAAGGCACCCAAAGCAGAGTAGAGCAAATCATCATCATAAGATATAACGGGACCGACTGTACTCTCTCTCGCGCCAGGGCGGAGGATCGCAAAACCTTCTCCATGATCAGGGTAGACAATTGAGCCAGAATCTGCCAAGAGTCTGAGCAACTTTCTTCTATTGTAACCAAAGCAGTCCTTGTCCATGAGCTCGATCGAATCGCTCCAAGCGCCACTCCTTACGAGACTGCACCGCTCACCGAGAAATTTGATGAAATGGAACTCCCCCTCGATGCTAAGACCGCTCTTCAGGTAAAAGGGCAAGGATTCCTGTGTGGAGAAGAGTGCGATTGTCTTCTTATTGCCCAGTGATCGGACGCCATCCATCAGCAGGGACCTACCGATGCCTCTGCCACGCCAAGCTTTGTCAACAATAAGGTTAGAGATCCAGCCGATATCGCCATAGTCAAACACGGTCACCATGCCCACGATGTTGCCGGTGTCTGCGACGAGGGTCTTTGAACAGCCAGAGCGCTCCATTAGCAGAAAGTCGCCAATCTCGTAATTCCAGCCCTCCTCCTCTGAGAGAGAGAGCAGACGGTTGAAGTCCTTGCGATCAGCGAACCGTATTTTCAAGGTTCTCGACCTCGTCGCATTCGTGAGTCCCATGCGTGATAAACCTCCTGTCCCCCCTTGAGTGTTTTATGCTGCATGGACCGTAGTCGTCATCCTCTGCTCCGTACCACTTCTCACAATCTTTGCATCTCATAGGGCTCACTGGCTGCTGGACTTTGATATCCAGTCATCGAGAGCCTCTCTCACGAGGTTCTCCTTAAGCGCTTCTTCCTCTCTAAGAGCCTTCTCTCCAATCAGAAGGAGTGGTGTGTTGATAGCATCATGCATAAGAAGATCGACCATCGCGTCTCGATCCTTATCAACATCTCTCTCCTCGACGAGGTCGTTGTATGACAGCCCCTTGCTTGAAAGGACTCTTTGAAGGATGAACTTGGCTATCGGGCAGCGGGTGCAGGATGAGCTTTTGTAGAGCCTTATCTTTTCAGGCTTGTTATGACCCCCTGATTTCTGGACGCTCACTCAACATCACCTGTAGATGCTCGCCCTTAGCGGACATTTGTTCCTGAATATCTTGTCAAGCTCAGCGGAGAGCTTGTTATCCAGTTCCGACTGAGACTTTGAGATAGTCCTTAGGTCTGGATGGGTCACGAAAGGTCCGCTTAGGATTGCTCCAACATCACTCCTCTCGAGCTCATATACGGGGACGGGGTCCATCTCTAGGACTTTTTTTAGGATTGTTGAACTGTTAACACGGTTTTCTGATATCGCAGAGATCAGAGCTTTTGATAGGTCGTGATCTAAAGGCCTGAGACCTGAATTAAGACCCGTGCCAATATAGCGCCTGATAGGCTCGACGTCGAAGATCTTCGCGCCCACGCCAATACTCTCCTCAGGGCTTATCATCATGAGCTTTATCCTGTAGCCTGTATCAGGCCCTAGAACGAGGATGTTGCCCCTCAAGTCTGATACGAACTGCCAACCCTTTGGTCGCCTGTTGTAGCCCTCTATAATCTCCTTTATCGACTCGTCCAGGGCCTTTATCTCCATAATCTTCTCCCCCTAAAGATATGGGAGTAGAGATATTAATCTGTTATTAGTCGTAGCTGCGTAGGATATAAGATGAGCTTCTTTGAACCGAAGATATCATACAGACCTTCAGACTTGGGCGAGTCAAATTGCGTAATTTTTATATATCAATAAAATGCATCTGAGAAATTTGGGGGTTGACCGCCCCAAGAGGCGATACCTTCTTGTCTGCTCAGCCGCAGCAGAAACCGGAGGAGAAACCGAAGAAAGAAAAAAAGAAGAAATGAAATTTTAAAATAAAAAAGCAATCCCATCATTTTTTCTTTTTTTAGTGTATATTGCAGAGTGTTACAAGAATTTCAATTTATCATGCAATTGGACGTACTAGTAAAGTTCCGGCAAGGGGAAAAACCAGGTAGGAAGAAGAAAAACAAAAAAGAAAAAAGGCGTCTCTGAGGATGAGGTTTAGTAAGTGTAAAATCTGTAAGTAGGCAAATGAGGTCTGATAAAAATTATTAATAAGTGCATCATACTAAGATATACCTGATAGAATATTAGAGGTGATTAGTGTGAGTGAGGAAAAGAAGGGCAAATCCGAAGAGGTTGCTGAGAAGACAGGAAAGATCGTAGGTAAAGGTTTGAAGAAGGGTTTCGGTATAGCAAAAGGTGTAGGAAAGGGCTTAGCCAAGGGTGTCAAGGGCGAGGAGGAGAAAGAGAAGTAGCAAAAATAATTTTTTCTTTTTTTATATAACAGTAAATTTTGGCATAATTTAATTAAAAATGTGCAATCCATTTTGTTTTTTGATATTCTGGATCATGCCTATCTAATCAAAAAATAAAAATATTAGTCAAATTAAATAAAAACGAGATGGGATGTGGGCGTAAATGCTAGAGGCTAAAAACAGGGATTTGGTTTTATTTTTACTGATTGCTTTTGGATTATCTTGGTTTTTCGGATATTACAGATATGGGGCATAAACCTTTATGTGGCTCCGTTTGGCCCATTTGTAGCCACATGACTACTCAATTATATTAATGAAGGCAATGGAGGAGTTAAGGAGTTATTGATGCGAGGATTTGATCCAAGAATTGGAAAAGTTTGGTATGTTCCTGCTTTTTGTTGTGGTCTCTCATCACTGGTTTCTCCATGTTAGGAGTTTTATTAAACAGGGGGCAACTCCTGAACTTGCCGCATTATCTCAACCATGGCTGATTCTTTGGAATTTTTTTACATATTTTTTCTTGGGGGACCTCTTCAAGAGGAATTCGGGTGGAGAGGCTATGCGCTTCCCGTCTCCAAGCGCGTTATTCGGCTCTTGTTTCCAGCGTGGTTCTGGGATTTATTTGGGCAGTTTGGCATTTACCTTTAAACTTCATGTATTGGTTAGGATCTAAATATGAGCTTGGACTCTCGATGTTCCTAAGCACCGTTGTTCTTTTTGTTTTTGTATCAATTTTGTTCACGTGGCTCTACAACAACACTGGTGGAAGCGTCTTTGCGGTTTTGATATTTCATACTATGCTTAATCTGTCAACCTACATCATCTTTCCCGTTTTTGAAACTGAAACTGGACCTACCTACTATTTCATGTCAATAATAGTAGTTGCGATGATCGTATTGGTATTTTTCGGATTTAAAGGAATGGTGCGGAAAAAGAAAAATAGCACATGAAAAAGTCAATTATGCCACTCTTTGCCATTAATGCGGGATATAAAAGCATTAAAAAATCAGGGATGGTTTAGTAATTGATCAAATATTGAGTAATTATTATCCAAAAATTATCCAAAAATCCAAAAATCCAAAAATTATCCAAAAACTGATTTGGCTTTTGTAAAACGAAATGGTGCGGGGAGTGGGATTTGAACCCACGAAGGCCTTCGCCACAAGGTCCTAAGCCTTGCGCCTTTGACCTGACTTGGCGACCCCCGCATTGTCAACAAAAGAATATGGGTGGACTCTATTAAGTTTTTTATCTTATGGCAGAATGATTTTAGATTATGAGTTGGAAAATTCAAAAAAATTAAAAAGGCATCTCTTACAATTTAAGGCGAGTGCTCCGGTCGTATAGTCCGGTCAAGTATACTGGCCTTTCGAGCCAGTGACCCGGGTTCAAATCCCGGCCGGAGCACCATTAATCTTTGACGAAATAAGCGTT
>CAZQQB010000042.1:9795-10022 GCA_964595415.1 uncultured Nitrososphaerota archaeon | reverse complement strand
TACGACCTTAGGTCGTCTCTATGTAAAAGTGAGACTTATAAGTCTCCTTTGTGGAATTTGAGGCGCCCTAAGGGGTTATTATTATGGTCCTGCTCACGATCCTCGAGGTGGTTCTGGAGAACTTCATGTCATATGAGTACGCTAGGGTGCCCCTCAGGCGCGGTCTCAATTTAATATGTGGTCCTAACGGGGCTGGAAAATCCTCGGTTCTGATTGCCATCTCTGTG
>CAZQQB010000042.1:0-9707 GCA_964595415.1 uncultured Nitrososphaerota archaeon | reverse complement strand
GAATGGCAAGCGCCCGGTTCCTTACATAAATAACGACCTGATCTCAGTCTCAAGGTACCTAAAGAAGGACGGAACCTACTGGTTCGAGATCAATGGTAGGCAAGTCAGCAAATTCGATATAAATAGGCTATTCAAGGGCGTGGGGATGAATCCCGATAACATGCTCATCATAATGCACCAGAACATGATAGAGGAGTTTGCCATAACCTCCCCCGAGGAAAAACTAAGAATGGTTGAGGAGGCAGTTGGCTTCTCTCAGTACAGGCGGGCTATCTACGAGTCGGAGGAGAGGCTAAACAGGATATTAGGGGAGGAGGAGGCAACCTCGCAACTTCTTGCCAGCGCCGAGCAAACCTTGACTTATTGGAAAGAGCTGAATGACAAGTACAACGAGAAGAAGTCCCTCCTCGAGAGAAAGTCCTATCTGGAGAGGGAGTTGATATGGGCCCAGATATTGAAGAACGAACGCGCTGTGGCGCAGATCGAAGAAAGGATACGTCTCAAGTCGTCCCAACTTGAAGTCATTGAGAGGGGGATCCATAGCAAAAGCGATGAGGCCAAGAATCTATGGGGCGAGTACCTTCTATTGAAGGAAAGGTTCCGGAACCTGCTCATGAATAGAGTACCGGGAGACGCGGAACTGAGGGAGTTGGGATCAGTCGACGAAAAACTGGACGAGACCGTCAAGAAATATGTGGAGCTGAGGGTTGACGAAGCCGTGATGCGGTACCGCAAGGGCGAACTAGAGAAGGAGCTAAAAGAACTGTATGCCTCTCTACAGGAAGCCAGGACTGCCCTATCTGAGTCAGAGAAGTTCAAGGAGAAGGCAGGAGAGCGGATTGAAACAAATAGGGCGCTCTTGGACATCTCGGACGAGATAAAGTTTGTAAACGCCCACCTTCTATCCCTAGGCGATGTGCCGGAAGATGCCCCCTCCATGTACCAAGCCTATCTCAAAACCTACAACGAGTTGAAGCAGAAGGCCAAGGTTGTAGGCGAGAATCGTAGGAGGACCATCGAAGAACTAGAGGAGAGGAAGAGGGTATGGAAAGGAGTCATGGAGAAGCTAGTCGAGGAGATAAACCCTACGTACCGCTCGGTACTGGGAAGGGTTGGAGGAACCGGTGCCATACGCCTCTTGAACATGGACGACCCAGATAGGGCTGGCGTAGAGATCACGGTTGGCTTCAGGGGGTCATTCCCTGTATTGCTTGACGCGTATTCACAGAGCGGCGGGGAGAGGGCGGTGGCAACGATGGCGTTCCTACTTGCACTTCAAGACCATCTGAAGTCACCAGTGAGGGCAGTTGATGAGTTCGACGTGCACATGGATCCTAACAACAGAGAGTCGATGATGAGGATGCTCTTCTCTTTCATGAATGACAGCTCTGATGTGCAGTTCATTGTGATCACACCGAGTCAGCTCAGCGCAGTAGGGGAATTTGCCAATATAATTCTGGTCCAGAACGTTCATGGAAGATCGGAGGTGGCCAAGGCTGCCGCAGCGAGCGCGTAGGGAGGAATACTACGAAGAGCTGGCCAGAATAATAAACCTGTGCCAAAGCATAAGGGCAAAGGGAGAAGATCCGTTTCTTGTGGACGTACCCCAAAAGCTTCAGGTACTCAAGAAACTTTTGCCACAGTGGAAGCTGCTTGACGAACTGCTCATGGACGCTGAAGCCATAAAGGAGCTATCTCTCATGGTGAAGTTGCAGAGCGACTGGGTCAAGAGGCGGGCATCTGGTTTATTTATAGATCCTTTCCTCGTAGAGGTTAAGATAAAGCTCTTGAGCAAAGAGACCTTGGCCTCTGCCTTCCTTGCCGCGTGGCGCCCTCTTATAGCTGCTGAACAGCTCACTTCGAAGAGGCTGTCGGAGGCTTTAGATTATTGGAGAGTGCTCCTCCCGCTCTCTCAGAGGATGAAAGAGCTAGAAACCACACAGTTTCCAGAAGAAAAGACCTTGACAGTTTCAGAGCTGATCAGGCTAAGGTTCCTCTCAGAACGAGCCTTTAATGAAGAGGTGAGAAGGTTGCAAGAGGAGCTGTTGCGCGCCACAGAGGGGGGGCCTGTGGATTACTGGCACTTTGTAATCAGAGACACATACGAAGAGACCCTCCTGAGGGCATACGCCTTGAGCTTCATCATATCGAACGGCTTTGCAAATCTTATAATCAACCCAGTGGAGGAGACTATGATGATCGAGGCCCTGACCAAACAGACTCAGAGAAAAGGTGGAAAGTCTGTCCCTATTTCCATAACCTATGAGAAATGGCAATCGTTGAATGAAATTATGAAAACGAAAAATGAGGGAGCAGAATGAGTGAAGAGGGCACGATCTCAAGAAAGTTGAGGAAAGCCGCCCAGCTACTACTATTTCAGCATCACCGCCTTCCGGGCGCAAAGGGGTGGGAGCTGAGGAAGATCTTGGGCAAGGACTATTTGAAAATAATAAAACTACTTGAGAGGAGGTTGGACGAACTTGGGCTTGAGATCAAGATCGTCTATGAAGACGGCCTAGACCACCAAAGCCCTACTGAAGAGGATCTCGAACAGGCACGTTTTTACGTTACCTGCAAATCTCCCCTGCAGATAGGGGAGGCCTCGCTCTCAGGCTGGAGGATAGACACGCTCGCAGTCTTGGCAGCAGCATTGGCATATATAACTTCAAAGCAAGGAAAGGCTACTAAGCGAGAAGTTGAGGATCTCCTGAGAGAGAAATTCCCCGACTGGAAGATCAATCAGGACCTGAACAGGTTCATTAGAAGAGGCTATTTGGATGAGGACGAAGATGGGAACCTGTACATTGGGTGGAGGACTCGGGCTGAGATTGACCGAAAGACCCTTGTAAGCATAATAGCAGGTTCTTCACCTGAGCCGTCTTAACCGCGCAAGGATCGTAGCGTTAGACTTAAAGGTGTATCTCCTCACCCTCTCTGAGTATCCTGACGATTATTTTAGACCTTTCCTCTACCTTCCTTCTGAATTCCTCCGGATCCGTACTCCAACGGTGCATAGGTATTGCTATTGTCGGATTTATCGCAACAGCAGCCTCGGCACCCTCTGAATTGTTCATGGTGTAGGTATCACCAGTTGGCAGAAGCGCCACATCCACTCCCCGCAATTCCTTCATCTCAGGTATAAAGTCCGTGTCACCAGCGTGGTAAATCGTCTTTCCGTCAATATTCACTAAATATCCCACCCCAAAACCCTTCGGATGGAACGGAACGCCCAGAGATCTGAATCTTTTTATATTATATGCGTGAACCACTCTCACCTCTAGGTCGCCGACCTTCACTTCTTGTCCTGGCTCGATTGGTATTGCACCCTTTCCCAACATGGAAGCGCAGTCCTTGGGACCGATTACAACTGTGCCCTCTTTTCTGACCCTTTCTATGACCCTAGGGTCGCAGTGATCCCAATGAGAGTGTGTAGCGAGTATGACATCTGCCTTCTCTGAAGGTTTTGCACCCTCGCCAAGATCTATGTATACCGTTCTATCCTTTCCTTTAATCTGGAAGGCTGCATGACCAATCCATTTAATGATTACCATTGCTCTTCCCAATAATAAATTCTTGAAATATTGTTTAAAAAGAATTCTTTCGAGAATCGCTTCCGACAAGCATGTCCGATCTAAATTTGACTTTTCATCGGACTTTAGGGACGAGACCTCTTGTACCTCTTTCTCATCGCTTCCCTCTCTTCCCTCAAGATTGTATCCACAAGGAAGTCTATGTCCACCGTTTTCGTCGCGGCCAATCTCATTATTGTTGGCTTTGGCAGCCCCTTTGCCACAACTGCGAGGGCTGCCGGTAGCCCATAAATTCCTATCAGCTCTCCACTCTCTAAAACCGACTTGCACATCTCCTTGAATTTTTCTGAGACCTTTCCTCTCTCTGCCCTCTCGGACACCATCTGCGCAACCTCGAGAGGATCTCCATCCACCAAGCCTATCTTTTTTGACCCGCATTCGGGGCATGTGATCTCTCCCAAAAACCTCTTGATCCTAACATTCTCCACGTATCTAAAGCATTCCGAACATACAGCCACCCTTGCCTCATTCAACAATCTGGCTTTTCCAGCCTCAATGAGGATCCTCCTCAGGCGATCCGCTGGGACTAAGTCTGTCTTCCAGCTCAACTTCCTTATTCCTACTCTAGAGAGTGGTGATAGAGGCAACTCACTGTCCATAACTACGACCTTAAATCTGCCTTCCCTTATCCCTTCCGCTATCCTTATCATCCCCTCCACATCTAGATCCTTGAATAGAACTTCCTTCATCGCCTCTCTCCATATCACAGTCCCCTTCATGATCTCCACAAGCTGCTGCATCCCTATATCACTCAGGTCTGCACCTTTCTCCACAACACCAAACCTCTTTGCAACATGGAGCAGACGCCTCCTGAAGAGACCGGTCTTCTCCACCGATACCTCTGTAAGGTTTGCAACCTCCTTTGGATCAAGCGCCTTAAGAACATCTGCCACGGTGATTGGATCAATAGAAGTCTTGAGGTAGATCCTGTACGGATCCTGAGAAGCCCCGACGCCGCTCCCAGTCCTCTGGGTGATGAGATAGCCGAGTATCCTCGAAAGGGTTTTGTTTATCATAAGACCGAAGGAGCAGCTCACTACGACATATCCCTCCCATCCCTCGACAGTCACGACCCTGTCAGTTGGCATCTCCCATTTGCCTTCGGCCTGTTCCTTGACCTCTGTTAGCGCCTTTACCAACAACTCGTGAGATGTGGGGTACTCCATCCTGAGCTCTTTAACAGCCCCTTCAAACGACCTCCCAGACCTCAAAAACTCACAGACCATTCCCTTTATCCTACCGACCTCTTGTGCAACCTCGAAGGGCACAGGTATTTCGTCTCCGACCCAGTCCGGTATAGCGCCAGTCGGATCCTCCTCTGCCCTCACATAAACCACATCTTTGTATACTTGGACTATCTTCCATGGGGATCCACGAACTATGAACTTAACACCGGGCTCGCCATATTCTGCAACAAAAGCCTCATCGAGTGTTCCGATGGGCTCGTCCTTCCCTTCGTCCACCACCAGATAATGCTTCTCCTCTGGTATCATTGAGAGGTTCTCAAAATAGTATTTGAAGAGGCTCTCGTAGGGTCTCGTCTTGATGACTATGCCTTCTTGTGGCAAGTAGAGGGCAAGCCTGGGTCTCCTCTCACTCATGTACTCCAGAACCTTTTTGAGCTCGACATCTGTTAGGTCTTGGAACGGATAAGCGCTCCTCACAACCTCCAATATCTCGTCGACTGCGACCCTGCCGTATTCGAGTAGTAGCCCTGCAACTTGGTGGACGAGAACATCCAACGGCTTCCGAACGATCTTTACCTCCTCCAGCTCCTCTCTGAGACTCCTTTTTACTATCACGATGGACTCGAGCGCATCGTCAGAGTCCATCGTGATGATGGCTCCTTTCGATGTTCCACCCACCCAATGCCCTGCTCTACCAACACGTTGGAGTAGTCTAGTCGCCTGTCTCGGCGAATTGTACTGAACCACAAGGTCAATGCTGCCTATGTCAATTCCCAGCTCCAAGGAGGACGTACAAACCACGCCCTTAAGCTCCCCCCTCTTGAGACTCGTCTCCGCCTCAACTCTTGATGACTTTGCAAGGCTGCCATGGTGTATGCTGACTGACATGTTCATGTCCCAGACCCTAAACCTGCTGGCAAGGATCTCTGCCTCAGACCTAGTGTTAGTGAAGATCAGCGTAGATCTGTATCTCTCTACGAGCTCCCTTATCTTCCTCAACCTTGCGGCAACCTCAGGGAATGTCGCTATCTTGTCTGCCAACTTCATGTCCTCTTCGGTAGCCTCTGGGAGCTCTACCTCTAATTCTATGTCCTTGGCTACCGAGACTCTAACAACTTTGCAATCCCTTCCCACCCCAACCAGGAACCTTGCAACCTCCTCGGGTGAGCCTATCGTCGCGGATAGCCCAATTAACTGCGGTTCCACCGCTGTTATCTTTCTTAATCTCTCTAATCCAACAGAGAGCTGGCTCCCCCTCTTGTCATTCGTGAGCTCATGCACCTCATCAACGATTACCCATCTTACCTTAGAGAGGTGCCTCCTCAACCTCTTCCCGGGCAGTATCGCCTGAAGCGTCTCTGGTGTTGTTATTAAAATGTCTGGGGGAGCCATGGCCTGCTTTCCTCTCTCCCTGGTCTCCGTATCCCCGTGCCTCACAGCGACCCTCAGATCGAGCCTTCCGCACCACCATTGGAGCCTATCCATAAGGTCTCTGTTGAGCGCCCTAAGTGGTGTTATGTAAAGTACCCTTATCCCTCCCCTTCCGCCCTCCCTCACTATTTTGTCCAATATTGGTAGGAATGCTGCCTCGGTCTTTCCCGTCCCGGTTGGCGCTATTATGAGCACATTCTTACCTTCGATTATTGTAGGGATCGCCCTTCTTTGGGGCTCTGTGAACTCACCAAAGCCCCTCTCATTTAGTAGCCTCTGAATTGGCTTGGAGAAATGGGAGAGAATTTCATCCATAACTCGTCAAAGAGGATAAAGGGGAACCTCCTAATATTAATTGATGGAGCGCATTTCATTGTCGGATCATGTTCCACTGTTTGAATTAAAGGGTCCGATTCACGAGGGTCGCTTCATTAGCAGACCAAACCGCTTTACCGTATTGCTAGAACAGGAGGGCAGAACTTTGCGGTGCCACCTCCACGATCCTGGCAGACTGAAGGAACTCCTCATACCTGGCGCTCAGATCCTTTTCAGAGCCGCACCAAGTCCATTCAGAAAAACCAAATACGATGTTTTGGCCGTAAACGCTTCGGGTAGATGGGTTATCACCGATTCGAGGATGCCAAACCTCATTCTGAAGCGGATGGTGGAGCTTTCAATATTGGAATATGTAATAGTTGGTGAAGAGGTACCATGCGGCGACTCAAGGATCGACTTTCTATTGGAAAGAAATAGTTATCTCACCGAAGTAAAAGGATGTACACTCTGCAGAAATGGTCTTGCCCTTTTTCCCGATGCGCCCACATCAAGAGGGAGGAAGCAAGTTGAAATTATGTTAGAACAAAAAGGAACCTGCCCGCTTCTTGTCTTTGTGGTGATGCGCCCTGATGCGTACGCCCTCTCCCCAAATATTGAGACTGACCCAAAGTTCTACGAGTCCGTAAAGGTTGGAATGGGAAGAGGTTTATCTACACTATCGTTCAAGGTGTCCCTTGAATTTTACCGAACCGTGTACTTCATGGGAGAAATTCCCGTGGTTATTGACTTTTTTTGAAAAATTGGTTAGTCTTAATATATCCCTCGGCATGGAATGATCAGCATGGTCCAAATCGGCGTACTTACCACATATGATCCCGTGCCGCTTGAGGTTGAGGAGAAGGCCAAAAAATTAGGCAAAGCTATCGCTGAGCGGGGTGCCGTGGTGGTGACTGGCGGCAATGGCGGTCTTATGAGTCTGGTCTCGGAGGCTGCGGCAAAGGCTGGTGGGATCACAGTCGGAATACTGGCGAGGGAGCTCGAGGACATAGGCCCAGACCACCCTTGGTTCAATCCGTACAACACAATCCAGATAAGAACGGGTCAGACCTTCACATCAAGGAGCTCCATTGTGGTCAGAAGTAGCGACGCCGTCATTGTTGTGGCAGGCGGAGTCGGCACACTCACGGAGGTCTCCATTGCTTACAACCTTAAAAAACCAATCGTGGTTTTGAAGGGCAGCGGCATGATGGCCGATAAGCTACAATCGATGTTTCCTGACGGTTACATGGATCACCGGAGATTGACAAGAATTCATTTCATTGAGAACCCCGAAAAAGCTGCCGAGACGGCCGTAGAACTAGCAAAGATAGTATCATAAACCCGAAGGTCCCTCGCATTATAGTCTTTTTTCCATCAGATAATCATAAGCCGAGAGGGCAGCAACGGCGCCGTCCCCCGCCGCAATTATTGCCTGTTGATAGGGTCTATCTGTGATATCTCCTGCTGCGAATATGCCTTCGCAGGTCGTTCTCTGTGCCCTGTCAACAACTATCTGCCCCAACTCGTTTGTTTTGAGTAGTGGTTTAACATAATCAACTTTAACCTCCCTGCCAATCTCTATGAATACCATGTTTACAACAATCTCCCCAACCTTTCCTGTCACAAGATCTTTTATTGAAATGCCCTCTACTCTATTGGTGCCCTTGATCTCGGTTACAATCGTGTTCATAAGGAAATCGACATTCTGATAATTTTTCACCCTCTCCACGAGTATCTCGTCTGCCCTAAACCTTTCCCTTCTGTGTAAAATATGTACTTTTTTGGCATACCGCGAGAGGAGCTCGGCGCTCTGCAGGGCAGCATTCCCCCCTCCTACAACTGCAACATCTCTGTTCCTAGCGAATGGAGCATCACATGTCGCACAGAAGCTGACACCTCTACCCAGGAGCTCATCCTCTCCTGGCACGTTGAGTCTTTTGTATGTGCTGCCGCCAGTGACTATCACCGCCTTGCTTAAGAATTCTCCCTCGCTACTAACGACCTTGAAGACTCTGTCCCCCTTCTCAATCTTTTCGACCTCTCCAACTTTTACGTCAACCCCGAGCTTCTTCAGTTGAGTCTCAAATATCTCTGCTAAAGCCTGACCTCTAACTCCCATAAAACCCGGATAATTTTCTATGTAGCCTGTGAGTAAGATCTGCCCACCCACATCCTTACTTATGATCAAAGTATCAAGCATCTTCCTCTTTGCGTATATCGCTGCAGAAACCCCTGCAGGACCGCACCCTACGATTACAACATCATGAACAAATTTCCTTTCTACCTTAGACATGCTATCACCTTCTGCCTGTGAAATACCTTTACTGTCATTCATATATATCAGCCGCGGGGATTTTATCTGGGGCAGAATATGCTAGAATTCGATTTGATTGTTATTGGGAGTGGTTCTGGACTCGACATTGCTGTGGCCGCATCTCAATCTATGAAACGCATCGCGATTATAGAGAAGGGTCCATTGGGTGGGACTTGCCTCAACAGGGGCTGCATTCCATCAAAGATGCTGATTCACAGCGCCGATCTCATGGAGACTTTGAGAGGCTCACACAAATTTGGCATTAATGTAAAGGGTTTTGAGGTAGACTTCAAACAAATAGTTAGGCGGGTAAAGGATGAGGTGGACAGAGAGTCCCGCGAAATAGAAAGGAACCTGATGAATTCAACAAACCCAGTACTATTCAAGGGAGTGGGCAAGTTTGTTGACCTGAAGACCATCGAAGTTGATGGGGAGAAGATCCGCTCCGAGAAAATCCTCATTGCTTCGGGAAGCAGACCAGAGGTGCCCAACATACCCGGATTGAAGGAATCCGGATACATAACTAGCGATGAAGCCCTCCGACTTGAGGCCCAACCCCGGACCCTGACCATCCTCGGTGGAGGGTATATCGCTGCAGAGCTCGCCCACTTCTTCGGCTCATTGGGTACCGAGATCAATATCGTGCAAAGGAGAAAGGTCCTACTACCGAACGAGGACGAATCGATCTCATCCCACTTCACCCACATATTCTCTAAAAAATTCAACGTCCTCACGGGACATTCCCCAGTGAGCCTCTCAAGGAATGGCGGAACCTACGAGTTGAAGGTCGAGAATGTGGAGACCAAAGAGCAACGGGTAATCCATTCTGACCAACTGCTCGTAGCCGCTGGGAGGGTTCCAAACTCCGAC
>CAZQQB010000041.1:6096-10060 GCA_964595415.1 uncultured Nitrososphaerota archaeon | reverse complement strand
ATATGTACATATATCCAACATAGAGAGAGATGCCATTGACACTCTGCCACTGCAAAGGTTGAGAAGGATAAGACAATTAGTCTTTGCAGATCTTGTCTATCCAGGCGCAAACCATACAAGGTTTGAGCATTCTATTGGTGTGATGCATCTTGCAGGTGTGTTAAGCAAGGCGCTGCCGGTAGGGATGAGTGATGAGGAGGTTCAAAGTGTAAGATTAGCAGGGCTATTCCATGACCTTGGGCACGGTCCTTTCTCCCACACGTTTGAAGAGATTCTTCTTAAAAAACTGAATAAGAGCCACGAGGACTTGACGCCTTGGATAATAAGAGGTTCGGAACTCAAAGATGTCTTGGAAAAGAATGGGCTTCCAGTCGAAGATATTGCAGAACTGGCGGTTGGAAGGTTACAAAAAGAAAAGGGATTTTTTAGCCAGATCTTGAGTAGTACAGTGGATGTTGACAAGATGGACTTCTTGGTGAGGGACACTCACCATACGGGCGCAGAGTATGGAAAGGTCGACATATACAGGCTGATATACACCATGGACGTAGTTGATGATAAGCTGGTTGTGGATAGCTCGGCGCTCCCCACATTGGAGGCTTTTCTGATAGCCAGAGTGGAATCCTTCAAGGCGATATATTACCATAAGACCGCAAGAGCTGCACAAATACTACTGGTAAAGGCAATGGAGGCTGCTGATGAAGAGATCGGGATCTGCAACTTCAAGACTCCAGAGGAGTATCTGAGGATGGACGATTATAGCATGTGGTACCTCCTCAAGGGGTGCAAGGGGGCAAGGAATATTATGGAGGACCTTGAGAGGAGGAGGCTCTTAAAGTGTGCCTATGAGCGGGAAGTGAAGGTTGAGGATAAGGCAGTAGCGAGTTTGTTCGGACTAGAAGGGATAAGGAGACAGATGGAGGAGGAGATCGCCTCGATCGCAGGTGTAAGCTCAGAGGATGTGTTCATCGACACTCCCTCCCTCCCATCAATCCCCTATAGACACGCATTGGATTTCGATCCGATGGAGATACCGATAGTTGATGTGGAGGATAACTTGAGAAGGATCCTGAGAGCCACCAAGCTCTCGAAGACCATAGAAGTACTCAGAGGGTTTGTGAACTTAGTGAGGGTTTACACGCATGAACAGCACAGGGACAAAGTGAGAGGTGCAGCTGAGAGGGTCATGGGCAAATTGCCCGAATCTGCCAGGGTCTCTTACTGAAGGTCAATGTATACCTCTCCTTTTCATTGCATCAAGTACTGCGTATAAGATCTCTTGATGGACCACTTGTATGGGCTTGCTTGCGTCTATTACCTTGTAGCGCATCTTGGAGGCTCTCTCAAGGAATTTTGACCTGACCTTATTCAAGAACTCTATATTCTCGAAGCGGTCATGGAGCTCGCCTTTCCTCTTCAGCGAGATTTCTGGATCAATGTCCAAAATGATCGCCGCGTCAGGACGGATTATTCCCCTATTAATGGTGATTACCCAATCTTCCTCTAGACCTTGAGAGGTTTGATAGGCTATAGAGGACTCTAAGTACCTGTCGCTCACAACAACCTTTCCTTCCTGCAACCAAGGTTTAATGAAGTAGACAACATGGTGAAGTCTATCGGCGGCAAAGAGAAGAGCGTCTAACTCAGGGATGAGGTAGGACTCTTTCAAAAATGCCCTAATTATTGACTCGATCCTTCCCTCAGGGTTAGGCTCCTTTGTCTTTACAGCGTCATAGTCCATTTCTTTGAGTCGCTCCACTAGAAGTTTGACTTGAGTTGAAGATCCTGCGCCATCTATTCCATCTATTGTGATGAAGAAACCTTTTTTCATTTCTCGCATGATGGTTGATATGTTGCGGAAACTGTTATATTTTTATCTAAAGTACCAAAGCTTGATAGAGGGCTGCTGATAACTATGAGTGAAAGTGGGACTTTACTCTCGTTTATCTCCAAAGATGAAAAGCGGATTACAATTTTAGTTGACCATAGAGAAAAGCAATCGCTTGCCGTCAAGGAACTCGTTAAACTAGGGGCGAGGTTGGAGTTTAGGAGCCTGAGTGTGGGGGATTATGTAATTTCAGAGTATGTGGCGATCGAAAGGAAGACCATGGAAGATTTTGCCAATTCGATAATAGACAGAAGGCTCTTTGAGCAGGCCAGGGCACTCCGCGAGGCTTACAGCAGACCTATCGTGATATTGGAAGGCAGAGGACCGATCATGAGGAATATTCGAGAAGAAGCGATCATGGGCGCATTGGTCTCGTTGGTGATGGACTTTAATGTGTCAGTGATATGGGTAAACGATGCCGTTGATACAGCCAGGCTCATCCTGACAATAGCGAAGCGAGAAGAAAGGGGCGACCTGAGATCGATCTCAATTAAGGATCGGAGGAGACCGAAGTCCCCAAACGAGGAGAAGGAGTATATTGTGGCAAGCCTACCAATGGTTGAGGTCTCTACCGCAAAGAGACTCCTCTCATTTTTCGGGAGTGTCGAGAGGATTTTCACGGCCAGTGAAAAGGAGCTTATGAAGGTCGAGGGGATCGGACCTAAAAAAGCCAAGCGGATCAGAGAGGTTATCTCGACGACCTATGGTACTAGGTCTTCTTGTGACGCACCTTATCAAGTAGATCCAAAAGCGAAGATAGGGACCTAGCCATCTTATCCACCTCAGCGGGATCATCGGTGCTAGCCATTTTTTCCTTGAGCTGGTCTATCTTCTTTATGAGACCGTCCTCCAGCTCTGACGCCTTCATTGATTCCAATATCTCTTTTTCGTCTTCATCGGATTTTATAAAGATCACCTTTCGGTCGCAGCCAGGGCATAAGATCTCTCCACTTTTTAACTTGAAGAGTGGAGTTTTGCAGTCTGGGCAGTGAGTCTGCAGCATTATTGCTCCTGCCCTTAACAGCTCAGCTCCCTTCTTTGCCACATCGTCACGAGTCTTCATTTTTACTACCAAAATAGAAATAATATAAATAGGATTATATTCTATTTGCTACGGGATTGGTGATTATTTATGAGCAGCGATAAAATGGTTCAAGCAATTAATATCCTCCAAAGAATAGCAGAGGATACAGGTGTCCCAAGGAACATAAGGAGGGCAGCATCAGAGGCCATAAAGGTGATGCAGGGTACGACATATACAAATGCGGTTAAAGCATCAAATGCCATAAGCATTTTGGAGGAGTGTAGCCAAGACCCGAACATGCCTCTCTTTGCTAGAACGGCCATATGGCAAGCAATAAGCGCTCTAGAGCAGATAAAAGATTGATTGATTTTTAGCTGTTAAATAACCGTTATTCTAAATTATTCATTAATGTTGTAAGCGCCCCCCTAACATCTTTCGCTCCGTAGACAGACCTGCCAACTATGGCGTGCCAGCGCCTTTTCATTATCTTTCCACATATTTTGATGTCCCCGCCCTGTGCACCCAAACCTGGGAGATAGTAGACCGGGTCCTCTACTAAGGAGTCTATCTCCTTTTTGTACTGGGTTAAAATTTGTGGGTTGTTGCCAGGTAGGACAAAATCCTTCACCCCTAAGCGTGATGCCATCTGGAATATGTTTGATGGTGCTTCCTCGCGGATGTATCCACCTTCCCTGCTCATAAAGTCCGGCACTGTCAAGACAGCCCCCACAATGGGCACTATCCCAGCTTTTTTGAGCGACTCGATCCAAGCACTCTCAGTTGATGGGCCGCTGAATGGGAAGATTATAGCATAGTCAACCCCTGCCTCAGCCAAAGTCTCCGAAAAGATACTACCAGTGTGAGGGACGTCTGTTGCCCCCTTTTGGTGATCGTATATTATGGGTTTCTCGGAGTAATTTCGTATGGCTGATACAACAGCGGGGAGACCATATCGTAGGACTAAGCTGAAGCCCACCTTGTACCCGCCAATCATGTTTAGATCGCATGAGCTCACAACAATCTCTCGTAGGCGGTCTATAGAGTTAAAATCG
>CAZQQB010000041.1:1574-6086 GCA_964595415.1 uncultured Nitrososphaerota archaeon | reverse complement strand
GCAATGATTATACTCTTATCTTGGGTGATTATCCTAATAGATCTTCCCTCCGTAGAGCTTTAAGTAATCGTAAATATCGCCTATTTCTTTCATAGTTATAATCCTATTTTGAAGGGCACAATTTGCAACGTCTTCCACCGTTACTATGGATCTGACGGGTATCCCGCATTTTTTGTGAAATTCAATCGTAGCCATATCCTCAGTTTCGCCCCTCTCCAATCTGTCCACGGCAATAAGGACGAATTGGATCTTCACTTTTCCTGCAGAGGAGAGGACTGAGAGTATCTCCTCTTTCGTCTTGCCGGTAGTTATCACATCGTCGAGTATGCCTATCCGGTCACCATCTTCTACTTTGCCGATTATAAGTCCGCCTTCTCCGTGATCTTTTACCTCTTTCCTATTAAATGCAAACCTCTTAGAAAGACCGAATAGGTGGTGCAGTGCCATTGATGTGGAGACAACTATTGGTATCCCTTTGTAGGAGGGACCGAATAAGACATCTGCTTCGTCGGCGAGACCGAACTCCACCAAAGCTCTGGCATAAAATTCGCCAAGCTGCCACATAGAACTGCCGTCGACAACCAAGCCCAAGTTGACAAAATAAGGAGAGATTCTTCCGCTTTTCAATTTAAATGAGCCAAACTTTACGGCTCCGACTTCGAGTAAGAATTCAGAGAACTCTTTTTTTAATTTCTCAACACTCATTCAGTTTAACCCTCCTGCCACTCGGGCACCTTTTATATTTTCCAAAATCGGTACTTCCTTTAAGTGCGGAGTACTGGAATACAGGTCCATCAACACAGATCCGTAGTCCGTCTAATGCGCAGCTTCCACAGATGCCCACTCCGCATTTGGTATACCGTTCCACAGCACAGAATATTTTGTCTGGAGAACTTACCTTGGACTCCATCTCAGCCGCTTTTATGAGCATCTGTTCAGGTCCGCAGTTAAAGAACTCTCCATGCAGCCCATCGAGGTCCAGGATGTCCGTGACAAGAGAGGCTTCCCCGATACTACCATCTTCTGTGGACACTTTCACATCCGCTATGCTTCTGAGTTGGTCATAAAGGGGCAAATCTGATACTGTCCGTCCACCTACAAAGATTGAACTCACCTGTTCTTTGAATTTATTTGCAAGGAAGTAGATTGGAGCGACTCCGGATCCTCCGCCCACCAAATTAACATTATCCCCTGGTACGTACCAATTGCCGTATGGGCCCCTGAGCATGATGGATTCGCACTCCTCTAGGGAGGCGAGATGCGATGAGACAGGCCCGACCTTCTTGACGAGCAATGTGATTGGGTCGTTCATAGCCAATGAGAATGGTTTTTCGCCGATCCCTGGCACCCAGAGGAAGACGAATTGGCCTGGCAGGGCGTTTATTGACCCGTCGAGAACCAGGACCCTTGATGACGACCCCCAAGCCTCCTTTATATAAAAACTCCTGTGTGCGAGGGGGACTGGTGTAGCTCTCTTGGAAACTGAGCCTGCTGCGAATTCCTTTAGGAATTCCTTCAGTTTGTGGGTATTCATTCCGATAAGAGCAGTACCTATGCCAAAGAGAGAGGCGCCTGCGGATCTGAACGCACCAATGTCAGACGGTTCTGTTATTCCTCCAACACCTATGATTGGCACAGAAACACTTTCACGGACCTCGGTGATACATTTAAGTGCAAGGTCCTTTATGGCGACCCCTGAGAGCCCTCCATACACGTTTGAGAGGATTGGAGCACCAGTTGTCTCATTTATAAACTTAAGAGGTCCTAGAGTGTTAATTGCGGTTATACCATCAGCGCCTGCCTCGACGGCCGTTTTTGCGATTAAGCCAATTGATCCAAGGCTCGGGACCAGTTTTGCAAATATTGGCAGATCTGTAGCTTCCCGCACGGAAGAGAGGACATCCCTCACAAGTGATGGGGAAGTACCAATGGTAGCCCCGTAGCCCTTTGCATGTGGGCATGACAGGTTGAGCTCGATCCAGTCGGTGTAGCTTTCTATTTTAGACGCAAGTTCGGCGAATTCCTCTGCAGATGAGCCGAAGATTGAGGTCATAAGAACTTTTTTGATGGGATATATTTTCTTGATCTCGTGTATGTGCTCGTCTATGCCCGGATTTGACAAACCGACCGCATTTATGAGAGAGCCTGAAACGTCACCTATTATGGGCTCCTTGTAACCATCTCTCTCGACTATTCCAATGCTCTTCGTCGTTATTACGCCAAGACCCTCGGTATCTTCAAGCCTCTTTATTATATCTGGAGTTGATGTCACTATGCCAGAGGGGATGACGAGTCTATCCTTAGGCAGCTCAAAACGCATATGAAACCTCCTTGCCATGAACCGGAAAGAATTCCCCTTCTTTGAAGGCAATCCTCCCATTGATTATAGTTATTATAGGCCACCCTTTCAAAACCATGCCTTCGTATGGAGTCCACCCACATTTGTAATGTAGCTCATCGGCAGTTACCTTCTTCTCAAGGTTTGGGTCGACAATGGTTATGTCAGCATCGGCTCCAAGCTCAATCCTTCCTTTGTCCTTGAGGGCAAAGATCTTAGATGGGTTGTAACACATCAGTTCGACTACCTTATCCAGACCTATTAGCCCTTTGAGGGAGGCGTTTATCATCAGGGGCAGAGACGTCTCTACACCAGGCATTCCTGAGGGCGCGGTTTCCTTCTCCTTATCCTCTTTGAGGTGGGGAGCGTGGTCAGAGCCGATTGTCTCGATCATGTTATTCGTAAGAGCTCGCCAAAGAGAGATTCTGTCGCTCTCATCTCTGAGAGGCGGATTCACCTTTGCATAATTTCCAATGTTTTTTGAAGTTGACGAATTAAGAAATAGATGGTGCGGGGTAGCTTCCCTGTAGAATGGAGAGGCGAGCTCTGCCTCTTCCCAAGATGTCACATGGAGGACATAGATCCTGCCCTGTTGACCGATTGAGAGGAGCTTCTTTATTGCCGAGAGTGCAGCCAACTTTGGTCTCCGGGACGAGTGATCAGGTTGATGAGAATATTTTGCAATTACCTCTTCATCTTCGGCGTGCACACTTACAAGTCTAGAGCCTCGGACCACCTGTCGTATGATGTTGAGATCTGTGACCAGTAGGTCACCCGTAGAACTTCCCATAAATATCTTGGCGGAGGCAGCCATAGATTTTGTGGAGCCCCAACCAACTGTCCTGAGAACCTCGTCTAGGTTTTCTGTGGTGACGCCGAAGTGAAGGCCGTAGTTCACCAGAGGTCCTTTAATCGTAGATTCCTTGATTATTGTCTTTTTCTCCTCGAGCCTTTCTATTGTGGTGGTGGGAGGCTTTGTGTTCGGCATGTCGAGTACGGTGGTGACGCCGCCGGCCAATGCCGCCTTTGAACCTCCCTCCCAGTCCTCTGAGGGGATACCTGGCTGCCTGAAGTGTACATGCGGATCCACAACGCCTGGCATCACCAGTTTGCCATGGGCGTCAACGACTTCGTCGGCTTTTGGTTCGGTTTTTGTAAAGGCGGCAATCTTTCCTTTCCAAAGTAGGATGTTGGCATTGAATAAGCCCCTGTGCGTCAGCACAGTTCCGTTCTTTATCAGTAAGGACATCGAAGCACCACCGATGTCATGCCTTGAGTCTGATCATACCCTCCTTGCATTCGAAGTTGCAATAGTGGCACACAAGTATTAGTGGGTCTCTGCTTATTGTGTACAAGCGAGATGGGACCAACTCTTTATTTGATATGCAATTCGCGTTTGCGCAAGTTGCAACGTTCTCAAGCACTTCTGGTATCGTGACCTTCTTCTTTTCTTGGATTAGGTAGTCCTTTATGATGTTTATCGTTGCGTTGGATGCGATCAAGGATATCTTGTTGTACTCGTCGCTTTTCAGGAAGCGGTTCTCGACTTTTATGAGGTCTTTCTTGCCGTATTTGGTACTCTCCAAATTCTGGCCTATTATCACAACAGAGTCTTGATGGAAGAGGTTGAGCAGCTCCGCTATCTTTATGCCCTTTCCTGGGGGCATGTGGTCTATTACCGTCCCATCTTTTATTGGTCGTACCATTAGACCCTTCTTTTCGTCTTTCATAGTACTTTCGCCTACCGTCATTCTACCACCCCCAACACTAAGGAGAGGAGAGCAGCCCTAACTGGAACCCCGTTGCCGGCCTGTTCAAAGTAGTAAGCCTTTGGATCCTCATCTGCATCCACAGAGATCTCGTCCACGCGTGGGAGCGGGTGCATTATGCGTGCCGTGGGTTTTGCCATTGATAGAAGTGCTCGGTTTATTCTAAAGATCCCCTTGACCTTGTTGTACTCGTTTTCGTCAGGAAACCTCTCCTTTTGTATTCTTGTCATGTATATTATGTCTGCGCTTGAGATGATTTCTTCAATCTTGGAGTGCTTAGTAAAGGGCACGCCTCTCCTTTCAAGGAAGGCCTCTACGTGCTCGGGTATCTGTAGGGACTCAGGAGCGACGTACCTCACTCTGCAGTCGTACATGGAAAGGGCATACGACAAGGAGTGGACTGTT
>CAZQQB010000041.1:0-1525 GCA_964595415.1 uncultured Nitrososphaerota archaeon | reverse complement strand
CTCGAGCCCATCCACACTCCCTTGCGTCTTTCTAATGCTGTACAGATCGAGCATTGTCTGCGTCGGGTGCTCATTTTTGCCGTCGCCACCGTTTATTATGGGGACTTTTTTGTGGCCCCTTTTGGTCCTGTTTGAGGTGACATCTGCTGCCCATCTTGCTGAGCCGTCAAAGGGGTGGCGCATAACTATCAGGTCAACGTAGTTTGCCACGGTCTCTATGGTGTCTTTTAGGCTCTCGCCCTTCATCACGGAGGTGCCTTCTACTCCAGCAAACCAGATGGTCTCGGCTCCAAGGGCATGGGCCGCTGTGTCAAAGCTCATCCTTGTTCTCGTGCTAGGCTCGTAGAAGAGGAGACCGACACGTCTGCCATTTAGAAGGGAGCTGTTGTACCCATCCTTTTCTATTTTTTCTGCTGTTTTAAAGATGTGTTCCAATTCTTCCTTTGTAAAGTCTTTTATGGAGACTATATCTCTATTCTCAAAATTCAAATTCTTTCCCCCGAAGGGGGGACGATAATGCTGCCGTGCTAAGGCAAATTCCGTATTCCGGTAGGAAATTAACCCGTCACCAACTCAGGAATATGGTATATTTAAGAATTTCTTTTGTGGTTCAGACGGGTTTGTAAGTGAGGGATTTCCTCCCCCATTGCGGACAGGAATTTTCGATCATCTTTTTAGTTTTGATAGGGCTTCGATGCAAAGGCTGTAATTCCCAGCCACTAATGAAATTCTCTCGAAGAGGTCCAAAGGGCAGTCTAATTCTGAACCGTCGAGGCTCATCACCGAGGCTCCTGCCTCCTTCAGTATAATGTAGGAGGCGGCAATGTCTGTGATCCTCAAGAGACCCCTATTGTCGATATATAGGTCCAGCGCGCCACTTGCAACATAACAAAGCTCCAAGGCTGCGGAACCCATGTTTCTTATGTGCTTCACTTCGAGTAACAAGGGCAGAATTTCTTCGAGTTTTTTCTTGTCTCCGCGTATGTTCATGTCCATACCTATGAGGGCACTTCTGAGGTGAGGAGGACGGGGCAGGAGGATTTGTCTATCATTCAGGTAAGCGCCCTTACCCTTGAGTGCTCTGAAAGTCCTCTTGGATGGGAGCTCCATGACCAAGCCAGCGCAGATGTCGGAGAGCTTCGAACCAGAGGATATAGCCGCAGAGATCGAATATGGTATGATGCCTCTGATGGCGTTGGTTGTGCCGTCGATCGGGTCAAGTATTAAAGTAGGATAATCTTTGTCTCCAAACTTTTTCTCGCCGAGTTCTTCGCTGATCAATTTTCCCTCGAAACCAACTGATCTCAAAAAGGAAAGGGCTGCCTCTTCTGCGACCAGATCTATGAGTTTGGTTCGATCCCCTCCAGCGCCGATCTTGATGGACTTTGAAGAGCATTTGGGTGAAATCTTTGATATCGCATCAATCTCCGCTTTACATATGCCCTCTAATAATTGCAGGGTCATAATGGAGGTAGATATTAAAGATATATTTAGGATTTACAGAATAAGAATGATGGGCGGGGGT
>CAZQQB010000040.1:4067-10075 GCA_964595415.1 uncultured Nitrososphaerota archaeon | reverse complement strand
ACGCATCCATAGACCAGGTAGGTGGCGTAGGGGTAGCCTATGGACTGGGGATCTTGAGTGTTGCCGTCACAGTCACTAAAGCGGAAGAGGCCGAGGCAATAAGACATAGGTTCCCTGACGCGATCATCTTCGCCACACATCTTACCGGCACATCTAAGGAGGAGGCAGAGCGATTAGTGAAGGTATGCGACCTCATAACAGGATGCGCCTCAAGATGGGTTAGGGAGATTGCCGGTAAAAATGCACTTCTACAAGCAGGTTCTTCAGTGCCGGTATTTGCAATGACTGAAATGGGAAGGGAGTTGATACTAAACAAGATTAAGAGCATCAACGCCCAAGTACTCATAAAACTTGAAAAGCTGCCCTATTTTGGAGACAAGCATCCGGAGCCCTTGGTTTGACTTAGGCATATCATAAACTCGCAGTAGGGATCGCCCTTGTTGATGCATTTTGTCTCTACACCACGGCAAGGTCTGTTGAATAGTACGCTGATTAGACCCACCAAAAACCCTCTGAGAAAACTGTTCTGATGTCCTTTTATCTCCTTGGCAACATTCTCCTCAAAGTTTTCATGTGCTCTTATAACGATCCTACCGGCTAGATCATCACATTCCACAAATTCAAATCGCCCCCATCCCAGGCTCTGTAGTCTCGCTAGTGCCATCTTCATTCTGTCAATGTTTGTCAAGGACCCCTTTAGTTTCAAAAGGTCAAGACCCTCACCCTCGCCTGCATCATTTCCCATGAACCAAAGTAGTGTCAATCCGCCAGCCCCAAACCTCTTCATGAGTCCTTGGAAGAGCATTTTCCACGTTTCGGCGCTCATTGCTGCAGCAGAAGAAAAATTGCCTGAGAAGTTAAGAATTAATGGAAATCCCCTTATATTGTAAATGAAGCCGGGCACGCCAGTCTCTACACAGTCTATCTGGATCAACCTTTCACCAAATTTTTCTTTTATTTCCTTCAAGATCTCTTCTTTGAGTTGCTCTTTCCCAGTTATGTCTACTATTAAAAAGTCATGGGTCACAAAGTCTTTTTGATGGGAGGTGATATTCAATAAGAGTATGCTCCTTTTATTGAATATCCTTATGAGTTCGGCGGTGGGGCTAAAATTTGGGAGTTCTATCTTTGAGATTATGTAGAGTCCGCAGTAGCTCTTTGTAGGATCATAATAATGATCCGTTATGTGCACAGGTATGAACAATAGAGGCACCTCAACATACCTTATGTTTCATTCTATTTAAGAAATTTTAGTTTTTAGAGCTGAAAAATCAAAATTAGTGTAATTTAGCTTTAATGTCTATTAAGAGACTGGTTTTTGGCATATTTCCAGCCATCTGCAGTTCTTGCTACTTCTCCTTTTCTTTTAAGGTCTCTGAGGGCGGATGTTACAACACTTCTCTTTAGACCTAAATCTTTCATTATGTCCAGATAACTGATTGGCTTCCCTTCGGATCTTAAAATGTTTAGGACGAGTTTTTTTATGTACGCTGCCCTGGAGGTTTTTGAGAGATCTTCTCTGAGGGGATATACAACTCCTGGAAGCCCAAACACAGCCTCGCCGCTCTCCCTTCTGCAAAGAGTGATAACGATCTGTTTTAGCCGTAGCGATCTGAGTTGAGCATATACGGTTCTCTCATTAAACCTCAATTTTAGTCTTCTAGCCAGCTCTTTATAGGTCAGGCAATCTTTACCTAGCACATCCAGGATCTCAGCCCTACATTCTTTCGCGAGTCTTCTGTTTCTAATTTTCATTATATAATCTCTGGTTACATTGTTTACCTCCAGCAAATCATCACCACTTATCGCCGCTTTTAGATTTCGCTCGTCTCCTTTCATTACAACATAGATCCTAAAGTTAGTAGCAATGTTCAAATAGTCTTGATCTATAGTCCCTCTTGAAGCAACTATAATTGTCCTGGCGTCTTTACTTTTCAGAATGTCCAAGAGTTTAACGATTTTTTCAAAGAACTTATTCCGTTTAGTAAGGAGTTCCACAGCAATGGGTGGCGGTCCTTTAAAATAGTAATCCAGCAACCATTTCTTGCTTCCAAGCACCACCACATTCTTTTCTCCATGCAGGCCCGCAATAGATTCCATAATAATCTTTATTCGATATACTTTTATCAATATATAGATTTTATGGTTTTTAATATCAAATATTAAGATAACAGCCTCCATGGGTTGTCAGAAATACCCCTAGCTTCCTTCGTTAAATGTAAATTTGTAAACTAATAAACAAAAAAAGATCGTCTCTTGAGCACTCAAGGCAAAAATGAACTTATAAGACATTCATCATAAAAGTTCAATTTTAACGTATATTAAAAATCAATTGATATTTATGTTATGACTTTTATATTCCAGTATATATATTATTTTGCTTTCCGATGTTTGTACACTTATACGTGAACTATTTACATCACTCCATTTAGCAGAACCATCGGAATATTTCCCAATCTCTTTAAGAATGAGAAATGATGAAAGATCGCAGGTTGCAGTTTGAGCGTTGTCTATTTTTGTCAAAAGAGAAAGGGTCTAGAACTCAGGAACTTGTGGCAGACAAACCCTCACCAAAAATAACAACATTTTTGGCCGCCACTGATGGTTCTGAAAGAGTTCACGCAAGTTCATGGTGAAGTTAGTAAGTTTTCTTAAGTGGTGAGTTTTTATCGGGATCGGATCTATGAAATCGTTATTAAAAATAAATCGTAAAATTATAGTGAAATAACTTTACCATAATTTATGTTTAAAATTTTACAGAAGGTTTTTACCTTTGTATTTAAAATATAAATCACTTTTGTAAGCTTTATATAAAACTTATATTACAGGATAATGGGGGAAGGGGAGCTGGGTAAACCCGACTGAGAGGATGGCTGATTGGCCATCGACCCTTTGAACCTGATCTGAGCAATACCAGCGGAGGGATAAGTTTGAGAAATGAAAGTGTGAATAGAAGTGCAACTAAGAGAATTGTTCTCTTCTCAATTATGATAGCCTTGGGAACAACTTTTTCCATCTTTCTAGGAGCAATCCCAATCGGACCTACGAAAGTCTTTCCTTTCCAACATATGATAAACGGAATAACTGGTGTGCTTTTAGGGCCTCTAAATGCCGGCTTCATAGCACTCGCAATTGGCATTTTGAGGATCTCTATTGGGACTGGAACCTTCTTTGCGATACCGGGGGGCATACCAGGGGCTCTCATGGTGGGAATAAATAATTTACCACTATCTCAAAAAGAGCGATTGGGCGGTGCTCACGGAGCCGATAGGGAATGCGATAGGGGCGTTGATAAGCGCGTTACCGACGTTCCTGGGCATAACGACTCGATGGCAACTCTTCGTGATCTTCTTCTCCATGAGCAGTGTGCCCTGAGCTATAATCGGCGTAGTCATAATGCTTGCTCTCAGAAGGAGAGGAGTTCTTGAAAGACTACAGTTTTAAGGATCTCATCGGAAAAAAGATGCTGATAAAGGGTGGAGTCGGAACTGGAAAGACACGACTCACTGAGATGCTTCTCCAACAATCCACTCAAATTCTGCCCACTGGAAACATCACGGTGATAGATCTTGCCCCGCCAAGAAGATTTATAGGGCAGCTTGTGATAGGGGGCACCCTCTCTGTTCCGAATGAAGTGAAATACCTCAGACCATCTAGGATTTGGGCTCCGAGGCTAGATGGGAAGACAAAGGAGGAGGTCGTTGAGCTGGCAAAATCAAATGCAGCCGCTATTGAGAAGATTTTTGATATCTATGCGCGTGCCCCCACACCTGTCCTATTCATAAATGATCTGACGCTCTATCTCCACGCAGGATCCATGGAGGTGCTGCTTAAAGCGGTCAAATGTGCAGACACTCTTGTATGTAATGCCTATGAGGGGCATCAATTGTCTGAGGATAAAGGTAGCGGCATATCAGAGCGCGAGAAAAAACTCCTCAGGGACTTAGAGCGATTTATGGATATAATAGTAGATCTGAATAAATGAATAAATTCAGATTGTGGTTGAGAGCGTGTATGTGCCCTCATTTATATATGAATGTGATTAAACAAATCTGGTGGTAGCGAGCCGAAGGTCTCCAAATATGCGGGGAGGGATGTCATAGAGTGTCAGAGCGGGAACAGAGGTTAAAACTCAAGGATGTGCCCTCTTGGAGTGATGTCGAGCGAATTTTCCTAACCATGATTAAAAGATATAAATCTGGTGATGTCTCCCGGAGGGACCTGTGTTTAATCGGTCTCCTAGCGACCACTGGCATGCGTACATCTGAACTGCTGTCTCTCACTCCTTCCGACTTCAACTTTGAGGAAGGACTCATCACCATTAAACAGCTTAAGAAGAAGGGCGAGTTCGTGAGGCAGACTGTGATAAGCCCTGACCTGAAGCCATATCTGAAGGAATATGTTTCGATCTTCCCTCCTGACACACCTATTTTTTCCCTCACCCGAAGACAAGTGCTGAATATAACACACCGGTACACTGAGGATATTCTAGGGAGGCGGTACCGTAACCACGCATTCCGGCATGCCTATGCGATTAGAATATTGGAAAAAACAAGAGATGTGGAGCTCTGCAGACGCCTCATAGGACACTCAAGAATAGAGACTGTGAAAATTTATTTGGACTTTGCCATCGGAGACAGAATAAAAGATGTTTTAGATGCCATAAAAATCGGACGTTAGTTTTTGATTTAAGAATGAAATTAAAAAGTAGAAAGGGGTCATAATCTCTTCAATACAAAGATTATGACTACAGCAATAACAGCAACGATCACTGCAACCAGAATATATAAGATGTACTCTGTAGGCGGGGTTATGGAGAAGGTGAAAGTTTTACTCGCGGTATTGCCAGCCATATCCTTAACCGAAACTTGCACCGTATGCGATCCTTCGGAAAGGGTGCCCGAATATGTTACAGAAGTCAAATTAACAATAGGTGCAACCGCACTCCCATCAATCTTCATTAGCAAGGATGATGTGTTTAGAGCAATATTATCAGAAATTGAAAAAGTGAACTTTATCTCCTTGTTTTGAAAAACCGTGTTGTTATTTAAGATATCTCCCGTGATGGATGGTGGTGTTGCGTCGACAATAAATGTCCAGTTTTTCATTGCTTGGTTGCCCGAAGTGTCCATTAAAATTAGGGTTGCGAAGTGATGGCCATCCGAGAGTGTTGCCGACGCTGTTAGACTTGAGGGCGTAATTGAGGTCATGTTGATTGGGTTATTGTCCACTTTTAAAGTTACAGAATATGGATCGACGGCCTTATTATCAGAGTATGTGGCGTTGATCGTGATCGTGTGCGCATTTAGGATTGAATCACTTGGAGGGTATACTGAAGAGATTACTGGAGGAAGGAGATCTGGCAGGGAGACTGTGAAGGTCCAAGTTTCAGATGCTTTATTGCCAGCAAGGTCACTGACTTCAAAATAAACAGTGTGTGAGCCCTCAGTTAGGTTTGTGGTAGGCATATAGTCAATCCTGTTAGAGGTAATCGTTGCGGCTGATGTCACATCTGTGTTGTCCAAAAATAACTTAACTGTGGAGAAGTCAATGGCTATGTCATCAGAGTACGATACCGATATTATTGGATTCAATATGTTGACCGTTGTCCCTTCAGCCGGTGATATGGAAGTTATTGTAGGTGGTGTTATATCTACCACCATTGACAACGTAAAAGTCACGTTTTTGATCTGACCTACGGAGTATGCCCTCACGGTATAACTCCCATAAGTCCATGATCCCGTTGGAATCTTAAAGGGTATTTTAAAGCTCATTGAGTAATATCCGTTGCTCGAGGATACCTTATAATCAATATCAACCATGGAACCGCTTGGGTTGTAAAGCTGGATTGTAACGTCAGAACTTGGTTCTGTATTGCCGCTAACGTATATAACATCTCCGGGATAATATGTCTGTTTGTCTGTGGTAACAGTTAGTGGAGACGCGGATGCAAGTTGTGCATTGGGTAGGAGAATAGCCAAAATCAGTAACAGACAGATCTTTCGAAT
>CAZQQB010000040.1:0-4057 GCA_964595415.1 uncultured Nitrososphaerota archaeon | reverse complement strand
AATAAACAATTTTTTTCGCCGTTATGAAAGGTCTAATCCATTTTATAAAAGCCTTCCGCAACTATTTTTGTGGTATGATTTTGTATAAGATCATTGTTTCTTCCTCGTGGGCATTATTAGACCAAGGTTGTTCTTAATTACGGGCATCAGCCATTTTATCCGCCCTTTAATCAACTGCTTAAACATGAATGATGCGCTCAGGTAAAACTTTTTATAGGCTAGGGTAACCAACGATGAAATTTCATCGGCAGTCAGTTCCTTGGTCCTCATCACAGGCACTATTGTGGTATAGCACGACCAGTCATTGTTTACTAGTAGACCCTCTTTCTTAGCAATCTCATAAACTTCTGTGCCAGGGTATGGAGTCATAGTCGTGAATTGTGCAAAATCTATGCCGGATTCTTTTGCAAACTTTATTGTCTTCATCACATCTTCCTTCGTTTCACCTGGCGTTCCGATTATAAACGACCCCATAACTTCCATGCCGACTTCCTTTGCCCATCTAATCGCCGATTTTGCCTGCTCTAAAGTTATCCCCTTTTTAAGGAGTTTTAGAACCTTTTCAGAACCAGACTCTATTCCGTAGTATATGAGGCCACAACCAGCTTTTTTGAAGATTTGTAAAAGCTCCTTTGTAATAAGGTCCACTCTTGACCCACAGGTCCACCAGATATCGAGGCCCCTTCTTATGATCTCCTCGGCAATCTCCATAGCCCTTCTTTTATCCGCCGTGAAAGTGTCATCTACAATTTCAATGGATCTTATTTTGTATCTTTGGACGAGCTCTTCTATTTCATTAACAACATTTTTGGGGCTCCTTGCTCTGAATCTTCTGCCGTAGAACTCCGAGGAAGAACAAAATATGCAGCGGAATGGACACCCGCGGCTGGTTAATACATTGCCGAGCCTGTGCCTTTCACCTAGAACAGTGTACCTGTCAAGTGGAAGCAAGTGTCTGGCAGGGAAGGATATCTCATCCAGATTTTCAATTAGCTTTCTCGGGCGGGTTCTAATGATTTTATTATCTTCACGGTAGATTATACCATCCACATCGGATAGTGACTTTCTGGTTTCAAGGGTTCTCAGAAGGTCAACTATAGTAGCCTCCCCCTCCCCGATCACACCCATGTCTAGTTCTGAACATTCGGCCATGGTCGCCTCAGGTAAAAAAGTGATGTGATATCCACCCATTATTGTGATTGAGTTTGGGCAATATCTCTTTGCTATAGTCACAGTTTTCATAGCATCACGGATTATAGGGGTGGTAGATGTGACCCCTATCACATCTGGGCACTCTTTTTGTAATAGCTCACCCAGATGTTGATGTGATATATCAAGGGCGGGGGAGTCTATGATGCTCACATCGTAACCCTCTTTTTCTATAGACGCTGCCACGTATGCGAGACCAAGAGGTGGCGCTTTAAGACCGAGCGCGGAGACGGTCTCGAGTGAGGCTGTTGTCGGAGGGTTGACAAGAACAACCTTCACCCCTTCTCCCCCCATTATATGATCTTTAAGATCTGTAATAATCTTTGTGTAATGAAAGGTTAAATAAAATTGACCAAAATCAATTAAAGCAAACTCTATAATAGAAATGCCGAAAGAGTATGAACAGCTATAAACTCTCAAAGTCCGAAATAGTTGACTTGCAAAACAAGCGACTTAGGTGGCTGATCAGATACGTCTATGAGAGATCGCAATTCTACAGAAGACGATTCACCACAATAGGAATTGACCATGGTGAAATTAAAACAAAAGAAGACCTGAGGAAGATCCCTTTTACAACAAAAACTGACCTCAGAGACAATTACCCGCTTGGTCTTGTTTCATCAGACCCATCACAGATTGTGAGGTTTCATGCGTCTTCTGGAACAACGGGTAACCCAACGGTGGTGGCCTATACCAAGCGGGATGTGGATAGCTGGGCGGAGCTCAATGCAAGATGCCTGGAGATTGCCGGCGTCTCATCACATGATATCGTACAGGTTGCATATGGTTATGGACTATTTACGGGAGGGCTCGGATTGCACTATGGTGCGGAGAAACTGGGCGCAAAAGTCATTCCAGCAAGTACGGGTAATACAAAAAGACAGTTAAAGCTGATGAAAGACCTAGGTTCAACCGTCATATGTTGCACTCCGTCGTATGGACTGTTTTTGGCAGAGAGTGCAAGGGATGATGGTTTGGATCCGAAGAGGGATCTTAAGATCAGAGTGGGTGTCTTCGGCGCTGAGCCATGGTCCGAACACACTCGCAGGCGACTTGAGGAACAGTTCGTGGAGTCAGCCCATGATATATATGGCATGTCGGAACTGAACGGCCCAGGCGTTGCTATGGAATGCAAGGCAAAGGATGGATTACATGTCTGGGAAGATCATTACATCGTAGAGATCATAGATCCCAACACCGGGGAGGTTCTGGAGCCTGGGGAGAAAGGAGAGATGGCAGTTACAACAATTATGAAGGAGGGCATGCCATTATTGCGATATAGAACCAGGGACATCACGATTTTAGAGGAGGAGGCTTGCGAATGCGGTCTTGAACATGCAAGAATAAAGAGGATTCTCGGAAGAACTGATGATATGCTGAAGATAAGGGGCATATGCGTCTTTCCAAGTCAAGTTGAGGAGATACTCATGAAAACTGACGGTGTATCTCCATACTACCAGCTTATTGTTGATAGGGAAGGAGTGATGGACAGGTTGATGGTCAGGGTAGAGGTCGCGGAGGATTTCAAGACAGATAGGCTAACAGATCTTGTGAACTTGCAACAGAAATTAGAAGAAGAGCTTAAGGACACTTTGAGCATATATGCTGTTGTTGAGCTCGTTGAGCCAAGAAAGCTGCCAAGAAGTGAGGGCAAGGCTCAAAGAATAATCGATATGAGAAAAATATAGGGGGTATTTTATTGATAAAACAATTGAGTATCTTCTTGGAGAATCGCCCTGGTAGACTTGCAAATCTGCTGGATCTCTTGGAAAAGCATGAGATAAAAGTTTTGGCTATGGGAATAGCAGAGGCGGGGAACTACGGAATAATCAGACTTATAGTAGATAATGAGGCGAAGGCGCTCGAGGTGCTCAGGGGTGCGAACATGGCAGTAAATAAAACAGATGTCATAATGATACATCTTAAGGATCTTACTACGGCTGTGAAAACCCTAGGAGAGGCAGGTGTGAATATAGATTATGCATATACTATGGACTGCCAAAAGGTAATACTAAAGGTTAACAACGAAGAGGGGGCAATTAAGGCGCTTTCGGGCATTGGGATAAATGTGCAAAATATTTAGGAGGCAAGCAACACATTTTGAAAATTTTTTTCTTAACACAGTTTGAAGGTTATACGCTGTGATGGCATTTTTGAGAGCAAATTTCTCGAGATTATACCTGCTTCTGTCCAAGTGCAGAACGCAACTCCGCAAGGAACTAGGCAATTGGGCTCTAGTCTGGCTTCTGAGGCTTTTACGTATATTGGGTTGCGGATGAGTTCTTTAACAATATCTTTAAGGGTAAGATCCTTTATCAGACAAGAATAGTCCATTATCTTTTGACACGTAGAATCCAAGGTAACTCCTATTTTTGAGCCGCTAAGATTGGCTGTGATTTTTGTGGCATGATCACATATACTGTTGATTGTGAAGATCGTTGTCACCCATTACACCTCATATGCCATTAAAAGCACAGCGTAATAACTTTTTTTATTGATCATGTTATCTTCTTCAAGTAAAATTATAGTCATGACGATTTTGCAATTATTATAATGCTAAGGTCTTTCTTTAACATGATACTTGATAATCTTACCATTAAGCAAGCCTTTTAAGCTCTGCTATCATTTAGAGAGTACTAAGGTGTTGTATATGGCTAAATGTCCAAAATGTGGAACAGATGTGGCAAAGCCGTCAAAGACTTGGACCCTTGCTCCAAAAGGGAGAAAACCTGTTACTGTAGGTCTTTTTAAGTGCCCTAGTTGTGGCGCATTCTTTAGAGCCTCTGTTAAGTAAACACCCAATATTCCTTTTTTTTAGTCCTTTTTTTTGGTAAGAGAACCTTTTTTA
>CAZQQB010000039.1:9091-10346 GCA_964595415.1 uncultured Nitrososphaerota archaeon | reverse complement strand
TTCTTAGCCACGGATCCACTCTACCAGAGGAGGCTTACCGAGGCTTCATGTTTTGGAGGATCTGAAGCTCTCTCTGCTCATTACGGCTGGGACCATGGCAACTAAAACACATACTAATGCCATCAGGAATATGACTTGGTAGGAGGCGAAGCTCCTTAAGCCCCCATACAGGTTATCCAATATGAAGCCCATGAAGTACTGAAAGAAACCAGCACCAAGGAAGGCGAAGGTGTTGAAAGACGCCATGCTCGTCCCGCTGATGTCGGATCCAAAGAGCTCCTTAGAGATGGTCATGTAGATGTTGCAGAATGCGAAGGATGTGCCAAGCAAAAATAAAATTGCCATCAGGGAATAGGCTCCGAGCGATTTGCCAGACCAATACACAAGCAGCCAGAAGACTAGAGTTAAGACCATCCCAACCAATAGGACTGGCTTTCGCCTCATTATCTTATCGGATATGAAGCCTGCGACGGGACTCATTATCATGAAGCCAAGACCTATGAAGAGGATCATAGCGCCTGCCTCTGACTTGCTCATTCCATAAACATCCATGAGGAAAGGCCCACCCCATAAGCCTTGGAAACTTATGAATAGTCCGTACACGATGACAAGCCTTTGGAACTCCTTGTAGGAGAATATCGTCTTAAGGTCCTTTGAGACGCTCTGTGTAGAATGGAACTTTTCTTTGCTCTCATCCTTTATTCTGAGCCATGCAGTCCCCGTCAGCGCCGCCATGATGAGGGATATTATTAGAAACGAACTCCTCCACCCTAACGATAGGCTCATCACCGCGAGTGGGTATGAGGCGAAGATCGCACCGAGGTTGCCAATGGAAGTGAGTGTCCCGGCGAGCGTCGCGAAGCGCCGCTCCGCGAACCACACCGCTATAGCTTTCAGGGATGATACGTAGAACCCACCCACGCCAAAGCCAATGAAGGCTCTACCGACTGTTAGCAGAGCTAGTGAAGGGCTCAAAGAGAAGATCAGGCTCCCAATGCAGGAGATAACGGCGAGCATGGTGACGGTCCTCCGGATCCCGATCCTGTCCAGAAGGAGGCCAACTGGTATCTGGGCTATGGCGTAGGGGAAGAAGTACATTGAAGACATCAGACCCAGCAGGGAGGCATCGGTGTTAAACTCGCTCATTATGTCGAAGGCAATGACTGCAACACCCACTCTGTGGACGATTGAGAAGAAGTACAGTGATGCGAGGGAGACAAAGACGATTATCGCGTGTTTGTTATTTACCAAGGAC
>CAZQQB010000039.1:7491-9068 GCA_964595415.1 uncultured Nitrososphaerota archaeon | reverse complement strand
TTAATGCAGCATCATCGTATTTATAAATAAGTGCTTTTTGGTCCTATGCCTAAATAGGATGAGTCTGTCTCTGTTAATAGGTCTCACCTGATAGCCTCCGAATGGCTTTTAGCGCTGTTTTGGCATATTGCAAAAGTGTTTTAGCCTAGATTCGACTATTATTTTCATTGTATCTTATTTTTGTGGTATCGAAAGACTTAATCGAAGGGCAAGCTCACCTTACGGATGGGTCTATCACATCTTTCTCGAAAGAACTTCATAGAAAATATTTTATCTCGGTTGGGCAGAATACCTTTAGGTGGTTCTTTTTTGTCAATTAAAATAGCAGATGGTGTTTTTTGGACCGGAGTCTTCGACTGGAGGTTGCGGGTTTTTCATGGTATTGCGACGCCAAAGGGTGGCACATACAACTCTTACCTCGTTTTGGACGACGAGGTGGCGCTCATCGACACGGTTTATGAGCCCTTCTTCGATGAGTACAGGCGGAAACTCGGAGAGCTCACGGATTTAAACAAGATAAGGCACATTATCGTGAACCACGCAGAACCCGACCATGCATCCTCAATTAAAAGAGTGCTCGAGCTGAGTCCCCAGGCGAAGATACACTGCACAGCCAGGTGCAAGGAATTTCTTCAAGCTATGGGAGTCAGAGGGGACTTTGTTGTTGTCAAAGACGGTGATGTTCTCCAGATTGGGAAAAAGACCCTCCGATTCATCGAAGTTCCGATGCTTCACTGGCCGGAGACGATGTGGACTTTCTTGGACGAGGACAAAATCCTCTTCTCATGCGACATGTTTGGCAGCCAAGTGATCTCCTCCCTCATGCGAGCTGAAGATGTCACAGACATCGAGGCTTATGCCAAAAGGTATTTCGCCCTGATCTTTAGACCGTTATCGTCAATGGTACTAAAAGGTCTTGAGAAATGCGAGAAACTCGCGCCCTCAGTCATATGCCCCTCGCATGGGCCAATTTGGAGAGATGTGAGAAAGGTGCTGGACCTGTATAAAGGGTGGAGCACCAACCCTGAGAGAAAGAGGGTACTCATACTTTATTCGTCCATATGGCACGATGTTGAGAAGATGGCGAAGGCGATCGCCGAGGGCGTAGCATCTGCCGGTGCGGAAGCCGTCTTGAAGGATGTGGAAGAGCTGAGCTATCAGGGATGGGCAGATCTCTTGGCTGAAGGGATGGAGGCGAAGGGTATAGCGCTCGGTTCCCTAACTATACTCGGCGGGATATTTCCACAGCTCCTCTACGCAACATCACTGCTCAGGCTTGTGAAGGCAAAAGGGAAGACAGGGTTGTCTTTTGGAGCATACGGATGGGGACCCGGCATTACGAGGAAGCTCGACGAAGAACTGAGGGCGCTTGACGCCCCGCCATTCAGGGAGGGCATTGAGGTGAGGTTCTCTCCGACTGATAAAGATCTTCAGCTTTGCAGAGAGGCCGGAAGAGAGCTTGGAACGAAAGTTATGGGGGGGAGCTAATGGATAAGTGGAGGTGTACAGTCTGCGGGTACGTCTACGACCCTGAGAAGGGGGATGAGATCAACGGGATACCTGCGGGAACCGCATTC
>CAZQQB010000039.1:2618-7481 GCA_964595415.1 uncultured Nitrososphaerota archaeon | reverse complement strand
GCGCCCAAAGAAATGTTTGAGAAGTTAACGTGAGCCACCCCACACTTGTTGAGGAGGTTTAAGATGGAATAGGAGGTGTTAGAATGAGAAAAATGACCGAGGAAAATCTGAAGATAGCATTCTCTGGGGAGAGCCAAGCGTATATGAAGTACACGATATTTGGTGATGTGGCCGAGGAGAACGGATACAAGAACATTGCCAGGTTATTCAGAGCGATAGCGTATGCTGAGAGGGTTCATGCCACGAACCATCTGAGAGAATTGGGACAAATAAGGGAGACGAAAGAGAACTTACAAGCAGCGATCGACGGCGAAAACTATGAGGTTGAGGAGATGTATCCCGTCTTCAAGGCTGTAGCGGAGCTGCAGAAGGAGCCGGGAGCTGTTCGGACCAACAACTACGCCCTTCAAGCAGAAAAGATCCACTCTGCGATGTACACAAAGGCTAAACAGACTGTGGAAGCTGGGAAGGATCCCAAGATCAAAGAGTTGCAAGTCTGCCCTATCTGTGGATATACTGTCGAGGGCGAAGCCCCGGACAAGTGCCCTGTATGCGGAACATCTAAGGACAAGTTCGAGAGATTTTAGATTTTATTTAAAAAAAATATTTATTTTTATTTTTAATTTTTTTATTTTTAATATTTCTGGGTAAACTGCTATAGATTGAATGATCTGAGGACCTCGGGTATCTTCTCCACCAGATCTCTGGCTGTGTAGTGGTGTCCCTTATCCTTTGCGATCAGATCTCCTGTGAATGAGTTCAAGAAAGACCCGGCAACCGCAGCTCTATATGTATCAGCCCCTCTGCTAAGAAGTGCGCCAACTATACCAGAGAGCACATCACCTGTCCCTCCCACGGTCAATCCGGGGTTTCCAATGGTCTTGATCTTGAACCTCTTGCCATCGGTGATTATGTCATACCGTGATTTGAGGAGTATTGTCGAGCCAAATTTTGAGGCCCAGCGCATCACGATGTCAAGTCTACCCTTCCATCTAACTTCGCGCTCATCTGGCAACTTGTCCCCGGTGAGAATGAAGAACTCCCCGGCATGGGGTGTCAATACGGCACTCTTTAGTTTCAATCCTGCCCGGATCTCTCCCAAGGCTTTCAGCGCATCTGCGTCTATCACGACTGGTTTTCCAATGGTGTTTAGGTGATCAAGAAACGCATGAATGGCCTCTTTAGTTTGAGGATCAGTTCCAAGTCCCATGCCCAGCACGACGCTGTCTGCACGTCCAGCCTCCTCCTTCAAGACATCCAATGACTGCATATCAAGCACTTCTTGGGACGGCAGGGGCTGTACTATCAAGTCAGGCGAAAATGACCTCACGGTTGGGGCGATTGAGGCGGGGACGGCCACCACAGTTAGATCAACACCTGTTTTTAGGGCAGCCATAGCAGCTAAGGTCGGTGCTCCCACATAGCGAGATGAGCCTCCGACCACGAGTACCCGACCGTTATCGCCTTTATGTGAGTAAGGATCTCGGGCTTTAAATGCAAGGCGAAGGTCTCCAGGACCCGCGTAGAGTTCGGCCTCAGGGGGAATCCCTATGCTAACGACCTCTATTTCACCAACGAGCTTTTTTGCGGTTTCTCTCAAAAGACCAACCTTGGGTCTATGGTGTGTCACGGTTAGATGAGCCTTAAAAGCCGTCTCAGAGGCGATGCCAGTGGTAGGATCTAAACCAGTCGGTACGTCGATGGCGACCTTGTACGCCCTTGACTTCGTACAAAGCTTGAGGGCGGTTTTTAGAGGCTCCTTGGGCTCACCCTTTGCGCCGGTTCCCAGGATTGCGTCCACAATCACCTCTGCAGAGTCAAACTCCTCCTTAAAGGAGAGCAATTCCTGAGACGTTGGTGCAATATAGAGTGAGACCGAGTCTTCCAACTTTTCCAAAATTGAAAAGTTTCTTCTCGCCTCCTCTGTGTAAATCTGATCTGGTTTTGAAATGAGTATGAGGGCAACATTGGCGCCAAAATAGGCGAGGTGCCTGGCAACTACAAAACCGTCGCCTCCCTTATTCCCGATGTAGGAGAGTACAAGCACTTTTTTGCCTTGAAGGCTCATTCTTTTTTGCAGAGATTCGACCACACCCTTTCCCGCATTTTCCATGAGTTGCAGCCTAGAGATCCCTAAAAATTCTGAGTTCTCGTCCAAGGCTCTTGCCTCTTCGGGAAGTATGGCATTCATTCTGAACCCACAAATTTCTTTTATGTAATCACCACCTTAAAAGATTGATAGATTTTTGGATTTAAAACTCAATGTCAGGGTTATCTCATATGCCCCCAATTGCGTGTTGAGACAAGCACGAATTCAGCATGTTCATAAAGCTGAAAACCGCCCAACTGTGAAGTGTTGTTTTTACCATTCGGTTAAAGGGCAAGTTCAAAAGCTTTAGATTCTTTCCTCGCTCGCGAAAAGCATCAACTATTTTTCGTTGGTAGCAAATCACTTTTTGCGAGAGAGATCGCAAAGAGTTAAAAATTAGGACCTTCAGAGACAGCATAGGGCTGGATATGCCAATCTGTCCTATTGATACTGGCAGGTATGGTAGCGCTGAGATGAAGAGGCTCTTTGAGGAGGAGTACAGACTTCAAAAGATGCTTGATGTTGAAGCGGCCCTCGCGGAAACTCTCGCAGAGCTCGGTGAGATTCCGAGGGAAGGGGCTGATGAGATAAAGAGAAGGGCCCTCGTCAGCGCTGTAACACCAGAAAAAGTGAAGGCAAGGGAAAAGAAGACCCGGCACGACATAATGGCTATGGTAGAAGTACTTGCAGAGGAGTGCGGCGAATATGGAAAGTATGTCCACTGGGGCGCAACGAGTTATGACATAGTGGACACTGCTTGGGGATTGATCATCAAAGAGGCTGTCTCGATCCTTGAAAAGAAGCTAGGCGAGCTGAGAGATCTCCTATGCAGGCTGGCTTTAGAGAATAAGAGGCTCGTAATGGTAGGGAGGACTCATGGGCAGCATGCCACGCCAATAACACTGGGATTCAAGATGGCAGTATTCGCGGCAGAGGCTGGAAGGAACTTGGAGAGGCTTAAGGAGATCAAGAAGAGGCTTATTTTGGGCAAGATGAGTGGTGCCGTGGGCACAATGGCGAGTCAGGGTGAAAAAGCGCTTGAGATAGAGAAAGGGGTCATGGAAAAACTGGGCTTGGGGCCGGCAGAGATCACGACCCAGATAATATGCAGGGACAGAGTAGCGGAGTTCGTCTGTTGGGCTGCAATCGCAGCCTCAAGTCTAGACAGGATATCCACAGAGATAAGAAATCTTCAGAGAACCGAGATCCTTGAACTTGCAGAGGGATTTGATGTGAAGGGGCAGGTCGGGAGCAGCACGATGCCACACAAGCAGAACCCCGTAGACTGCGAGAAGGTCTCGGGCCTTGCAAAGGTAATGAGAGGTATCGTGGTGACTGCCCTTGAGAATATCCCGCTATGGCATGAAAGAGACCTCACAGACTCCAGTAGCGAGAGGTTCATAATACCGCTGACGTTTATAATATTGGACGAGATGCTCCTCACGATTAACAGGGTCATTGCAAATGTCCGTATATTTCCTGAAAATATGCGGAGAAACCTTGAGCTCTCGAAGGGTGCAATACTTACCGAGGCCGTTATGATGGCGCTGGCCAGGAAGGGCATGGGAAGGCAGAGAGCGCACGAGCTCTTGAGGGAAGTCGCTATAACTGCCTTCAGGGAAGGGATTTCAATTAAGGAAGTCCTTTTAAGAAGACCGGACGTCAAGACTTACCTGTCTGAGGGTGAGATTGAGGGATTAATGAGGGCAGAAAACTACCTGGGTAAGATCGACGAGCTTGTGGATAGGGCGATCAATTACGCTAAGAGCAAGTGAGATTCCAATTTCAAGAGGGCACTCATATCGAAGGATTTCAATTAGAGACGGTTCATCATGAGGAGCCAAGATAGGCTTATACTTGGGCTATCGACCAACATACTCTTTTTGGGTATTGTTAGCTTCTTTACAGACATCAGTACTGAGATCATCGTGGCAGTCCTGCCCACATTCCTAGTCGTACAGCTGGGCTCAACGCCCGAGATCGTGGGAACTATTGAGGGTTTAGCGGAAAGTTTGACCTCTTTTCTCAAGATGGCTTCGGGATATTTGGCAGACAGGATGAGGGGCAGGAAGGCGCTGGTAGTTCTTGGGTACGGAATATCCAACATTGCAAAGCCATTCATGGGGTTTGCCTACGACTGGATACAGGTTCTTGGACTTAGATCTGCCGACAGGGTAGGAAAGGGTGTAAGGGTACCGCCTAGGGATGCTATCATCTCAGACTCCGCAACAGAGAACAGGATGGGGAGGGCGTTCGGGGTTCACAGGACACTGGATCAGTTGGGTGCGATCGTCGGACCTATCCTAGCATTTTTACTCCTCATACCGCTCGGTTACCAAGGGCTCTTTTTATTTACAGCCATACCTGGGACTATAGCCATATTGATTCTGGTATTTTTTGTAAGGGAGCCTCCGAGGAGGGTGTGGTCACTAGGGATCACCTTGAAAGGGCCAAAGAGCACATTAACCAAGACTTTTTCCATGTACCTTGGGTCAGCCACTCTATACTCTCTCGGTGCAATAAGCTATGCATTCATATTGCTGAGGGCTTTGGACCTTGGAATGCCACAGGAGTTTACCCCTTTAGTTTATGCGGGCATTCAAATATTCCATGTCCTATCAGGTCTGCCCGCGGGCGAGCTTTCAGATAAAATTGGGAGGATAAGGGCGATCCAGCTTGGTTACTTTCTACTGCTCTGCTCATTTTTGAGCATAGCATGGGCACCTGATACCTCCTTACTTATCATAGGAGCGGCTATTTTCGGCGCGCACCAA
>CAZQQB010000039.1:0-2608 GCA_964595415.1 uncultured Nitrososphaerota archaeon | reverse complement strand
GATACCAAGTTTAGTACCAGAAGAATGCAAAGGAACCGCCTATGGGCTGTACAACATGATAATTGGAATTGTAACCTTTCCAACCAATCTCGTCGCAGGACTTTTGTTTTCAATAAGGAGTGATTACGCATTTTACTACGGCGCAATATTTGCAGTACTTGCATCCATAACCATGGCGATGACGGAAAGAGATGGCAAGTAGGTGCCTAGCTAAGCCAAGATTTATAGCAAAGTGCCAATTAAACAAAAAAGAGATGATAAGGGAAATCATCGGGAGTGCCCCGCCAGGGATCAGATAGCCTATCTGCGCTTTTAGCGGAGATTTCCCCCGCAAATCCCCTTTTTTATCTTTTGTGGCAGATTTTTAGGCAAAACTCAAGATTTGGAGAATTCAATGTGAGGTGGAGTGTAATGGGCACCATTATAGTATGTGGGGGATTCTGTAAGCAAGTTATGTTTTGGGTTTGTCGTACAGAATCAAGTGTTCTTTGAATTTGGAAAGAGGCCTGCGACATCAGTGCACGTGCACATTGACCTCTGTAAGTACTTACCCCCCATAAGTAACAGGCTATAAATAGCTTTTTCTATGGCGGCTGCCCACCAATGCTGTTCAATCGTTAGCATTGATTTGGGGGTTTTTCGCGAATTTAACGCAGTTATCTAAAAAGCATACAGCATTAAATTTTGTGAAATATTTAAAGGTGTAATGGTATTGCTTGTTTGTTGCAGAGGTTATGCAAAATGGATTTAGAGGAGATGAAGCGGGAGATTGAGGCGCTTGTAGTGGCTAAGGGCTTCTACAACAGCCGGGAGGATGTGCCTAAAAAGCTTCTTTTCGCGTTTATCGAGTTGGGCGAGGCGGCTGACGCTTGGAAGAAAGGTTTAAGCGAAGAGGTTGTTGCTGAAGAGTTGATTGACGTGATTTTCTATATTTTAGATGCCAGTAGACTTGCATGTCCGTCAGTGAACATGGATGAGCTGTTCAGGAATAAACTGGAGAAAAACATGCGCAGACCTTATCAATATGGAGAAGGGCACAGATACTCAGGCAGGTAATTATTTTTGTAAGAGTGGGTGGTTTAGTTTCTTCTCGTGGTTATTTATTGAAGCAGTAACTTTTGGCTTTTGAGGCATTATCGAGGTTCTTTTGTTCACTTTAATCTTTGGAGTTTATCAGTTAGTTCTTGTCTGGTTTTTGTGTTTTTTTGCCATTGTTCAGTGTATGCTCTCCATTGTTCGGAAGAGATTTTGCCTTTTGCTTTTAACTCGTTTAGTAGTTCAATGAATTTGGCGAATTGTTGCCGTTGTTCCATTAAAGCTTTTTCTCGCAGTTTTTTCCGTTGGGCTTCGATGATTATTTTTGGCGGTGTGTAGGTTTCGTATAGGAATCTGCAGAAGTAGGTTATTTCCCATGGTTTAGTTATCTGTGCGTTTTCTTTTGCTTTTAGGAGTTCTGCTGTGAGGGTTTCGTATTTTTCGCCGAGGCTCAAGGCGTCATAGTGTATGGGAAGCCATGGTGTTTCTTGGACTGAGCCTGTTTCGTAGTTGAAGCAGAAGATGATTTTTTGGCGATGTGGCTGTCTCCGCCTAAGCCCTTAATCTCTTTCCATGGTGCATCTACTTTTTCTGCAAGAGACTTCTTGTTGTCAACCACGACGTAGAGCAGTTCCTTGAAAAGGTCTATTTGTCTTCTTATTTGGAGGTAAACTTTTGGATATGTTCTGAGATCGCCGAGGGGTTTTAGTTGATATTCTATGTAATGAAAGAATTCTCCGATTTCGCCTTTGTCTGTTATGAAAATGTCCTCTGGAGTTAGGGTTTCTATTGCTTCTGGGTTTTCAGTAAAAGGGTATTTTGCTCTGAAGATCTTTAATTTCTCAAGAGCTTCATCTACTGAGCGTTTAATGGTTCCATTGCTGTCGAAGGCTCTGGCTTTCTGCGAGACCTCTTCTTTCATTTAGCAATCCTTCGCAGGTCAAGTTTTTGGTTTGTCAACCATTAATGTGTGCCTTTGAAATTGCATTTAATAGGTAAAGTATATGTAAACATCAGAGTCGTTTTGGGTTTTAAGCTTTGATGTAGCCTTTTCCTTTCTGGAGTTTTAGTGTGAGGCTTTGTTTCCCATTTTGTCAAGATATTCGCGATATTCTGTTTTGCAGTTGCCACATGTGTAGGCGTTTACTGTGAAATTCCTGTATTTCCATGTTTTGGCTGGTTTAGGGCTTTCTTTTTTACAGTTTGGGCATTTAGCCATAATAATCAAGTCTTGTTTTTGCTGGTGTTAATTTAAAAGTTTTATTCGGTTGCTGGTTTGTTTATGGTTTTTTGTATTGTGAACCAGTAGGTTAGCAGGTCTTTTTCTTTGGTTTGGTAGTCTGGGAATTTTTTGTTTATGATGTTCCAGAATTTTTCGTTATGTTTTCTTTCTATGGAGTGGGCGATTTCATGGTAGACGATGTATTCTATTAGGTTGTCAGGCAAGTGTTTTGTTAGGGTGTTGATGGTGAGGTTGTTGTTGCGGCTGTGGCTTGCCCATTTTGTTTTCATTTTGCGATAGAAGATTTTGTTTACTGTGGTGTTGAGTTCTTTTTGGTATGTTTGAACAAGT
>CAZQQB010000038.1:9705-10439 GCA_964595415.1 uncultured Nitrososphaerota archaeon | reverse complement strand
AGCTAATGCTCGGTCTCCTCCGTCCGACGACCGGCAAGGTTCTGATCGACGGTATCGACACCAGGAAGACCACAACCGCAAAGATCGCGAGGAAGGTCGGCTACATATTCCAGAACCCTCTCTACCAACTCTTCTCCGACACCGTGGAGAAAGAGGTCGGGCTCGGTCCAAGGGCCTCAGGCATGGACGAAATAGCCGTCTGTGAGAGGGTCGACTCAGTCCTCCGCGAGATGGGTCTCGAGCACCTCAGGGAAATACCTCCACTATCGCTGAGCGAGGGCGAGCGGAAGAGGGTTGCTATAGCCTCTGTGCTCAGCATGGATCCTTTAGGTTTGATCATAGACGAGCCCACGCTGGGTCAGGACGATATAGATCGGCTGAGGCTCATGCAAATAATGAGAGGACTGGTGGACAGGAGAAAGTCCGTCATAATAATCTCACACGATGTGGACTTCGCATACGAGGTGGCAGAGAGGTTCATCATAATGAAGAATGGGATGGTTCTGGGGGATCTGACAAAGAGAGGCCTGCTTGATAGCAGGAAGATGCTGGCAGAAGCGAATCTGGTGATGCCCCAGCTCCTAGATATCGCCGAGATGCTTAAGAGGAAAGGGTTGCTGAGGAACAACTCTGTTCGCGAATTGCGAGAGCTGGCGGAGGCGATAATCACTGCGGCGAGGGGTGTTGCTGGGTGAGCCGCTTCCTACAGGCACTGCAGTGGCAGAGGGAGGACA
>CAZQQB010000038.1:9460-9695 GCA_964595415.1 uncultured Nitrososphaerota archaeon | reverse complement strand
AGATCGCGTGGTGCCTCCTGACCATCGCATTCTCCGTCTATTTCTTGACAATAGAGGCACAGCTGATGATATTGGTAACCATATTGATTTACATGGCCGTCGCAAGGAGCCTGGGAAGGTTTACGAGGGCTCTATGGTCGATCTTACTCTTAGTTATTCTGATAGCCGCCCTCAACTACCTTTACATGGGACTATACTACGCCGTGGCGACCTCTTTACGCCTCATAAACATATT
>CAZQQB010000038.1:4391-9450 GCA_964595415.1 uncultured Nitrososphaerota archaeon | reverse complement strand
CTCATCAAGCTAAAGTTTCCTTACAGCTTCGCCTACATGCTCGTCGCATCGGCACGATACGCTGTCGTGATAAGCAGGGAGTTCTCTAACATCGTTGACGCCTACAAGGCTAGGGGGATCGAGTTCGAGGGGGCCCGCCTCAGGAAGGTTAGGCAGTACGCCATGATCCTAGTTCCGTTAATAATTTGTACCATAAGAAGGTCGTTCAGACTCGCCGAGGCTATGGAAGCAAGGGCATTTGGCCTTAAGGGCAAGAAGACCTACTATAGGGAGCTGACCTTCATGAGGGCTGACCTAGCATTTTTACTAATCGCCCTTCTTTACCTTTCTGTGATGTTGTGGCTCTCCCCTTCTCTAATGCTGGTTACAGTCTAATCCATAATTTGCTTGGGTTATTTTTCAGTAGCGTGATAGGATATTATTTTTACAAAATTGCTATTTTAACAATATAGTAAAATATATCCGCCCAGTTTTAATGTTTGAGTGTGAACGGGCCCGTGGCCTAGCATGGATTAGGGCGTCGGCCTCCGGTGAGCTCGGGGAGAGTCGATGGTCGAGGGTTCAAATCCCTCCGGGCCCGCCATAGATTTTAAACCATCAGATGTGCCAGGTTTTTGGTTTAGTGTCTGTATTTAACTAAGGATGATGGAAACACTTATATACTGTATCTTAATAATATCCATTTTTCATTTAGATCATCTAAAGGTAGCAAAAATGTATCACAAACTCGACCTCAGTAGATTTTTGGTATGCCCTGACATGGAGCTTCTCGGATTTCGCGGTGTTATGAAGGCAGGAGTAGGAGTTATGACGCAGCTGTGCAATATATTTTCAAGTCATAACATTGTACTTCGCCAAGCGTATGTCTCAACTCTTAAAGACGGAAAAGAAACCATGATACTCGCGTTCGTTGATATTACCGACTCGAATGCTCCCACTGAGAGCATACTTGAGGAACTGGAGAAAACTGGTCTTTTCATAGAACTTGAGGTAATAAGACCTAGGGCAGAGGGATTCATAGCCGACACGGTATCCCACCCCCTAACGGCTGGTAAAAACAGAGTCATACTCCTTAGGGACTTAGGGTACAGTGGGCTGCTCACCGAGATCCGGAAGCTCTTCGGTACTGGCGGTGAGGCGCTTCTCTACCATGTTGGTTTGACCACAGGCATGGGGCTCGCCAAGCTTCATAGAGAGATGGCAGATACCGTGTGTATAAATGACCCCATAGATGTTTTCAGGAAGGTGAGCACGGCGATGTTCCAGTGGGCGGGGTTCGGGCGGATAGAAGTGAAGGAGCTCACTACAGAACACGGTGAGATAGTGGTCCATGACTCCTTCGAGTGTGAGTTGGGAAGGAGCAGAGCGATCTGCTACAGCCAATTCGTTCGAGGGATGTTAGCGGGGGTTCTGTCAGAATTGTTCGGGAAGGGCTTCAACTTGGAGGAGGAGGAGTGCATAGCAAAGGGTGACCAAGTCTGCAAATTCAAAGTCAGAGCGATTTTGAATAAAAAACAATGGGGCGCAAGGCAAATCTAGTGTGTCAAGGTACATATTTTCACATTGAATTGCTCGTGGTTTGTTGATTCATTGAGTTGTGATGGATTTGAGGACGGAAGGAGATGAGCCGACTTTAAAATTTTACTTTATATTTAATATTTACTTCACAATTTTAAAATGTTACAATAATTGTCTGCTATCCAAGACACTTTCTTGTTTTGGCTGCCTCCAGGAAAGAGGCGGATGCGCTCAAATCGCCCCCCTCCAAATAAGAGATTAGAAAGTTGTTTGCGAAGTTCTCATGTTTTATTTGAGAAGGGCGATTTGGTCCGAGCTTTATGCCAAGGTTTCTCTCTGCGACCTCCAGATCGTTAAGAACCTCGGCGATTGCCTCCTTTAGGCGCATCTCTGCCATGCCTACTTTTTTAGAAATAGCTCTGTATTCGTGCCTCAGTACTTCTAGGTTGCGCCAAGAAAGGTATCCCCCTGCCTCCTCAAGGTCATGTTTCAAGTTGATGTAATAACGCTGGACGATCTCCCATTCGTTCTCCCTAAATTCAGAGATGACTTTGCATCCCAACAGCTCAGGAGGCAATCCCAACGAGTAGAGGGCTGCTGCGAATGGTATTGCCCTTGGCAAGTATGTGCTGCCGACTTTCCTGCTGTAGCCAAACAGTCCTATGTGAAGTTTCCTAGCCCTCCTTGCAGGGACGTACTTAGCTACGCTGTTTATCAGAGGGGCTAGGCCCTCTACGACTTTGGCATAGGAGAGTGCGCACTTTTGGAGTGTCCCGTCCAATCTCTCGATATCTGATGGATCGATAGTTTCGGGCACTTCATTGGAAAGGCTTTGGTTTAGGATGCTTATGCACTTCTTTACTTGGTTGATTGGATGGTCATACTTTAAGGCAGACTGAACCGTGACCGTTGAGAGACCCTTGTACTCTTGGAGGAATTTTTCAATATTATCTGGGGAAAGGTGTCCCCTGAAGGGCATGGATCCTACTCCTAGTATCGGATATATGTCCAAGTTTAGTTTTTCATGGAGGCGTTTTAGCTTCGACAGGGCTACCTTGGAGAGTAAGGTTGCACAGAACAGTCCATAGTTGAGTGCGGGATCGGACCTCGCAATGAAAGCCCTAATGTATTTTGGCTTAACGGCAACTATGTAAGGCTCCAATATTCTGTCAATGCTGAAAATACTGTCGTAGTCCTCTATCAGCGGGATCAGTTCTATGCTCCTAGGCTGGAAGCACCCGATCCAGTCTCTGACCCTGATCTCTTCGTCTAGTTGGATATCCTCGGCGCCGGCTATGACCTTCCCGTAGTAGTTGTAGAGCCAGATCAGATCCTTCGCATCCGTTGTGAATGGCAGTATGACTTCGAAGATGGGCACGACCTCACTCTTGTAAAATGATGATGCCACATCGCAGGCTACCGTTATGTTCTGCAAGGTCTCAATTACCACCTTTCTCTCAGCGCCCTCGATTTTTGGGTTTGGAATTCGGTAGGTTAGGAAAACGTCTCTCCCGAGCTGGTTAGCGGAGAAATAGTCTGGGTATTTGGAGAGGAGTTTCCTGACCACGCGAGTGTCCACATCCTTTCCCTCGGAGTCCCACATGACTTCGTTGCAGCCAAGGTCCTGCAGGGCGTAGAATATCTCGTGTATCTCGGCTTCGCCCTCTATGACCGTGCCCCCACACCATGGCGGGAGGGATGCGTTGTCAGGGTGTTGGGTGGACATGGTGGCAGGGATTTCTCTATTATGAGGCAATCTTTGCGTACCTCCAAGGAATATAGCGATTATGCAGAAATTCTGCGTAGATTCCATATATACATTCGCTCCTAGTTTTTGTGTTTGTGGAGGAGTGAAAAAGAAAACGCTTGATTTGACCATCATATAACGTGATCGGCTTCTCTTTAGGGTGGCTCGTCCGCATCGTTTATGAGTAGGAAAGCGCAAGATTAACCAAAGTAAAATGGAGTTCAAGCCTTTTTGGCGGAGGGTATGATCCTTGGCGAGTGGCAAGATTGTGGTGGATAGCCCGTTTGCTGCTTTTAGGGAAGAGTGCACAGGGTTGGTGATGGGGGGGCTGAAGGAAGAGGGTGCGGAGTTTGAGGACAAGGATGTCAAGTTGACTGTGCCATCGGTTTCGGAGCACGGAAGCCTGAGCTTCTCGACCTTCGTAGTGGCAAAGAAGAATGGGATTGAGCCTAGGGTGCTGGCAGAGAAGTTGGTGTCGAGGATCGCGTCGTATGAGAGGAGGCTCGTGGAGAGAGCCGAGGCGGCCGGAGCTGGATATGTGAACTTCTTCATAAATTATCCGAGATTTGCAGAGATGACGCTGGCTTCGATAGTGGAGCTAGGTCAAAAGTTCGGGAGACTTAGGAGTAATGGGGATAGAGTGATAGTGGAGCACACGAGTGTAAACCCAATACATCCGATACACGTAGGAGGGGCGAGGAATGCAGTGATCGGGGACATGCTGGCAAGGGTACTCGCTGCGGCAGGTCACGAGGTTAGTAGGCACTTTTATATAGACGATGTGGGGCTTCAGGTGGCTCAGGCGAGCTACGGGTACTCGAAGCTGGGAGACGCGCCGGTGAGTGGTAAGAGCGACCACTTTGTGGGGTTTGTCTACGCGGCGACGAGCTGTGCCATGAGCATAAAGTCGCTGCAGAGGGAGATTGAGAGGCTCAAGGGGGAGGGGAGGGACGAGGAGGTGAGGGCGAGGCTGGGCGATCTCGACGACTGGGTGGGGGTAGCCTCGGAGCTGAAGAATGAAAAGGTATTCGATACAATATACCAAGCGGTCTCGAGCACGGAGGACCCAGAGGGGGAGGTGGCCGAGCTTCTAAGGAGGTATGAGAAAAAGGATGAGGGTGCCGTGAGATTGATAAGGAGGGTCTCTGAGCTCGCGCTGGAAGGGTTTAGGGAGACGCTGGGCAGGGCGGATATAGAGTTCGACAGCTGGGACTGGGAGAGCGAGCTGACATCATGGAACGGCGGGGCTGAGACCGTGGTAGAGTGGCTGCTGAAGACGGGGTTCGGCAGGGTGGAGGAAGGGACGGCGATACTGGACGGCGAGGAGGTCGCGAAGAGGTACGGGCTGAAGGAGAGGTATGCGATAAAGGGGGAGGTGCCACCGCTGACGCTGAGGAGGTCTGACGGGACGACACTCTACACGACGAGGGACATAGTTTACACAATGTGGAAGTTCGACAGGGCAGAGAGGGTGATAAACGTGATATCGCTGGAGCAGAAGCTGCCGCAGCTTCAGCTGAAGCTGGCCTTGTATGCGCTTGGGTTTGGAGAGTTGGCGGAGAAGTTAGTACACTTCAGCTACGAACTGGTGCATCTGCCAGGGAAGAAGATGTCGGGGAGGAGGGGAAGGTATGTGACGTTCGACGAGGTGCTGGACGAGGCTGTGGAGAGGGCTTACGAGGAGGTCTCAAAGAGGTCGCCTCACCTGAGTGAGGAGGAGAGAAGGAGGATATCAGAGGTCGTGGGGGTTGGCGCGGTGAGGTACGCGCTGGTGGCTGTGGCGCCGAACAAGCC
>CAZQQB010000038.1:0-4304 GCA_964595415.1 uncultured Nitrososphaerota archaeon | reverse complement strand
ATATGAGAGGGAGCTGTTGGTGAAGCTATCGCAGTTACCAGAGGTCGTGAGGGAGGCTGCGGAGAGCCTGAGGCCTGAGCAGATAGCAGAGTACGCCAACGAGTTGTCGGCTGCGTTCAACCTGTTCTACGACAACGTTCCGGTGCTGAGGACTGAAGACGAGGGTCTGAGGGAGGCGAGGCTGAGGCTTGTGGAAGGGGTGAAGACGGTCCTAGCGAATGCGCTGTGCATGATGGGGATAAGGGCACCATCGAGGATGTAGCCGACGCAGAATTGCCATATCTATGGCAGACCTTAAAGGTCTCCATGCAAACGTTAGGAATGCCCACTCAAAAAATTATTAATATCTATTAGTATTACAATAACACAATAATGCAAAAAGTTTAATAGCTAAAATAAGATTAAAAAATAAAAAAAGAGACTGAGAAACTATGAAGACGGTATCTAGGAAGAGTAAAAAAGGAGTAAGCCCAGTCATTGCGACCATTATCATTGTTGCCATAGCGATTGTGATGTCGATCTCGGTGGCGTACTGGATGCTTGGACTTGGCGCTGCGTTTACGCGGTTCGAGAAGCTGGAGTTCTCTACGGCATACGCCACTAAAAAAACCACTGATTTTAACATTACGATGGTTGTCAAAAATACAGGATCGGCGCCAGCAACGATAGAATTAAATTCAACCTTATTAAACGGAAAACCACCAAGTTATTACAGGAGCCTCCCGGAAACAAATGTCAGTTTCATGAATATCACTGGCGCTCTACTAAACGCTAACCCTACATTAGAGCCTGGACAAGAGATTACAATTGTTCTATGGGTCAATGGAACATCATTTATTTCGGGAATGACGCTAGAGATAATGATACATACGGCGGCGGGCAAGGACTACCCCAAAGTGGTAATCCTTCCATAAACATCCTCTTTTATTTTAACGTTAAATAAATTAGGGTGGACGTAATGTAGTGATAGGCGTGACTAAAAAGAAACGGTGAGAGATAAACGATGGACCTGTTTAGAAAAAAATCTGATTCCGCGGAGGCGGTGCCTAAGTCTGAGGAGGCTGAACCAGAGAAGGGGAAGGTTAAGCCAAAGGAAGTAAAACTTGAAGAGGAAAAGAAGAAGGGAGGATTAAAGTTATTTGGCAGGGGCGCTAAAAAGGAAGAGTACGTGAAGCCCAAGCCAATCATTTTGAAGGAGATGCCGCCTGAGGCTTTGGTCGTAGAGGAGTACCATATCGAGCCCCCGTTCTCGAAGGTCACTATCGTGTCTCTACCTCAGCTCGGCGGATCCATGGCTTATTACATAGATGAGGTAAAGATTACCGAGGCTGAAAATGCGTTACTTCAGAAACTGATGGAGATCATCTGCATGGAGATCGAGCCGCCAGGTCAGGAGATCGATGTAAAGACGCATATCGAAAATGAGGCTTTTCGACTTGCGAAGAAGTATGGTATGGCGAAGAAGATCCCTAACGAGTCATGGCCGAAGCTCCTTTATTTTATAAAGAGAGAGCTGGTCGGGCTCGGACCGATACACGTGATAATGAATGACCGAATGATAGAGGATGTCTCGGTTAACGGGCTGTACATCCCAGTATATGTTTGGCACAGGAAGTACGAAAGCATACCGACGAACCTGATTTTTAATGACGAGGAGACCTTGGACAACCTGATTATAAAGCTCACACACCTCTCCCAGAAGCACATCTCAACGGCTTTCCCGGTCTTGGACGCGATGCTGCCCGGGAAGGACAGGCTCGCAGCCACTTTCAAGCGTGAGGTGTCGCCGAAGGGAGGGACTTTCACAATAAGGCGTTTTAGGGAGGAGCCCTTCTCGATAGTTGATCTGATAGATTTGAATACGCTTGATGAATGTATAGCGGCTTATTTCTGGCTCCTGATCGAGAACAGGATGACTGTCGCAGTCATCGGAGGGACGGGCGCCGGAAAGACGAGCACACTCAACGCGCTTGCGAGCCTCATAAAGCCTTCCATGAAGATAGTGACTGTCGAAGAGATCCCGGAGATCAACCTAGTCCATGACAACTGGGTTCAGCTCGTGAGCCGCGAGAGTTACGGACTGGGCGCTGAAAAGATCGGGGAGATAGGACTCTTCGAATTGGTGAAGATGTCCCTAAGGTATAGACCCGACTACATTGTTGTCGGCGAGATCAGGGGCGAGGAGGCTTTCGTGCTCTTCCAGGCGTTGGCTACAGGGCACGGCGGCATGACCACGCTTCATGCGGAGAGTATAGAGTATGCGATAAAGCGACTGACGAGTCCCCCAATGAATGTTGCCCCAGCTTATGTTCCGCTGATTAACGTCTCTGCCATGCAGGAGAGGGTCCCCCTGTCAAAGTCGGTGACTGGGATGTCGTTTGGTAGGAGGATAAGGTCTGTCGTAGAGATAGGCGACATCGACAACTACTTGAGCGTGGCTTCGTGGAATCCAATAGACGATAGTTATGATTGTGAGTTTGAGAACAGCGTTATGCTGAGGAGAATTGCCATGCGACACGGGATAACCTTGCAGGAGACGCTCGTGGAACACAAAAAACGTGTCGAGTTCCTGCGGGAGCTAAAAGCCAAAGGGATAAGAAATAACGTTCAGGTAGCAAGCATGATCATGAGCTACTACCTCAATTCACAATTCCCGAAACCAACCATAAAGATAGCCCAGAATGAGATGGGGAGTAAGTAATGGCTAAAAACGGATTCTCATTTATGGGCTTCTCTTACCACTACTTCAGTTGGATTGGTAGACCGCTCGCAAAGCTCTTCTCGAATGGGCGATCCAGTTTAGACGAGACGCTGGAGAGCGCGGGTATTAGAGTCTATCCACAGGCGTATTACTCATTTATGGGTTTTCTCTTTATTTTGGGATTTATCTTAGTTGTGCCATTAGTGATTTTGACCAGGTTCATACCGCTTATTTTAGCCCCGCTGGTGGTGCCAGTCTTTGGGTACTTTGTTCCAAAGTTGATGGCCTCTGACAGGGCTTCTAAGTTGGACACAGAGGTGCCTTTTGCGGCGGCATATATCAGCATAATGGCGACAGGCGGGCTGGCTCCCTATGAGAGCCTGAAGAAGTTGCAGAAATGCCCGCTTTTGCCGAACATGTCGCGAGCCGTGAAGGAGATTGAGGTGGAAGTACAAGTCAAAGGCGTTGATCCCGTGTCAGCGATTGAGAAATCGGCGAAGAACTTGCCGTCGAAGGAATATAAGGACCTGATGCTGGGCTACGCATCGACGCTGAGGACGGGCGGAGATGTCCTACACTATCTTTTACTCAGGACGGAGACGATGTTCAGGGACCTCGCGATAAAGGTGAAGGCGAACGCGGAGAAGGCTGCTACTTTGATGGAGACGTTCATAGCCTTCAGCATACTCATTACGCTAAGCATGACGATAATTTTCATGACGACGATGGCTTTCGGGGAGTACTTCACGGGAGCGTTCACGGCCGAGAACTTCCTGATGTACTCTTACATCATATTCCCCGTGATGTCAGTGCTATTCATCTATCTGGCGGACATGTCTCACATGCATGAGCCGGTGACTGAGTGGGGACCGTACAAGGTCTTTCTGGCGACTATGCCTGTCCTGGCATTTCTGTTGCTAGTATTCTTCGTACCGTACCTGCTGCCGGGGTTCAGTCTGCCCTTCGGAAAGCCATTTTTAGACGCGTTAGTATCGCTGAGGACCATGATAGGGTTGGAGAGGGGGTACGAGGCGGCGATAGGTCTGGCGATCCCGCTAATTGTGTGCACAATCCCCGCGGCTATAGCACACAGGCACTATGCAAAGAGAGGGAAGGGACTTGAGCCGGACATAACCAGCTTCCTGCGAGACCTGACGGAGACGAGGAAGACGGGGGCTTCGCCCGAGAAGTGCATAGAGCTCCTCTCCAGGCGACCGTACAGGAACTTCACCAGATACTTGGTGGTGGCATCCCGCCAGATCCAGTGGGGGCTGCCGTTCAAGACTGTTTATCAAACTTTGAGGAGCAAGATCAGGGCGTGGCTGCCGCTGATCAACATATACCTGCTTGTGGACGCGATCGAGGTGGGAGGGGGGTCGCCGGAGACCTTGGAGACGCTTGCCAGGTTCAGTGAGATGTTCTCCTCCATTAAGAAGGAGAAGGAGGCAATGCTGAGGCCGTTGCTGATAATGCCGTACATAGGCGCGGGGATACTCATATTTTCATCAATAATATTCTTGGGATTCATGAGGACGATATCTTATTCGTTTGGGACGCAGACGGTGGCTTTCGTCCAGTTCGCCACGCTACTGCTACCGCCGCT
>CAZQQB010000037.1:6594-10492 GCA_964595415.1 uncultured Nitrososphaerota archaeon | reverse complement strand
ACGGAGGCATCCAGTCACGCAGTCTGGCTGAATGTGCCACGGTTTACGAGAACATGCTACTTGATAGGGATCGCCCCACCATATTTCTCGGTCTGTCAGGAGCGCTCATCGCAGGTGGGCTACGCAAAGTGATAAGTGACATGGTATCCAAGGGACTCGTAGATATAGTAGTCTCAACTGGAGCGATCCTTTATCAGGACTACTATGCAGCCCACGGCTACAGGCATTATAAGGGCACGCCTGAGGCTGACGATGAAAGGCTTCATGACCTTTACATTAATCGGATTTACGACGCATATGTGGACGAGATAGGGTTCGTTCACTGCGACGATAAGATCTCCGAGTTCTGCTCTACTTTAGAACCTAGGAACTACTCCACGAGGGAGTTCCTATACCTCCTCGGCTCAACCCTAAATGACGAGGCATCGATCCTCTTCAAAGCGTACCGCTGCGGTGTACCAATTTTCTGCCCTGCTATTGCGGACAGCTCAATAGGGATAGGCATGGCTGGCTACTTCAGATGGGCTAAGGAGAGGGGTCTTCGAACATTTACCATAGACGTGATGAAGGATAACTTTGAGATAGCTCAAATAGTCCTAAAATCAAAGAAGACAGGGTCCATCTATATCGGCGGAGGGGTTCCAAAGAACTACATTAACGACGCTGCCGTGATGTTGGATTACACAAAAGGACACAGCTACGCATTCCAAATAACGACCGACTCCCCCCACTGGGGCGGTCTGACGGGGAGTACGCTCGATGAGGCTAAGTCTTGGGGAAAGGTTTCAAAACGGGCGACGAGGGCTACCGTTTACGCCGAGGCGACTATTGCTCTTCCATTAATTGTTGGCTACATAATCCAGAAAGGCCTTCATAAAGACCGTAAAAGGCTCAAAATGCAATGGTCAAAGGATGGAGACCTCACAATTCAGGGACAGACTTCATGAGTCACAGAGTTTTTTAACCAGGGCTATAGAGGGCGCAGTTGCTAAAATTACCAGTAATAATTTTTGGGACCCTAATCCTGTCCTTACATCCCGAGATTGTGATGTTATTAGACGACGTTCCAATGAAAGATGCAACAATAATATTTGGCAACAAGACCCTCACGAACGCCACAGGCCACTTCTATATCCCCATTGAAGAGCAGACTTGTGTAGAGGTTGTCATTGAGGGGCAGCACTTTGACATCCCAATTTCAAATGAGTATGACTTCCATTTATATCGGTTCTATCACTGCTACCTGAACATTTTAGATTCAAGTTACAATAAATTGGCGGATTTCGAAGTTTACCTCAACGGAAGAGACTTAGGGTCTCGGTCGCAAATTGTTGCCCCCTCCGGCGGTTCTTTGCTTAAAATTAAGACGCCGCACATGGAATACTCTATGAGCATTAACGTGTCTGCTCCAACACGCCTAAGTATAACATTGCCCGTCTCTGACCTAAACGTAGTCTTGACTAACAGATACGGCAAGCCCGTTCAAAACCAGAGCTTCATCCTTAGGGACATGAACTCGATCGAATACCAACTGACAACAGACGATCGTGGCTTTGCGAGGCTAAGTTCCCTTCCACACGGTGTATACACAATGTCAATAGGCAACGAGGAGAGGTTCTTCGTGCACAACTCCTCGGCTAAACAAAGATTTGCATTAGATCTTATTCGAGATCTCTCTGTGGAGGTTGAGAACCCATACTTACTATTCCCCACAAGAGTGGCTGTAAATCTGCTCTCTCCGGAGGGTTTTCCTTTAATCAATTCCTATGTAACGCTAAGATATGACGGTTCGCAATTGGGCGGGTTTACTGACGGTTCTGGCTCGGTCTATTTCTACATCTCACCAAGCATTTCTATGTGCAGTGAGATCTCAGTTACCGCCTCTGGCTTAACCAAATACATAAAAGTTTGCAAGGATCCTGCGCCTCTCATCGCCCTACTCCTACTAGTAGGGTCTCTTATTGTGTATATTTCAAAGACGATGAAAATTCAACTCTCAGGTAAGCACCAAAAACCCAGGTAAGGATTCCTTAAAGGCTATCCATCTTTCCACTTCTGTAACCCTCGAGGTCAAGAACAACAACCTTGTAGCCTAAGGCCTTTAACCCTTCGTTTATTCTACGCCTGACCTCATCTCTGATGATCCTCTGGATCTCTCCCTCTTCCACCTCTATCTTGGCTGTTTCGCCGAGGTGCCTTATCCTGACGACTTTGAAACCCTCTTTTTTTAAAAGATCCTCGCCAGAAGCCACCATATTCAACTCTTCGAACTTGATACTATGCCCATATGGAAACCTTGTGGCTAGGCAAGGGCTGCTAGCTTTTTGGTAGTCCAAACCAAGCATTCGCGAAAGCTCCCTCCCCGCCTTTTTCCCGATGCCAAGCTCAACCAGCGGACTCCTAACTCCCTCCTCCTTCAACGCTTTGGTCCCGGGTCTGTGCTCACTTAAATCATCATAATTAGTTCCATCAACCACAACATCGTATCCCGAATCCTTGGCAAACTCTCTCAGCTTTCTCATTAGGTACTTCTTGCATATGTAGCACCTATCACGCGGGTTTTCCATTACCCTTTCTGGGAGAGAAGTATCCATAACGAGATGGTTCAAACCAATATCCTTTGCTAGTTTAGCGGCCTCTTCCACCTCGCCTTTTCCCATTAACTTGGTTCTAAAGGTGACCGCAAGCGTGTCGCCCTTAAGCACCTTGTGGGCCATGTAGGCCACAAGTGTGCTGTCCACGCCCCCGGAGTATGCAACCACGACACGCCTAGCATTCCTGAACCAATCTTCAAGGCGAACCAGTTTCTCGCTCATGGCGCTACCTCCACATTCACAACGACCTGATAAAGCCTCCTCCCGACGCTCCTCACGATCCTGCCACTTATGCTCTTAGCCCTCCCTTCCAGCTCTCCCTGTACGACCTTGATCCCGCCCATAACGGCATCCTTCCTCCTTCCTTCTTGATGCAGATAAACGTGAAGCCAGCCCCTGCCACGCAAACAGGAGACCGCGTAATGCAGATACTGGATGGCTAGGGTCGGCAGCGGCATCAGTACTCTATCGACTACACCCTCCAGATCTGTCACAACATCCTTTGCATCACCCAGGATCGGTATTACTTTTCCAGAGAGCTTGTTCAATATGACATTCTCGATCATATACTCGAAAGCCACTGGATTCTTGTCCACCGAATAGACTTTTTTCGCACCGCCCTTCGCCGCCGCAATAATGGAGAAGGTGCCGACGCCTGCAAACATGTTAAATAAGACCTCTCCATTCTTTGTGAGGCTTGCAATTCTCATTCTCTCAAATGAGAGACGTGGTGAAAAGTAGACCTTTGATATGTCTACCTTATAGCTGCATCCATGTTCCCTGTGCAAGGTCACAGTATCCTTCTTACCTGCAAGCCACTCCAAACCCCTAACCTTGTATTCCAAATCCGCTGGCGTTGTCTGTCTGAAGACGCCCTTCACGCCGCTAAGACTTGAGAGAATGATCTCTCCAATCTCGTACCTCCTATCTTCCCACCCTCTAGGTATTTTTATGACTGCAAGGTCTCCAACTATGTCAACGCCTGTGATTGCCTTGCCAAGCTCTTCCTTCGGAAATATCTTGCTTAGCGTCTCCCTAACTATCCGCTCTCTCAACCCGGCCACCGTCAGAATAAGGGTCTCAACGTTATCTTTTTACCCAGCTTCTCCTCGAGCTTCTGAAGCTTCTTTCTACTTCTTTTTGCTACTATGTTGATCATCTGGGAGGGAACGCCAATGATCACCTCTCCGTCTGTGGCATCGATCTTGACATCTTCTAATGGAACGTACCTGCCAAGAATCCTGTTTATCATAGAATTTATTATGTAATCCTTAGTCCGCTCCCTGCCCTTTAATGGTACAACA
>CAZQQB010000037.1:4619-6584 GCA_964595415.1 uncultured Nitrososphaerota archaeon | reverse complement strand
CCTCTCTCCGAATACATAGATCTCGTACTCTACCTCGCCCGTATCAAAGTTTTTGACTTCCACCACGGGCCTCGTGAGATCAGACTCCGTGAGTCCGTGGGGGATCTTCACGCGCGTCTCCAGCTCATAAACCTTCTGTACCTCGCCATTGTTTATGAAGATCACAGTATCTATGACAGAAGGGATCACTCCCAGCTCCACCCTGCCAATAAACCTCTGTATCGCATCTATTGGCGTCGTAGCGTGGATTACCCCGACCATGCCTACCCCGGCAAGTCTGAGGTCGGTAAAAATCCTAAAGTCTTCGGTATCCCTCATCTCGTCGAAGAATGTGTAATCGGGTCTACTGAGAAGCAGAACGTCATGAAGCTCCTCAGAAGAGGATTTTGTCTTGGAATATTGCGTTGCTGTGTTCGGGAGATGCAGATCTCTGGGCGACTCTATCGTTTTTATTATTTTGTTCTCCCTCAAATAGAACTTTGCTAAAGCCTGTGCAAAGGTCGTCTTACCCATTCCGGGCGCGCCGGCTATCAGTATCCCCTCGGCTCTTTCCTTGAACCTGTTTATGAGCCTCGGTGAAAGGCTGTAGTCCTCTATCTCCAGCTCTGCAACCTTTCTGGTTATGGTAACTTCCAGCTTGTCCGAGAATGGCGGGAAGGTGATTATTATCCTGTTGTCCTTGAGCATCACTATGTTCGAACCTTCCCTCTTTATCTCCACAAACCCTTCACCCGACTCCGCCCTCTCTAGGATGTCCTGAACTATCTTGTCCAACTCGTTCCTATCTATCGGCTCTTCTCCAAGATCTTGGAGTTGCCACCTTCCTGGTCTGCCCACCTTTCCTCTAGGTGCCAACCCCTCCTTTAAGTGGATGGACATCACATCCTTAGAGAAATACTTGTTGTAAAGGGGCGGCCTCTGCAACTTAGTCCTTCCGCATAGTACCCTCAATCCCATGGTCTCTGCTATCCTTGCCAAGTTTTCATTAGAAGTAACCAGTATGTAATTTCCATTGTATGCCAGGCGCAATACTGCTTCTTCGCGTTCCTCGCCTCGCCTCTCCTCCCTTCCTACCTCTATCTTCAAACCCACCTGATCTGCCACTGCCTTCAGCTTTGTCAATTCCTCGAGCCCTAAGATGTCCCCTTTCTCAGACTCCTTTCTTATCACATTGAGTGTTCCTTCCGAAACTATCACCTTGCCCGTGACCTTCCCTCCACTAACCAAGTCTGCAATAAAGCCCGACTTTATCGCAGATAAATCGGCAACAACGTCCTTTGCTTGTATCTCCATAAGCCTTCATCGATTACCTTTTATTATAAAGTATAAAAACATGATGTGGGCTAGGAGAGCTTCTTTGACATGTAGGGGGAGGAAGGAAGCCTGCGGTATCCCTTCTTCCTGTAGTACTCTCTTACTCCGACCCCAGGGAGGACTATTATGTTTTCCAGTCCAAAATCTCCATATGTCATCTCCTCTGCCTTTTTCAGAAGTCTCGATCCTAGACCTAGGTGCTGGAATGCATCTCTTCCTTTCTCTCCAACGGGGATCTGTGGTCCGTAAATATGGAGTTCTCTTATAACTCCTGCATTGCGAATCTCTGACCTGTGCGCTCTCTCCGATGGAATCCTCAGTCTTAGGAATCCGACTAGGAAGCCCCTGTCCTCAAGGGATATGAAGATCTCAGTACCTCCGCCTGCCCTGTACTCTTCCACTTGGATCTCTGGTCTCAAGTTAGAGGCGTCCTCCCCCCTAATCCTTGCGAGACCGACCTCCCTGCACCTGATGCACCTGCACCTTATCCCAACCTCTCTGAGCCTGGCATCAACAACCTCCCTAAAGTTACTCTTCGTCACCCCATCTTTGATTATATAGGCTGGAACGTCTCTCTGAATCCTGGCCACCCTAACCCATCTGGGGAAGTACTTATGGGCCTCAACAAGGAGCTCCAACGCTTCCTGGTTG
>CAZQQB010000037.1:3648-4609 GCA_964595415.1 uncultured Nitrososphaerota archaeon | reverse complement strand
GTACCTTCCGGCGCACCAATCCGCATAAAGTTCCGTTCCCTCTATCACTAAGGTCGGGTAGATCTTCAAATAGTCGGGTCTGAGATCTTCGTCATCAAATATCCTCCGCAGATCCTCTAGATCCCTTTCTTTGGTGCTACCAGGGAGTCCCGGCATCATGTGATATCCAACCTTGAGGCCGCTGTCCCTGAGAATTCTGGTTGCCTCCTTCACATCTTTTACTGTGCAACCACGGTTAACTCTCCTCAAAATGTCATCGTCCAAGGCTTGGACGCCTATTTCAACAAGTGTCGCCCCGAACTTCACCATCCTGTCTGTCTGATCTTCCTTGGCCCAGTCAGGCCTCGTCTCCATAGTGATGCCTATGCATCTGACTTTGCTGCCTTCGTTCCTCGACTGCGCCTCTTCGAGAGACCTCCACCTATACGGTCTAAATTTTGGGTAATCATTCATGGCCTCTAGGCATCTTGTGACAAACCACTCTTGGTAGTCGAGGTCCGTGGCCGGGAATGTTCCTCCCATTATTATAAGCTGGACCTTTGAAGGTCTATGACCGATCATTGAATACTGGGTTAGTCTGTACATGACCTGCCTATACGGATCGAAGTTGCTCTGGACGCCTCTCATCAACGCCGGCTCTTTTCCAAGGTAGCTCTGAGGGGTTCCGTAAACAACTCCACCTGGGCAATAGGAGCAGGGACGCTCCTTGGGGCACCTACACGGCTTAGTCATAACAGCAACCGTGTAGATTCCTGATGCTGACCTGACTTTCTTTCCAATCAAAATTGTTAACAGGCTCATTTCATCCTCTTTGAGGTGCTTGATTATCTCATGGTTCTTCAACACCCTTTCAAGACCTTCCTCAGCAGATACAATGTGCTTAATCCTTGTGAGTTCTCTGCGTTCAGGCGTCCTTCTATTCAACTCTTCTATAATCCTTCTAGCCACCCTCTCCTCTTTT
>CAZQQB010000037.1:1640-3638 GCA_964595415.1 uncultured Nitrososphaerota archaeon | reverse complement strand
TGGAGGAGACCCTCACACCGTATGCCTTTTCTATTAAAAAATGCGCACTTTTGACGAGGCTTCTCAGCTCCCCCATAGTGAAAAGGTGATAGAACCTCTTCTCTTTCCCCCAAGGCACACACACATCACCAAATTCTCTGCCCTTCAACCACCCGGCTACCATGCTTGGAAACAGCCGTAAGAATCTACCTTGGAGCCTTGACCATGCTGTTATTAAAAGCAGCCCTCTGTCCTTTAACACCCTCCAGACTTCTTTGACCGACCTCACTCTGGTAGCTTTGCCGGGTATGTGATGGAAATATTACCTTGTCAAATGTGGATTCCAAGAAAGGGAGGTAAAGGGCATCGCACCTTACCAAGTGCACAATTTTCCTTTCGTTACTCTTCAGATTGGAGGCAAGCACTTTAACCATTTCTATTGATAAGTCTGCTGCTACGACAAGTGTCGCTCCCTTCTCGACCAAATATTTTGTGTTTCTTCCGCTACCAGCTCCCAGATCGAGTACAATGTTCCCCTCAACCGGACCTGCGTCCTCAACACTCTTCCAAACCCTCCTCCTCGCGTGATAAAACTTCTCCGCAATGCTATCAAAGACTCTTATTATATCCTTCCTCTCGGAGCTTGTCATCATTTTGCCCTCTGCATTGATAAGATTTTTTTAGCGATCTCAGCGAATCCCAGCCCAAACCCCTCTTCCGCTGTAAAGTCTGCGATCCTCTTTATCCTCGGATCTGCATTGGCGACTACCGCTTTGAACCCGCAAACGCTAAGCATCTCCAAGTCCGTGATACTGTCCCCGACCCCTGCCACCTCCTCTGGCCTTAGGCCAAGCAACTTGATCGCCACAAGGAGCCCCTTTCCTTTGTCAACATTCTCGTCGGTGATGTGGTACGCGAAGTTGCTGTCTATGACCTTCACTCCCTTAAACCTCTTGATGACCTCCTGCAACCTCTCAAACTCGATCGTTCGCCTGACGGCCATGTCTACAAATCTGAATCTGTTGGACCACGATTCTTTAATTTCATCGCCGTAAACCCTCTTCAGCTCTTCTAAGACATGCTTCGCTATGCCTTTCCTTCCAAGGACTCTTATCTTCGCTTTATATTCCACAACTGCCCCGTTCTCTGAGACGGTTGGTCCGGTGCACCCAATATACCTTGCAAGCGCCTTGAGCACGCAGAGCGCATTGCCGGAGCAGAGTATCACCGTTATGCCCGCACATTCAAGCTCCCTTATCGCATTGATGGCCTCCAAATATAGCTCGTCCTTGTAGTTCGTTATTGTTCCATCCACATCAGTCGCTACTGCCCTTATCATCTTCTCCACTTAACAAGAAGATCAGCAGAGTGCCATAAAAATTTGGCTACTGGGACTGGTGTAGTTTGGCAAGGGCATATGACTAAGAGAGGCATTCCTCAATGGCTCTGTCAAGCTCCTTTGGCTCCAAGAGCCCTCCCACCCTTTTTATCTCTTTACCATCCTTGAAGAATATGAAAGTGGGCGTTATGTAGACTTGATATTTCTTTGGACTCTCCTCGTTATCCCTCATGTTCAACTTTGAGAAGATAGCTCTGCCTTCGTATTTCTTGGCAAGCTTCGAGAAAACAGGTGCCATCCCGGCGCATATACTGCACCACGGATCCCAGAACTCTACTATCTTGCGAACCCACAAAACTCTCCAAATTTTTGTCGTCACACACAAAGATACGTTTTGGCATGATAGATAATTCCACAAAATAGTATATATCCCTGCTCTTACATAATCAAATTTTCTAAATAAAAAACTTTAAAAATGTTGAAATACAACTCTCTCTAGGTTGAGATATTAACGATGCCCCAACTCAGAGTTCTTGGAGGCGGAAAGGAGGTAGGTCGAGTCTGCCTCCAACTCGACATCAATCAACATCACTTCCTTCTTGACTGTGGGATATCCCCTGCCCTCAGGGGCAGATCGGCCCTTCCCCGTCTGGCCGACACAAGCGTTCAAAACTTGGATG
>CAZQQB010000037.1:0-1630 GCA_964595415.1 uncultured Nitrososphaerota archaeon | reverse complement strand
CATCTCGACCACACAGGCGCCGTGCCGAGCTTGGTCAGACAGGGTTTTCACGGAAAGATTTTCATGACCCTCCCAACACTTGCTCTGCTCAACCTTCTTTGGCAGGACGAGCTTTCACTTATGGAGCGTGAGTGGACCCCTGAAGAAAGATTATGGCACTCCAAGGAGATGCACACCGCTTTAATGAAGCTCGCGGAGCCAACAACTTACCATGAGGTCTTCAAACTAAACAACTTGAAAGCGAACTTCCACAACGCCGGGCACATACTCGGGTCGACAATGATTGAGTTCTCTTACAACGGTTACAGGATAGTCTTCTCAGGGGATCTTGGGACATCATCCAATCACCTCAGGTACTGGAGAACCGATGACTTGGAGTACCCCAACGTACTGATATGCGAGGGAACATACGGTGGAAAAAACAGAAAAAGCCGGGAGGAAGTGACCAGGGAATTTATAGAGGGCATTAGGGCTGCAATTGAACGTGGAGGCAAGGTGCTCATACCCATATTTGCCGTGGGTAAGACGCAAGAGGTTTTAAAGATACTTAAGGACAACCGTAACAAGCTTCCAAATATCGATGTCTACCTGGAAGGTATGGCAATTGATACGCTACGCGTATACGAGCAGTTCCTGATATACATGGACGACAGAGTAAGACGGGGGTACCTTTTTAACCATATAAATCCCTTCAGATGGGATGCCCTTAAGACCTTCAAGTCGCTCTCTGAGCGGAAGCGCCTTCATATGCAAGATGGTCCATGCATAATAATGGCTCCGTCTGGCATGCTCAGAGGTGGATGGAGCCTCTGGCACATGATAAGGTTGGCCCCTTCGGACAAAAACCTAATAGCAATACTAGGACACATGGAAAAAGGTACAATCGGCTATGATCTAATAGATGGCGTGCGGTCATTCAAACTGGTGGACATGATAAGCAAAAAAGAAATTGACACGAAAGTAAACTGCGAAGTTGGGACCTTTGATATATCCGCTCACGCCATGCACACCGAAATTTGCAACTATATCTCCAGGATTAAGCCAGAGAAGCTCATACTTGTACATGGAGAGGAGGTCAGTCTATTGAGCTTGGCCGATTCTGTAAAGCAATATGCTGGCGAGATAATAATTCCCTCTAACGGCGAGAAAATCAATCTCCAGGCGAAATACATGACCGTGGAGGCTGAAAAGAGTGTGGAAATTCCGCTCTCAAAAGATTTGGCAATACTTCTTCCAATGTCCGCCCAAGTCAAGGTCAAACATAGAGGGAAAGTAAAATACATTAAGAGCGAGGACCTGCGCCCTCTTTCGAAGAACTCATCTGCCTAGCCATGGAAGTACTCTGTTCCTCCACTTTTTAACTCGAGCCCAGGAACGCCGCACGCATCCGCCCTGCATTGCTTGCAGAGCCTGAATTGGGGTATGTACCTCTCTGCTGCCCCCCTGGCCATCTCAAGTTCCGCGCAGGTTGGTACCCTGAGGTCCTTCATGCGGTAAAGTGGTATCAGAGGTATTATGTTCATTAGACTTGCCCCTCTTCTTGCCACTCCTTCAGCGATCCTCGGAACTTCTTCCATGTTAATTGTGGGCATCAGCACGGTGTTGATCTTCACAACGATGCCTCTTTCTA
>CAZQQB010000036.1:3788-11024 GCA_964595415.1 uncultured Nitrososphaerota archaeon | reverse complement strand
GGACAGAGTCCATCTCGTCGAGCAACATCCTCCTGAATACGGAACCTTCGCCAATATATCTGATGATGTCGGTGGTTGTCACAATCCCAACAACCCCTTCTTCGTTCTTGAGTGGGAGGCGTCTGAAGCCATTTGATACCATGAGTTTAGCTGCAGATTTGATGGAGGCTCTGGGGGAGGCGAAGACAGGATTTCTCGTCATATGGTCTCTGACCTTGCTTGTGATAACTCTGCCCGATAGGTATCTGACTACGTCGTACTCGGTTATTATGCCCTTAAGGGACCTGTACTGGTCTACGACCGGTAATGCCCCCACATTATTTATTAGCATCTTCTCGAGAACGGAAGAGAACGGTTCGCTTATATCCGCGTGGACAACATCACTGGTCATAACGGACTCTATTGGCTCGTACAGGGCTGAGAAGAACTTGCCACCGTGTCTGTGTTCAACGATTCTATAGTAGTCGCCTCCGCCAAAGAAGTTAACAAAATCGGTCGCAGTCACGATTCCAAAGAGGGTGCCCTTTGGACCGACGATGGGAAGGCGCCTAACTCCCTTGTTTATCATAGTGTCTATGCCGCGAATTATTGGAGATCTAGAGGTTGCCGAGTGCACGGGTTTGCGCATTATATATTCTAATTCCTTAGGTCTTGTGTAAACCGCCGAGGAGAAGTTTGGTGTACCATCACTCCTGAGAAAACCTCTTACAATTTTTTTTGGCATTATATCCACCTTTTCTCAACATCGAGCAGGCAATTTTGGGGTTAATCAAATCCAGCTGTTACATTCTGCTGCGCGTCGGCTTTAACAGAAGGTATCAAGGTTTACACGTAGATAGTTCAGGGCAACACCTGAGGGATTGCCTGCTCCATGTACATTAAAAAATATGTAAAGTAAAAGGTAAAAAGTCTTTTGTGTTTTATTGTTTGATGGCAAACAGGACTTTGGCATCGCATCGTCGGTTCACAGCGGGTTTATCCTACTTTTGTTCTTATCAAAGAATTCAGGCATGCGCTTCTTTACCAACAATAGCATTTCTTTATCAGTTATGGTCAGGGACTCGCCCTCTTCGAATCGCTTTAGCACATCTTGGTAGATCTTCATTACGCCTGGATGATCCTTGTCAACCTTCTCGCTGTTCTTAAGATTGAAATAGTAGTTTATCCAGAAGGCCACACCTGCATTGCCAGAATATGGAGTTATAGAAACACCTGGCGGAACCCCTAGCAATTTTTCGGTGTCGAAGGGGAGGTACATCTCAATATTCTTCAAGGCGCCATCAGCGTGTATCCCCGCCCTTGTAATGTTGAAGTTCTTGCCGACTATGGGGTAGTATGAAGGGATGTGGTAACCAATCTCCCTCTTGTAGTATCGTGCAACCTCGGTTATGGCGAGGGTGTCCATATCATCGAGGGTTCCTTTGATGGCAGCGTAGATGAAGACCATGGCCTCCAAGGGAACGTTCCCAGCCCTTTCGCCTATGCCAAATAAGGTGGTGTTATTGAGGGACGCACCGTATATCCAAGCAGCTGTGGCATTTGTTATGCCCATGTGGAAGTCGTTGTGGCCATGGAATTCAAGCCACTCGGATGGCACGCCACCGATGTGGCGGAGGACCCAGACTATCTTCGGGATACTCCTCGGGAGAGCAGCTTGTGGCCATGGTACTCCAAGTCCGAGCGTGTCCGGGATCCTAACCTTCACTGGTAGACCATACTTGTCAGAGAGGCGCATCAGCTTTTTCACAAAGGGAACCGCAACTCCCAAGATATCAGATCTTGTGCAATCCTCTATGTGTGCCCTCATCGATATCCCTGACTTAAGACCATCCTCGATTACTTCGAGGTATTTGGATATGACCTGCGAACGGCTTAGACCTCTGAATTTGTAGAAGATGTGATAGTCCGAGATGGAGGCGAGCATTCCAACCTCCTCAACCTTCGCCTCTTTGGCAAGTTTAAGATCGTCTTTACTCGCCCTAATCCAACCGCTTATGATTGGGTATTTAAAACCGAGGGCTTTTGCACTCGCGACCGCCTCTCTATCACGTTTTGTGTAAAGGAAACACTCAGTCATGAGGACCTTTCCCTTTGAACCACCAATCTTGTGTAGGAATTTGTAGAGCTCGATTATCTGGTCTACCTTGTAAGGGTCCCTAGACTGTTGTCCATCCCTAAATGAGGTGTCCGTGATCCATAGTTGGTCAGGGATCTCCTGTGGAACAATTACGCCGTCCCACTGGATCTTTGGTGGCGCCTCGAAGGGAAAGATCTCCTTGTACAATTTTGGCTCGGGGGTGTCTAAAACCTCATAATCAGGGTAATCCAGCGAGTCGCGCCTTATAGCGCGAATCAGGTTGTCCTTGGAGTCGGTCAATTCAAATCCTCCAAAATTAACAAAGAAAAATAGTGAACACATAAAGCTTTTAAATTTATCGCACAAAAAATTGAAAAAATATATCTATTACGTCATATTTTGCGTGAAATTGTTTAAAATTTGTTTATTTTTGTATATGATTCTTCTATATGTGTGTAATGGCTGATGAAGGTAACGAGAGAGAGACAAAAATTATTATGCCTTTTTATGAAGCAGGCTTTACTTTTATAGAGTGGGCGCAGGGTTTCCCCTGCGGGGCTAAAGCCCTCAGTCAGCCATTATTCAACATCTTTCCCTTCTGATTTGACTGGGACGGCCTCTTCATCCCCATGGGAAGAGATTGTCTCGAGGTCTTTTATTTTTTCCCTTGCCTTCCTAATAGTACCAGAGGTCATGAGCGATTCTAGTTCAAGCTCGCCGGAAATTATCTTGAGTCTAGGACCGTACATCCGCTTCAAGGATTCCCACACAAGGTGATCCACTCTTATTATGATAAATGGATCTTTTCGGTAAACTATTTTGAAGTGAGGTAGTTCAAAACGATCCCTAAGAAGCGATATTATGTGACCTTCTCTAAAATTGCAAGAGAATTTGAAGAGAATGTAGCGACGGCGCATTGATCTCATGAGACTACCCATAAGATAGATGATTTAGTATGTTAAAAAAGATGTCATTAATAAGCTGTTCTGAAATGCCCCCGGATGGAGTTTTGGTCATGGTGAAGGGGAGAAGAGGTTCATTGCGGATTTGATCTCTCCCTTGAGGAGGTTTATGCGCAACTTCACAACATCATCCCACGTAGAGAGACGCAAGGAGCCAAGATAAGCTGACTGTTTATCAAACCTTAAAAAAATTGAAGAATGTCCGTCATAGTAAAAGGAGAATTGATCCCTGATATGTGAAAGCTCCGCCTCTGATAGGGAGCGAACTACATGGTTAATGATTTTTTTGGTGGATTCGGGATCATCAATATCCGCGCTAAAGAGTGTTATTGGGTTGCCATGATGCCCCTTCGCTGAAGATATATTGACTTTGATGGAGGATCTGACCTGTTTTGGCGCGAGGTTAAGTAAAGCAGTCTTCACTTTTTCGGGATCTTCTGTGGCATGCGATATTGCACTTAGAGATAAAGATGAGATCATATTTTCCAAAAGTTTATTGATGCTCTGAAAATTTAAGGAGATCGGCTTGGTCTTACCTTCTCGGCGCCTTTCCCCTTGACGTAAAGGCCACGGCTCTTCCTACCCGCGGGGGTAAGACCTCTAAAGACCCTTCCCCTTTGCGACGGATTTGCCATCCAAGATAGGTCTTTGTCTGACAAGACAGCTGGGTGGGACGGGTCTACCAATATTACCTCGTACCAGCTGTATCTTCCATCCGAAGCAACCCAGTAGCTTCCTAGAACATTCATATTTGGAAATCTCCTTGCTGTCCTCTCCTCGACGATCCATTGGATGCTCTTCCTTGAAGACAAGCCGTAGACTCCCATTCGCTTGGGGCGCCTACCGCTCCTCGGCCTCCTAACATTTGAAGGGCCTCTTATTATGCGCACTCTAGCGACAATGACGCCTTGCTTAGCTTTGTAGCCCAGAGCCCTTGCTCTATTTATACGAGTGGGGTGATCAACCCTAACAATCGAAGGGCCCCTTCGCCACTTGATCAGCCTACTGAGGCGTAGAGTTCCAACGATGCCCTCGCTCGGTTTCTGCCACATCTCTGCGAGATATTTATATGCCGACATCTATGCACCAGCCGTAGACTAAAGCGGCTTAAACGCGTTTATAATGTTTTCGGCGATTGTGATTGCACCCAAGACCTGCGCCTCGTGCGTCTGTGCTCCGATATGGGGAGTGGTTATGATGTTGGGGAGAGAGATGAGTTCTCTTTCCCAAGGTTCTTTGGGGGGCTCATTTTCATACACATCAAGCGCTGCTCCAGAGAGATGCCCAGACTTTAGGGCTTCGAGCAAGTCCCTTGTGTTTATCACTTCCCCCCTAGAGGTGTTGATCAGATAGGCGCCTTGGCGCATCAGTGATAAGGTCCTAGAGTTAATTAAGTGCTTGGTCTCAGGGAGTAGTGGCACATGAAGCGTCACAATATCTGAAGATCGCAACAGAACATCAAGAGAGGTGGCGCGCGATGCGCCGAGGCTTTTCAAGAGATCATCATCAATAAAAACATCGTGCACCAATATGTGCATCCCAAAGGCTCTCGCCCTTTCCGCCACCGCCTTGCCTATTCTACCAAATCCCACTATCCCAAGGGTCTTATTGTAAAGTTCACTGCCAAGGAAGTGCTTCTTCTCCCAGAGTCCCTTCTTCATGGATTCGATTGCGAGGTGTGTGCCGCGAATGAGGTTGAGCATCAAGGACATGGTGAGTTCAGCAACAGCAACTGTAGACATCTGTGGGGTGTTTATGACTTTTATTCCCTTGCTCTCAGCAGATTCGACATCTATGGTATCCAAGCCGACGCCCACGCGTCCGATGAGCTTAAGCTTATTACCACTTTCTATGATTTCGCTCGTTACTTTAGTCCGGCTCCTTACGATCAAGATTTCGTATTCGCCTATCACCTTTTTAAGGTCGTCTTGAGATATTCCGAACCATTCCTTCACATCAAAACCGGCTGCCTTCAGCCTTGATGGGCATTCTTTGTCAACCTCATCGGCAATGAGTACTTTCATACATATCACCATTACAGGTCAAGATTTGAGTATAGCAAATTAAACTTTTTTGTAGTCCCTGAGGAGAAACATCTCTATTTGCTGTATAGAGATGGGTTTGCTCTTCTTGGCTAGAGTGCAGCTCTTTTCGCATGGGCGTTCAGTGAGGCAAGGTCTGCTGAGGTCAGATAATTGAGGCATTTCGAGTAAAGAACGGGATTTTTCTAAATCACCAGAGGAGGTGAAGAATAGCATGGCTGGTATGTTCAGGCCGTAGGGGCAACCACTGACACAGTTTGGTTCATTACATTGGATACAGCGACTGGACTCCTCTTTTACAAACTTTACAGAGTCTTCTATTGTGCGGCACTTTACTGAGCATTTTTCAGAGTAGCGAACCATAAGAGAGTCCTCAGTATTGAGGACTTCTCAATAAACGATTGTATAAAAGTTTGGTGCTTAGAGGGAAAATGTTCCTGTGTATTACGTGAGGGAAGACCATATAAAGAGGAAGTTTTAGATCGGGCGAAAAATTTTGGGGGCGTCTTTTATAGGAGTAGCGAGTAGAGTTCCTCTGAATGGTGCATAGAAAATGATAGCCGGGGTGGTTGGTAAGACAAATGTCGGAAAGTCCACCTTCTTTTCGGCAGCTACCTTAGCCCCTGCTAAAATAAGTAATGTGCCCTTCACAACGATAGAGCCCAATAGAGGAGTGGCAAGTGTAAGAGTTCGCTGCGTTTGTAAGGAGCTCGGCGTTATAGATAACCCACGAAACTCTGTCTGTATTAACGGGATCAGATGGGTTCCTGTTGAACTTGTAGACGTCGCAGGTCTCGTTCCGGGTGCCCACAAGGGCAGAGGACTCGGAAACAAGTTTCTTGACGACCTGCGCCAAGCCGACGGGTTCATACATATTGTCGATGCCTCTGGCTCAACTGATGCCAATGGAAACCCCTGCGAGCCTGGAACGAGGGATCCCGTGGAGGATGTCAGATTCTTAGAGTATGAGGTGACCATGTGGATGTTTCAGATATTGAAGAAAGATTGGGACAAAATAGTGAAGGGAGTTTTACAACTTAAAGAAGACTTTGTGGCTTTGCTACATAATAGACTGGCAGGACTCATGATAAGTAAGAGGCATATATTGACAGTGTTAAAGTCAGACGATGCATTCGGCAAGAGGGCAGATCTATGGTCTGACGAAGAAATTACGAGATTTGTGGAGCGGATCAGAAAGGTATCTAAACCAATGGTGATAGCCGCCAATAAGATAGACGTCCCCACTGCTGAGTGTAACGTGGAGAGGCTGAGGGAGGAGTTCAAGGATTACGTAACAGTTCCGTGTTCAGCGGAGGCCGAGCTCGCACTTAGGCTAGCCGCGAAGAAGGGGCTGATAAGCTACATGCCAGGCGATAGAGAGTTCAGAATATTGAAGAGTGAAGAATTGACAGAGAAGCAGAGGATGGCCCTTACCAAGATACAGGATTTGATCAGGAGGTGGGGTAGCACGGGTGTCCAGGAGGCGATCGAGGCGATTTATATGAAGGAGTTGAAGATGATCTCGGTATTTCCTGTTGAAGATGTTGGCAAACTGACAGACCATAAAGGAAATGTGTTGCCGGATGTGATACTTGTTCAGGAAAGGACCACGGTCAAGGACTTGGCGTATAAGATCCACACAGACCTTGGAGAGGGATTTCTATATGCAATAAATGCAAAAACTGGACAGAAGATTGGCGAGGGGCATATGCTAAGAGAGGGGGACGTTGTAAAGATCGTATCGGCTAAGGGGTTGAAGGGATAGCCATTTAGGTTACTTAATTTGGTGCTGCCCATAGTTGAAGTCTGGGGCTTTCCAGAAATCCATATTCTCAGTTTGCTCTTCAATTGTAATACCCATTCACCTCAAAGGTTTTTCATTTCCAATTAAGGGCAAATTGTAGGTTCTTAAAGAATAACCTCCATATTCGTCAAGTTCTGAGATCTCTCCAATACTAACACCATGAAGTCCCATGCCATCGATAGGGATTAAAAACTTCCCCTCTCGAACAAGATAGATAGGATAGTAGATCTTATAGAGGGAATTGACTTTTTCAAGACTATCATCGCTTATAAAGCCAGATAAGCGCCTCTACCTTTTACCCAGGATTCCCAAAACTTTAAGTAGTGCCAGTACATCTCCCGCTGAACGGGG
>CAZQQB010000036.1:0-3773 GCA_964595415.1 uncultured Nitrososphaerota archaeon | reverse complement strand
TCCATGCTATCTTTAAATCTATAATTATAAATAATTATAATTATTAACAACTTTTATATATAACTTATGATAGAAGATTTTGCCTATGCCAATGTTTAATGGTAGAATATCAATTGAAATCTTTGCATATAGAGAGGTCAAATTATATAATTGTAAAGAGGAGGGATTCGATTGGAGCAACTCCTGAAGGTTCTACCTACCTCTAAGAACATTCACCCTGACATAAACGTCCTTAAGGCTATTTACAGGCAGAGCTTGGAGGACCCTGAATCTTTTTGGAGAAAGATGGCCGAGGAACTCTTTTGGTATGAGAAGAACGGTCCGGTATACGAACCCCTATCCGAGCCGCCATATGCTGCATGGTTCTCCCACTGGAAGACAAACATCTCCTACAATGCCCTCGATCGACATGTCGACAGTTGGAGGAAGAACAAAGTTGCTTACTATTGGGAAGGAGAGAACGGAGAGAGACAAACGCTCACATACTATGATCTCTACAAAGAAGTTAACCGATTTGCATCTTTACTCAAAGACATTGGCGTAAGAAAAGGTGACAGATTGACGATTTATCTACCTATGGTTCCAGAATTGCCCATTAGCATGCTGGCCTCTATCAGAATAGGAGCGATCCACTCTGTGGTCTTCGGGGGCTTTGCATCATACTCACTTGCAGAACGAATTAACGACTCCCAGAGCAAAATTGTTATTGCGGCTGACGGAACCTTCCGGAGGGGACGTCTCTTTGATATCAAAAGGGTAGTTGACGAAGCTCTCAAACTCACCACGACCGTTGAGAAAGTGTTAGTCATTAAGCGGGCAAACAGGGACTTCTGGTATCACGAACTGGTCGGCTTCTCCGACTCCTATATTGAACCTGAAAGGCTCGATGGCATCCACCCAAGCTTCATACTCTATACCTCTGGCACAACGGGAAAACCAAAGGGAGTCACACATGGGACTGGGGGGTATATGGTTTGGGCTAATTTCACACAGAAGGTCGTATTTGACATAGATGACAAGGACATATACTGGTGTACTGCAGATATTGGCTGGATCACTGGTCACACATATGTTGTATACGGTCCACTACTTTCTGGGACCACTTCCTTCCTTTACGAAGGTTCCCCGGATTTTCCCCAGCCTGACAGATGGTGGAGCATGATCGAGAAGTACGGCATAACAATACTTTACACCTCGCCGACCGCTATAAGGATGCACATGAAGAATGGAGAAGATTGGGTGAGGAAACACAACATCTCATTATTGAGGATACTTGGGACTGTGGGTGAGCCGATAAACCCTGAGGCTTGGAATTGGTACTACAAGCACATAGGTCACGAAAAGGCGCCAATAGTGGATACTTGGTGGCAGACGGAGACTGGGGGGATAATGATCTCCCCACAGCCAGGTTTAGCTCTAGTCCCGCTCAAACCAGGATCTGCTACTTTCCCGCTTCCAGGGGTTGATGCAGATGTTTACACAGAGGATGGGCGGAGCGCAAGACCAGACGAAAAAGGTCTACTCGTAATTAAAAAACCGTGGCCTGGAGCGCTTATTACTCTTTGGGGTGATCCAGAGCGGTTTAAAAGATCTTACTATTCAAGGTTCCCAGGCGTCTACTACACTGGAGATTTTGCTCTTAAAGACGAAGACGGCTACTTCTGGCTTTTGGGCAGAGCAGACGAAGTCCTCAAGGTGGCAGGTCACAGAATTGGCACCATAGAGTTAGAAGACGCTCTAATTTCACACCCGGCGGTTGCCGAATCAGCAGTGATCGGAAAAACAGATCCTGTAAAGATGCAGATCCCTGTTGCCTTTGTGGTTCTCCGCCCAGGATTCTCTCCTTCACCTCAACTCAGGATCGAGCTCATGAACCATATAAGAGAAACAATAGGTCCAATAGCAGTACCCCAGACAGTATACTTTGTCGGCAAACTGCCAAAGACCAGAAGTGGCAAGATCATGCGGCGAATAATAGGGGCAGTGGTTGAAGAAAAAAGCATTGGAGATACTACAACACTGGAAGACGAGGCGAGCGTCGAAGAGGCAAGAAGAGCATATGAAGAACTTAAATTGGAGATGGCGAGGAGTATCGGCATTGAAGCCTAGCAATTGCTTCTTTATTCGAAGGGGCATTAGGTTGCCCTTACTGTTTTTATTGTACTTCCAATAGGGATTGGTGAGCTTTTAAATGTTAAAAATAGATGAGATTGCAGACTCCAAAATTTCAACTAAAATCGAATCTGGCATGGGTAAGACTGAAAACTCCATATGTGAGGATAAAACTAAACAAAGATACTGGAAGAGGTTAAAGAAAATAACTGCAATTTGGATGTTAGCTTGGATTCTTCCTGCAGTGATCCTGCATATACCCATCCAAACAACATCTTCGATAAAGATTTTGAATGGTATACCACTTCACTGGTTTAACGCAGTTTTACTATCGATACTGATCGGGGTAATTTTGATTTTTCTTTATGCATTCGTGATGGATAAGACGGATAGACTCCTCAAAGAAGATAAAAAAATCCATAAAGGAGGTCAATAGGTTGCACCTCTCTATAGAAAAAATTTCATTAATAATCTTCTCGATAATCTATGCACTGATAGTTGTCGGACTTGCCTCAATTGGTAATATGTTTGTAGCTTCGGGAGTTGCCGTCTTCGGATCCTTGTTCCTCTATCTATTTATAGCCTACATTATGAGGACCAGGGATGTTGGCGAATTCTATGTTGCAGGTAGGAGTATTGGCGCAATACCCATAGGTTCGTCTATCGCCTCTAACTGGATGAGTGGTGCATCGTTCGTCTCCATGGCTGGCGCGATCGCCCTGTTAGGCTTCGACGGCTTGCCATACATTATAGGCTGGACCTTGGGTTATTGCATTGCAGCATTTATGATTGCTCCCTTTATACGGAAGTCAGGCACATACACGGTCCCTGAGTTTATCGAAGTTAGAGCCTGTTACTGGTCAATCGCGAGGCTCATGGGTGTGATAATGCTATTTATTGTCTCCTTTACATACCTTGTTGCCCAACTTGTAGCCACCGGGGTGATCGTTGGACGTTTCTTGGGCCTCCCCGCGATCCTTGGTGCAATAGTGGCTTCTTTGATCGTTGTTGCGTTCGCCGGTTCTGGCGGGTGGAAGTCTATCGTCTGGGTCAATGTGGCACAATACTGGATACTCATAGTTGCCTATTGGAGTGCTTTCATAGCAGCTAGTTTTGTCGCAGGGATCTTCCATCCATGGCCGCATATAGGGTATGGGGAGCTCCTCATTCAGCTCGAGGCGAAAGAGACCCTGTTCAACTTGAAAACCTTTACAGAACCATTTGTTAGGGTTTTTGGCGGGGGCACAGGTCAAACAAATTGGATCCTCTCTGCGTTATGTTTGATGTTAGGTACTGTAGGGTTGCCGCATGTGCTCTCTCAGTTCTACTTAGTCAAGGATGTTAGGACCGCCAGATATGGCGTTGGGTGGGGGCTTACATTTATCGCCTTACTCTACATAACAGCTCCAGTTTATGCGGTACTTGCAAGGTCTGCCTTTTCTGGGGCGTGGGGCATGCCAGTAGATCAAGTAATTAACTCATCTTGGATACAAAAGTGGCTCCCTACGGGATTAATTAAAGTCGTGGATTTAAATGGTGATGGTCTGCTACAGCCTCCCGAGCTTTCATTTCACAATGATATAGTCGTTGTCGGGATGCCGGACATGTTCGGTCTTCCGTGGTTTTTCGCGACAATTGTTGCAATAGGCGGTCTTGCTGCA
>CAZQQB010000035.1:10584-11280 GCA_964595415.1 uncultured Nitrososphaerota archaeon | reverse complement strand
CCTCCACGCCTAATAGATCCGCGCCGGCAAGCCTCATGAAGCTGAAGACCGGAACCTTCACCCCAAAGTGAGGGAGCTCACCTGGGGGCGGGATCCCGAGCCTCTCTTCTCTATCTCAGGTTAAAAAGAGAGAAGAGAGTCAGGAGGATTTGGGGGGGTTCTTTTCCAACCTTGGTAAGCTCGATAAAATAGTTAGTTGTAATCTTATACTGCTGCAGTGCGGCTCGACCTCGGCAGGGGCCTGTGCCCTGCTGTTTTCGAACTGCCCCGGGCCTACCCGCAGGCCCTAATCATTGTTCCCCGCCAGCCTCTTGAGGGTCGCTAGAGTCTCTACTACATCCGCCTCGAGCTTTGCTATGCGCTCTTTTAATGCCTCGTTGTTGGCAACTAGGGCCGTCAGCCTGTTCTCTAAATCGGCGTTCTTTGAGGCCAGGGCGGCCATCCCCTCGTTCAGCACCTTGCTCTTTTACTCGATCTCTACCTTTAGCCTGGCCGTCTCTGTGCTGTTGCCAAAGATGCTTAAGGCGTACTCCGCCTTTGCGTAAAACTCTGCCAGTTGCTAGGTCGAGTAGTGCCTATATACCTCGGTCAGGTACCCCTCATGGTCCATTAATGCTTCTACGATGTCGACCGGGATAACCGCGCCCAGCCTGGTCCTGAAGAACTTCTTCAGCACGTGGAGGCGGATCGTCTTTA
>CAZQQB010000035.1:1168-10574 GCA_964595415.1 uncultured Nitrososphaerota archaeon | reverse complement strand
TGCGGGTATTCTAGTCCTTATCGAGCAGGCCGGCCTTGGACAGAGCACTGGTCCACATCAGATAGGCCGTCGGCTCCTTGAACGGAAATAGCCTATCCTCGTCCGCAACCTTTCTGTGCTTCCATGACTTGCCGGCCGCCGCCTTTAGGTAGGCGGCCCTGTTCGGCAGTCAATCATTTAAGGCTTCCTTAGCCTCGGCGGATATGAGCGCGCCCCGCGGGTTGCCGGTCTTTGTATCTGCCAGGGATATTTACCCTAGCCGGGCTGGCGCCTAGGTCGATATCCGACATCCTGAGTCTCAGCGCCTCGCCGATCCGCATGCAGGAGCTCGCGAGGACCAGGAACAAAGCACGTCCCTGGGGGCAGGAAGCCGATTATCCGCCTGAGCTCCGCGTTGCTCGGCAACCTGTCGATCTTGATGGGGCGGCTGCCCTTGATCCGCCTCCTGAGCCGCCGCCAGAAGGCCTGGGGCAGCCCGATCCCGTTCTCGAGTAGGTACGTTTTAACGATGGAGATCCTGGCCCTGGCCGTCTTCGGAGCGCGCCCCTGAAGGCTCGCGAAATAGGTGTTGATGTCATCTTGCCAGTCCCGATCCCCTCGACGTAGAGCAGTGTATAATTTTCGAGGTCGGCCGGCGCTATCTCCTTCCGATAGACCACCGCCAGGAACTCCCTGATCACAATCGAGTAGGTCTCTACGGTCTTTCTCGACGAGTAGGTGCAGATGAACTCCAAGCCTTTCTTGAGCTCAGGTATAGGCGCTTACCGCTTACCCTCTGCCTGAAACATTTATTTACAGCTTACTGGAAGTGTACATAAATTAGCTAAAGAATATATAAACAACAAAAAAGATAAATTAAAAAATCAAAAATAAAGAATGAGGGCTGTTTTCCAGTTCAGGTTTTTAACCTACTGGCCCTCTTTTGAGAATATTTTTGACAGCTGCTCACCTGGGACAGGCTTTGTGAGAAGGCTGACTCCTACATATATGGCGCCGCAGCCGAATATGAGGGCTAAAGCCCAGACGCCCCAGTGATTGAAGGGCGGGAAGAACTTGCCGTAAACCGAAGGATGAAGCATCGCCACTACCATGCCGTATATGATTGTGGCTATAGCGCCGACTTTTGTAGCCCTCTTCCAATACATGGATGTCGCGACGACGAAGAAGAATATTCCTGCCTGAGCCACCGCCGAGCCCGCCATGAACTCAGAGAGGACGGGCGGAGGAGACGTGTAGGTCCACCACAGAGGTATCACTAGGAATGGAATTATCAGTAACCTTGAGGTCAGGAGCAGGACCCGCGGGTTGGCCTTTGGAGCCGCATTGTTGATTAGATCCCTCGTCACGTTCGTTGCCATTATCATAACCATTCCCGCGAGTGTCGAAACGGCTGCCGCGAAGACTGCCATGGAGAATATGGCCCCTCCAACAGGACCAGCAAGGGCCATACTTACAAGCGTCGCAGAGGCGTCACCATAGACCGGCGCCAACGTCATCAACTCAGATCCCCATACTGTCCTTGCCGCGAAGCCCATGGAACCTACCATCAGCGGCGTCACGCAGTTCAGTGCCACAATGGCCATTAGTAAAATGTATTCCTTCTTTGTGGTTTTTCTTAGGCCCAAGAACCTGACGATATTGTGAGGGAAACCAGTCGCCATGAAGAGGAACATGAAGAGCGAAGCCATTACCCCGATCCAATCGTAACCAGGAAACGCGGGAGAGATCTGGGCAGTGTAGCCCGCCAGCGATACTGGCGTACTGATACCTCCTGGTCTAACAAAGTTTGATGTCGCAATTGCCTCAGCTATCTTTGCAGGGCCTCCGGCCCAAAAGATGGAAGCTATGCCGAATATCCAACCGACCACCATGAATATTCCGCCCTGCAGTGCCAACGAGAACTGGGTGCCAGCGTAGCCTCCTAGGGCGAGATATACTCCACATAAAATCGCTGTGAGCGCGAGGCTCAAGAGCCAGTCCGTACCGGTAGTCAGGCGCCACACAGACGCCATTGCCTTGTACTGTCCAACGCTGTAAACTATTAGTAGGATCATCATTGTCAGTCCAGCGAGTGCCTGCAAAAGCCTACTGTTGAACCTGATTCTCACGACCTCAGGAACTGTCCTAGCCCCTAGGGCAGCATAGCGACGCATGCGGTATCCTAGGACAACGCATAGCGAAAGCCCCATCAGGTTTGCCGTACCTATGAGCCAAGAGCCGGACCATCCGTAAGTGTAGCCCAGACCGGCATTTCCGAAGATCGCCCATCCGCTTAGCCATGTTGCCGTTAATGCCAAACCCGTCACTATTGGACCTATGTCGCCATGTCCCGCCATCCACTCGTCAAAGTTCTTAGACCTGCGGAAGAAGTAGATTCCAATGCCGACGCTGATCGCCAGCATCGATGCGACGGAAATACTCACTGCTATGGTCGACTCTGGCGTAGGTAGAGGCATTGACGTCATAATCATTCATCCTCCCAATGTGAGAGCTTTAGCCAAAGGATCACAGCACTCCAAACCATACTGAGCAACACTGTGCCCCAGTAGGCGTACCAGCCGCCTACAGTAGCTGCGATGAGTGGGACTGAGACGAAGCACAGCACCATTATAATAAGGCCCAAGATGGTGTTTGGTCTCATGCGCATTCACTCCTCAAGCCTTCCGCGATCAATAATCCGGGGTAGGTTACCTTCGCTGGAATGCCCTTGTTCTCAACACTGCCGCCTTCTATGAGATAGCACTCTCTGAGCGCCCTTATGCTCCACTTCACAGTGGATTCCGGTACACGCATTCTCCGGGAGATCTCCCTGACCTGCCCAGAACATGTGAGTCCAAGATGCTCTGTCTCCACAATGTGGAGTAGAATACGCTTTTGTAGTACTGTCAATTTCTTGAAGCAGATTCTTTTCAAAGACTCCTCTAGGATCGCGGAGGGAGTTATTTTATTTTTATTATTATTTTTATTTTTACTTAAAGTTGGGTACTTATCTGAAAAGACGAACACCTTTGTAACGGCGGACACCTTTGCTCAATTTATACCCTCCGTGGGATAATAGTGGGCGCATTAGTACTATTTAAACTTAATGGATAAACAATGTTGACCTAGGAGGTATAGGCCGAAATCAGAGCTAGTCGAATTATTAAGATGTCAGTTGATTATTGTTGTACCAATTTTGCTTAATCATTAGCGGTGCTTGAGAAAGTCCCGAGCCGCTTGAACACCTGTAGCCGCTCCTTTTCATTGACTTTGGTCCGCTCCACGGCGAGCCTCAGGAAGGATATGGCTTCATCCATTTCTCTTCTTTGAACGGGGAATGGCACACCGTCCTTTCCGCCAAAGGCAAACGAGTACCGGACTGGATCTCTCCAGCTCGGTGGTTCCCCATATATGAGGTCGGAAATGAGAGCTAGCCCCCTCACAGTAGTGGGACCTACACCTTCGATTCTGAGAAGTTCTTCGTAGTTTTTTGGTCTGAGGTTGTATGCCGCCTCAAGTGCCCTCCAGTTTATGTTCCATGGCATTATTAGGACTTTGCCGCTAATATATTGAAGCAGTGACCTCTGTTTTGACTCCTTGATTATGGCAAAATGCTTCCTTATCATCCTTGGATCCTCTTTGACAATGTCAACCGAAGCCCTGCGACATCCCTCGGCTTCCTTGGCAGTCATGTTGAGGGCTCTCTGCTCCTTCTGCCCCACGACTGCTTTATGCGGCTCTACCACGAAGCTCGTAACGTTATCGGATAGCCAGTGGTACCTCCTGGCTAGCCTGGTCTCTGGGTTCATGCCCTGCTGCACGATAGCCCATTTGCCTTCTTCAGAGATCACAAAGGTGTGGTGATAGAGCTGGTACCCTGCTTGGATTGCCGTGTTATCAACCTTGGCGCCCATTCTGCTTGCATACACCAAACCATCAATTTTAGAGGATGAAAGACCAAAGACCTCTCCTGCAGCCCTTATCTCGGCGGGCGCGTCTCTAGAGCGCTTACCCTTGCCACCGCAGACAGCCAAACCCGTCTCCTGAGGATCGATGGCGGACTTGAGAACCCCCGTGACTACGGTGGTTACTCCTGAGGAGTGCCAGTCAAAACCCAATGTGCATCCCAAAGCCTGAAACCAGTACGGGTCGGAGATCCTCCTGAGGAATTCCGCTCTGCCGAACTCCTCCACCATTATTAGGACGATGTTCTGAGCTAAAGCTTTCATCCGCTTGACCAACCAAGCGGGAGCCCATCCTCCGTGCAACGGAAGGTATGCCGATCCGGTGTGAGACATACATTGAAGTCTATGAGGGAGGGGAGATTTATTTTATCTTGTTTTCTTCGGTATGCCATTTTATTTCGTGATCAAGATCAGGATTTGTATCAGTAAATTGCACACCTAAAGCCTGTCGGGTCTTCCGCTCATATGTTAAAACAAAGATGGGAGGGCACCCAGCTTTATAAGTCATCAAATCGAGATCTTGACTGAATAACACATGAATGGGCTTCAAAATCTTCTTGAGGACGTGAGAGGTCTACTGGAGAGTGAGGAAAAGAAGAGTTATAGGAGTGGGAGACTGCTACGGTTTAAAGAGCTTCCCATAACCATTATAGGAGATCTTCATGGAGACTACTCATCTTTAGAGACTGTTGTGAAGGAGCTTGATGTAAAATGCGGGCATAGCAGGATTGTCTTTCTCGGAGACTATGCCGACCGAGGTCCGTCTCCACTGGAGGTATACGAAAAGCTCTTTGAGATGAAGTGTTCGTTTCCAGATCATGTTTTCTTGCTCAGAGGTAACCATGAGGCTACGGATTTAATAGAATTTTACCCCCATGACTTACCTTGGCACCTTCAAAATGCCTACGGAGAACAATGGAGGGGGGTCTACGAATCTCTGAATGAAATACATAGGAGGATGCCCGTGGCGATGATTGTTGAGGGGATGGCGCTCGTGCTGCACGGGGGAGTTTCTCCCGAGATTACCTTGAGGAGTTTAGAAGAGCCAACTAGTGAGGAGCTGGAAATCATGTTGTGGAGCGATCCCTCTGACAGAATATATGGCACTGTTCCCTCAAATAGGGGGGCAGGGGTAATTTTTGGACCAGATGCTTCGTCTAAAGTGCTTGACAGTTTAGGCTTAAGGTATTTGATTAGGGGGCATTCTCCTGTCATGAAGGGATATAGGTGGGATCATTTTGGGAGAGTGCTTACTGTCTTTTCGGCTAAAAATGTTTACGGGCTAGATAACGGGGCTTACGCCACCCTGTCTCGCGAAGATCCCTTCATAAAAATAATAACGTACTGAACAAAGGTAAGCTCATAGGACAATGTTGCCTCAAATTATTGGCTGATTTTTTAAATGCTCAGAGTTTTCATCAAATGTTATTAAATACCACCTCCCAAGAGTTTTACTGTGAGACCTAAAGAAAGCGTCGAGGCTGAGCTTAAGGGGACAACGCTTAGGGTGTACTGGGCACTACTGAAGAAGGGATCCGCCGGTCCTAGGGAGATCATGAGGGAACTCGGTCTGAGCAGCCCCAGTGTCGCATCCTACCACCTCGAGAAGCTCACAAGCTTGGGTCTTGTGAAGAAAGAGGTGGGAGGAAACTACGTGATCTCTAAGGAGGTAAAGGTAGAACTCTTCTCCCAGTTCGTGAGGGTTGCGGGGATAGCCCTGCCGAGGTACTTCTTCTATTCGGTGCTATTCACGACCATGCTGATTGCTTATTTGCTGATCTACCCGCTGGATAACACTCCACAGACAATAATGTCCATTATATTCGGGATAGCAGGAGCGGCCATCACTTGGGTGGAGACCGTCAGGGCGTGGCTCAGGAGACCGTTCTAATGTGTAGATTTATAGAGTGTTCGGATCATAGCATATCGGGGGAAGGCTTGTGAGGCTGGTCTATAGTGCGATCCTGGCAGTTGTGGTTGGCATAGTGTTGGTATCTTCCCCGCTCCTGCTTACAGGCGTTTCTCCAACAGAGCTAAAGGCGAGGGCAGGTCAACCAGAAAGTTTTCCAGCAGTTATAGTATTAGATGGGGCAAACGATTCCTTGAAGCTTGTTAATGAGTCATCATCATTGTCTACATATAACGTAGCAACCTCCCAGTTGCAGCCACAGTACGCAGTAGAGAGCCCGTACTCTTTGTATGGCGTCTTCTCGGTACTCATCTTGGGGATCTTGGCTGCGACATTCTCTTACTTTGCAGTCAAGAGAGGGCTGAGGGGAAAATTCAGTTCTGAATGAATGATAAAATGGTTAAATGCTCATGCAACGTAGTCCTTGAGTGTCCTCATTGTCACGGAATCAATTAACTTGACAAGCGCCTCTGCCCTCTTTCCGATCTGCTTTATTCCGATGAATTCTACGCCATTGCTAATGGTACTTGCCAAGGAAGGTGCCGATATTACAACAGTCCTTGGATAGACACTAGGTAGATCCAATTTTTTTTCAGGCGATTGGATGAGGGGTACATGGTCCTTCTTCAGAACCAGTATTACAAGATCATAGTATTGCTGCAGAATCTTGGAGAGTTTCTCCCTTATCCCTAATCTTTCTGAGAGTTCTTGCAGCTCTCTCTTTTTCAAGCATCTCATATCCGCTTTATGGGGTAGTATAACCTCGTCCTCTTGGATGATGCCATACCTAGGAGTGATCAGGTACAAATCGACATTAATTCCCTGACCCTTAGCAATCCTAACGCCCTTAATTATCGTTTTGAAGAAGCCCTGGTAGAGGTCCCGGGCCCTCCTCGAGAATGGACGGGCAACATTGATGTAAATCGGCTCATTCTCTAGATCAAATAATGGAATTTTGAGTCCGGCATCTTTGAGGGCATTAATGTATTTGCTGTCTCTTGGGGAGGGCGACATGTATGCGGGAGCACTCACGATAATAAGGATTCGCATACTTTGGTCAATAATCCCTACTCTCCACATTTATTATGGGTTTCTATTTACGGTTGTTTTGAGCGCCAAACATATTTAGATATTGATTCTGAGAGTGTCTGAGGGTTGTATACATGGAGATCATTGTTTGGATTCTATTGGCTTTTGCACCTCTTTTCATACTCGCAGCATACTTGGGAAGGAGCAACCCAAGAGCTCTGCTATTTGGGGGCATAGGTTGGGTTTTAGCCCTGGTTCTCAGGATCATTCCGCTTAATTTATTCCAATCGGTAGTAAAGGACATAATAACAATCATCGTTTATAGCGCAATATTGGCAGGCTTGTTTGAGGAAGGAATGAGGTTTTGGCTTGTAAGGAGAACTAAAGTCTCAGATTTAAAGGCAGGAATAACGTTTGGCTTGGGCTGGGGAATAGCAGAGGCATTAGTCATATTCATTCTGAAAATACTCGTGGCACCACCTTCATTGATAACGAGTTTTATGGATCTCTTGCCAGGGGTTGTGGAAAGGTACGTGGCGGTTTTAGCACACATAGCGCTCACTTTTATCGTGATAATAGGAGTGTTATACAAGAGGTATGTTTTAGTTGCCGTGACGGCGCATGTGGTTCTAGATTTCATAGCAGGGATCACCTACTACGTGATGAGGATTCCAGTCTGGCAAGTCGAGGGGTTGGTGGCTCTTTATGTTCTCCTGATAACAGCGTATGCCATTTATTTCGCCAGGAAGGTTTATTGAAAGGTTTTAGATTAGATCATACGTCGGGTCGGTGCGTGATCATGAGAAAGGACGTGATATTGGTTCTGGTTGCGCTAATAGTGATCGCGGCAGGTGTCTACATGGAGTTTGCCTTCGGCATTGGACGTTAATAAGGTCAGGTCTTATGCAGATCCCATTACAGATGATATTTTAATTGCGATGAATGAGGGGAATTATACGAAGTTCTCTAAGGATATGGACGCGGCTATGAAGAGCGCAATGACTGAGGAAGTCTTTCAACAAACTGCAAATCTTATAAAGTCAAAGGTCGGAAACTACATGTCCAAAGAATTCTCTAAGGTATAGCTTCAGGGAAATTATATAGTTGTCTATTATAAAGCAAAGTACACAGAGGAGAGAGAGGTAACAGTAAGGGTTTTTTCCAAGTCGGAAACACACATTACGTCTCTGGGCTCTGGTTCGATTCGCAAAAACTACGCAGTTGAACAAAGCTCAAGGATTCATCCCATCGTCCCTCTTTGTGACCTGCTCCCACATCTGGAATTTGAGCTTACTGTGCCATTCTTTAATTTCTTATCTTAACCTGCAAGAATCCTCATTGGTGGGAGGTAGTTCACATCCTTTGAAAGAATTTTGACAATCTGAAATAGGACAATTAAAGACTCTCAATAAGCCCCCTGTGCGTCTAAACCCAAAGTTAAATAAGTTAAATAAAGGGAAAATTCGACTTGAGAAAAATGTGTCCAGAACTTGAAAAATACCCAAGCGGTGAGGGACAAAAATTCTGCCCAATATGTGGCTCGATAGATATCTTCTTTGCCTCGGGTCTGCCTCAGATGTGGTCTATTTGGGAATGCCGAAACTGCGGGTATCGGGGTCCGATCGTTGTTGAAGACGGTGAATTAGGGAAAAAATTGAGGGAGGACTGGAAAAAAGAACATGCTTCTACCCCATAGCTTCACAGCACGGATTTAATTCCGATCGAAGTCGGAACCTTTCTCGCCAAATTCATGTAAAAGCGTAGTATGAAACAGTAGTGGGCGCGACCAAAAAAGGGAGAATTTTTCGTATTGGGTTATTCTCTCATTTGAAATCTTCTGAGTCCACTACCGTCATTGGATAGATTCCTTCTGTTGGCACTGGCGCTTTCGCCAATACCTTGCGAACTTCAATGTTTGAGGCATTCCATTCGCAAAATATTCTAACTATCTTGCCCTCCCCGTTCAGTTGAGCTCAACTGCGCATCCAGTAGGCGCCAACTGTTGAATTAGCTTTTACCCACTTGCCCGCAAGAGTTGCATCTGCAATAGATGTAGGAGTTAGTAATGGATAAGCGGCCAGAAACTTTGCCAAATTTTCACCTGCTATTATAGATTTAAGCCAACCCAGTGTTAGAGCTGAACCCCATAAACAGGTAAAGAAAGCAACCTTTATTGCTCGCTCCACAAGCAAGTGAAGCCCATTTATACTATTGGGAGTGCTTCTATTAAGAGTTGCTGATTAGAAGAAAGTTTAAGGTGTAAACCTATGTGTGAGTTGCAACATCTGTTTGTGGAATATTTGTCGATATCTAAGTGGTTGGGGATTAATTTTTGATTTTCTAATTTTTAATATTTAATATTTTTATCTCTACCAAAATCCTAAATAGTGAAATTTGGAATAATATAATAAGGGTAAAGATGCCCTATTACATCATTTTGTCGACCCTCACGGCGGAGGGCAGGAAGACAATAAAGGAAAAACCCGAGAGGATCAAGGAGGTAAACAAGGAGGTCGAGGCGCTG
>CAZQQB010000035.1:0-1050 GCA_964595415.1 uncultured Nitrososphaerota archaeon | reverse complement strand
CTCAAGAAAGGAAAAATAGAGGGCGGAAAGATAGAGGCCCTCTAACCCATTTTCTTTTTTTCTCTTTTCTCTTTTCTCTTCCTTTTTTCCCCTTCTTTTTCGCCACTTTATCTCCATTTATAATTTTATCTTCCGTGAAGAGAGTCCAAAAATCCCTTTACACATCCCTTAATGGCAACGGCGAAGGTGTGCCTAATTTTCGATGGGTCCAGATTCTCGAGCGTCCTTATTCTGTAGTACATAGGGGGATGAGGGTCCCACTTCAACCAATCTCTACTGTTCACTAGTTCGAATATGCGCGATTGGTACTTCCAAAGTCCCAGTTTGCGCAATGAGGAAGCCAACGTTTTGGGCTGCCCCGTTATGATTGCAGCATCGAGGTCTGCCCTTGCCTCCAAGAACTTTGCCACGAAGAATAATAAAGTAAACGATAAGAATAGGTAGGCGAAATCGATGAAGAGGCCAAATGGTGCCAAGAAAGGCCATATTAAGTAGACCCTTGTCAGATACTCAAGGGTCGCAAGACTCATCAGTATGAGTGGATCTCTTGCTTTTACGTGGCTAAACTCGTGTGCAAGTACGGCTTTTATCTCCTCTTCGTCCATCTGGGCGATCAGCCCGCTGGTTACCAAGACTGTCGCTCGGGAAGGAGAGACTCCTGTAGCCGCGGCATTTGGAGGGAGCACATTCAGCAGTGTGATTCTGGGAATTTTAAATTTGAACTTCTGAGCAAGATCGCTCACGATCTTGAAAACATCCACGGTCTTTATTTTCACCAGTTCGGGTGTACAGACTGAGCCGTGCTTGTTCAAAGTCCGGACGATTATATCTGGATCAAGCTCCCTCCCAAGAGCCAAGGTCGTGTCATAGATTTCCTTCTTTATGGATATCATCTTGGGAATGCAGCTCTTTATGACCTGTTCGAACTCGCTCCGCTTCATCCTCAGCTCGGCGATATGGATAGTTGCATTATCGGTGGTTATGTCGAACTCCCCTCGATATGCGATGAGTTTGTTTGCAAATATGATAATGACAAATTGGAGTGTCACG
>CAZQQB010000034.1:10307-11661 GCA_964595415.1 uncultured Nitrososphaerota archaeon | reverse complement strand
GTGGATGAGAAAGTCATCTACAGGATCGCCGGGAGGGTGAGTCCCAAGGAGCTGAGAGTCATTCTCGAGAAGGCATTGGAGGGGGACTTCGGCTCTGCCAGGGACGAGGTCATAAGGCTCATGACTGAGTACGGGTTGTCAGGTCTCGATATTGTCAAGCAGATCCACAGGGAGGTGCTGTGGCTCGATATTGATGAGAAACTGAAGCTCAGGCTGATAGACCTGCTCGGTGAGACCGAGTACAGGCTGCTGGAGGGTGGGAGCGACGAGATCCAGCTCAACACCATGATCGCCAAGATCGCAATGGTTGGAGGAAGGTCCATTTAGAAGGGGAAAGGTGGGAGCAGATTGGGCCTCCCTTGGTCTGAAAAGTACAAGCCGAGGAGCCTGCAGGAGGTAGTTGGCAACTACGATTCTGCGAATGAGCTCCTCGAGTGGGTTAAAGCCAGCATATCTGGGCGGGCAGAGAATAAGACCGCGCTCCTCTCTGGGCCGCCGGGCACGGGAAAAACCCTCTCCGTGGGCTTGGTGGCGGAGGAGCTGAACCTTGAGCTTATAGAGATGAATGCCAGCGACTTCAGGACCGAGGAGGCTGTGGAGAAGGTCGCAGGGGGCGCAACGCTCCAAGGGTCACTGCTGGGGAAGAGGGGGAAGCTGATCTTCTTTGACGAGATTGACGGGATCTCGGGGAGGGAGGACAGGGGCGGGCTTGGGGCGATAATGAGGGTGATAAAGGAGTCGCGTTACCCAGTGGTCCTGGCAGCGAATGACCCATGGGATCCTAGGTTCAGGCAACTAAGGGACGTTTGCCATATGATAAAGTTCAAGAGGATAAGGACTCCAAGCATTGTGGTCAGGCTGAGGAGGATAGCCCAGCTGGCAGGTGTAAGCGTCGAAGAGAAGGCACTAAGGAAGATAGCTGAGGTTGCGAATGGTGACATGAGGGCTGCGGTGAATGACCTTCAGATGCTGGCCGAAGGGCGAAGGATCCTAAAGGAGGAGGATGTGGGAAGGCTCTTCTCAAGAACTCAGGAGATGGGGATCTTCGACGTGATGAAGGGGATATTCTCGGCAAAGACGATAATGGAGGCAAGGGTTGCCGCCGAGAGCTCGGCGGTGGACTTGGAGATGCTGATGCAGTGGATCAACGAAAATATCCCGAACCAGTATGGGAACCCTGTCGAGAGGGCAGAGGCCTACGACTGGTTCTCAAAGGCAGACATATTCATGAACAGGGTGAAGAGGGGGCAGATGTGGGACCTGATAAGCTACGCCGTGGAGATCGCGGTGGGCGGGGCAGCGCTTGCAAGGAGGGGGCCGTACAGGTTCACAAAATACGCCTTTCCGAGAAGGA
>CAZQQB010000034.1:6388-10202 GCA_964595415.1 uncultured Nitrososphaerota archaeon | reverse complement strand
CAGTACGGAATACATGCCATACATTGAGATAATTGAGGAGGCAAGACCTGCGTCGATATTCAAGCCGGTTGGGAGTAGTAAGGAGAGCGCAGGTTGACGGCCTTAATGAAGAGAAGTTTGAGATCTTCGTCAGGGAGTCCGCTCCTCATGGGACTCAGCAGGTCCACAAGGTTGTCCGACCGCATCAGGCACGGCTTAATCTTTCCGTCACTCGTGATCCTTATCCTAGAGCACCGCGCGCAGAAGTCAGGGTTGTTGGTGGGGCGGACGACCTCGACGGATGTACCGCCGACTATGTAGACACGCCTCCTGTTCATATCATCCCTGTACAGGATCCGCTCTGCCATCTTGGATAGTATGGATTCCAGTTGGGAGAGATCCAAGTAATGGTTGGTGAAGAAAGATCTCTCTAGGTTGAGGTCCTCGAGCTCTATGAATTGGAGGGATCCATTTATGGATGTGGATAGTTCTATGAAGCGGCGAACCTCGCCGTCGTTTACTCCCTTCATCACAACCGTGTTTATCTTTATGTTGATTCTGCTGTCGGCGGCCTCGGTTACGCCGTCGATGGTGTTTGTGAGATCTCCGCCTGTCAGGGCGGAGTAGACCGAGGGGTTTAGGCTTGGGATGGAGATGTTCATCCTCCGCAGACCAGCCTTGGTGAGCTCGGCGACTCTACCCTTCAGCAGAGTCCCGTTTGTCGTTATGGCGACATCCTCTAGGCCGATGGCCACTGAGCCCCTTATGATCTCTGGCAGGTCATCTCTTAGGAGGGGCTCCCCTCCTGTGTACTTAACCCTCCTGATGCCGAGGGAGGATGCGAGCTTGATGATCCTCAGGATCTCTCCGGCGGTCATCTCTCCAGAAGTGCGATCTTCTCCCTCGTGGTGGCAGTATCTGCAGTTAAGGTTGCACCGCTGGGTCAGACTGACCCGCAGACCTGTGATCCTTCTGTTGTAAGGGTCCATCAATGCTTCCCATCACCCCTGATTTGGGAGAGTATGAAGTCAGCTACGGCAGAAGGGTCCTTTTTCAGTACGGGAAGGTTCAACTCCGGAGGGGTTCCGTCGAATATGATGCCGATTACGCCGCACAGGGCGGCGATCTTGGGAAATTCTTTAGCGGATTTTGCTATGATAAGTTTTGGAAAGGGAGAGGATTTGAAACCCTCGCATAGGATTATGTCACCAAGGCGCGAGAGTATGGACAATATTGTTTCTATTGTTGGTTTTGAAAGGTATATGGTGCCTTCGCCGCTTCTTGTGAGGATTGCCGAGGCAACAGCCCCAGACTCCCTGAAGCGGGCTGTGTCCTTCCCGTGGTCTTCATTGATGGTGTGGGCGGAATGCTTTATGACACAGACCTTTAAGCCTTTAGAGGCTAGTATGCGCGTGACACCTTCTATTATGAAGGTTTTGCCGTACCCTCTGCCCATAGCAGCAATGCAGATCATAGGAAGGCTTGCGCGCATTGGAGACACGATCTTTAAATCCGACAAGCGGGCTTAAATTCTCACCTATTACCCAAGTGAATTACTGTTTGAGTTGCCTATTTTGAGGAGCCTTCGCCCTAGTGGCGGTCGCCTCGCATCATCTTGATCAGGTGGGGGGACTCAGGGATTATTATTCTTTCGAGCGCGAGCTTTACTGCCTCAGGGGAGCCCGGCAACGCGAATATTAAGGTGCCCTTGATTATGCCGGCTGTTGCGCGAGAGGCTATTGCTGAGGTTCCTACACGCTCGTAGGATAGGTGTCTGAAGAGTTCGCCAAAGCCGGGTAGCGTCTTCTCGAACAGCGGCGTGACGGCCTCTATTGTCACGTCCTTCGGACCTGGACCTGTCCCCCCACTGATTAAAATGACGTCGGCTGTGTCTTGGGCAGCTGCCCACCTGACAGCTTCACGTATGGCGGCGAGGTCGTTTGGGAGGTAGAGGCGATCCACGAGTGTGTGGTGCGAATTCCTGATGGTCTCTATGGCGAGATCGCCACTTTTGTCACTGAACCCCTCACCTCTACAGATCTTAGAGGTTATGCTGTCGCTCGTTATTATGAGAAGAAAACGCAGGTTTTTTGGAGGCGCCGAGTGGTGACTCAAGTAGCATCCTACCCTTTGCGCTTTTCGACCACTTTGATCTCCCTGATGATGGTAGTCGTGTACTGACCGTGTAGGTCCTTCTCGTACTTTTTGGTCATGTCCCAGACCGTGAGCAGGGCAGCCGAGACGCCTGCGAGAGCCTCCATCTCGACTCCAGTCTTCGCCGTGGTCCTGACGGTGACGGTGACGGTGATCTCATTCTCACCAACTTCAAAGTCAACGGAGATGTGTTCCACGGATATTGGGTGGCAGAGCGGGATCGTATCGGGGGTTCGCTTCACCGCCTGTATGGCTGCCACCCTTGCAACGGCGAGGACGTCCCCCTTCTCGATCGCATTTTTCCTTATCAGCGCTATTGTCTCCTTTTTCAGGGATATTATTCCGGATGCCGTAGCCTCCCTGGCAACCGGCTCTTTGTGGCTTATATCTACCATCTTTACACTCAAGCTCTTACTCCCCTCCTGAATGACTCGAAGAGGTTTTGGATGGCCCAAGCGCGCGGGTCTTCTCTCTTCAGTCGGAAGATCCTTATCCTTCCGAACCTCTTCTCCTCCACTATCCCAAGCTCGCATAGTCTCTTAAGGTGAGAAGATGTCGTGGCGTGGTTCAGGTTTGCCCTCCGTGTTATGTCGGATATATTCAGCTCCCCTCTCTCTGCAAGGACCTTGAGGACTTTGATCCTTCCCTTTGAAGAGAGGATGTCTTCCAATGACATCATCTATCACCTGCCTCTGAGAGTGCTGATTCAAGGGTTTCCGCCGGAAGGTTCATGAGGCCGATGAGGGTGGTCTTTCCCTTAAAGCCTGAGCCCGAGATTTTTGTTTGCAGTACGCCAAGGTTCTTTAGGTTCTGGAGGTATTCCCAGAACTGTGTGTGGCGTCTGGGTTCTACGGCTTTTGTCTCGCAGACAACCCTGTACATTGACTCGACCTCCCCCATTGTCACGTACGGGGATTTGCTCCTCTTAAGTGCCTTGGCGACGGAGAGTAGGAATAGGCGCTCGTGTAGCGGTAGCTCCATTATGATGTGTATTGGGAACTGAAGGACATCGGACTGGGCTTTCCTCACATGCTCAGGAAGGATCTTGCTCGAGCCCTCAGCATCTGCATATTTGCCCGCCCTCCAAAGGAGCTCTAGGGCGTACCTGGCGTCGCCGCGTGGAGCAGCAATCTCGGAGATCATGTACAGCACATCGTCGCTCACGGCACTCTCTTTTATGGACTCCAAGCTGCGCATCTTTATTATGTCGTATAGCTGATCGGAGGTGTAGCGCTCGAACCTTACTACGTTGTGAAGGAGAGTGCTCTGGACGCTCCTTTCAAGTTCGGAGAGAAATTCGAGGTTTCGAGTTATGAGGATTAGGCTAAGGCGCTGCGGCTTACCTATGTACTCGTCAGCTATTCTTGTGAGAAAGTACAAGGGGGCGTCTTTTTCGCTCGCCACAAGAAAGTCGATCTCGTCTAGGGCAAATATTAGGTATGCGTTCTCCCGTTCCATCATCTCCCAGACTGTGCCAAAGAGCTCTTGGGCCGAGAACCCCCTCTCTGGAAGGCTCGGTATGAGCTGCTGAGCCACCTTCCTTACGACGAGAAATAGCGTCCGGTCCTTGTGGCAGTTAACATGAATGTATCTCAGGTTCAGCCCCCTCTCCTTTGCGAGGGACTCTACCGTGGAGCCGAACCTCTTTGCCACGGCGGTCTTGCCGACACCCACATCCCCG
>CAZQQB010000034.1:2168-6378 GCA_964595415.1 uncultured Nitrososphaerota archaeon | reverse complement strand
GGAGTCGAAGACGGCCCGGAAGATCCTGCCAAGGGACTTGAGCTGCTGCTCGCGGTGGACAAGGTTAGTTGGGACATGGTCAGGGAATAGGGCAGACTCCTCCTTGAATACCGTCGGCCTCCGCATCTCCTGGGCGATTATGTCGTAGGCCAATGCCTTTACCCAGAGAGTACTACGACTTTGAGTCATTTATGGTTTTTGTACTTTAGAAAAAACATCAGGCAGAGACAGGGGTGAAAGTATTATCTGAGGCCGCGCCAGAGCTCGTCTGCGGAGGGAGGCTCCAATGACATGCGCGACCCTTTTGGGTCTATGTAATGCCTGCCAGCGGAGGGAGGCATGGCTTCCCCGATCCTAGCAACAGGGATGCCAGACTCCTTGAGGGCGGACTCGGCGAGCCCTTCTGAGCCCGGCTTGACCGTGAAGAGTAATGAGCCTGAGCTGATGAGCCTGTACGGATTCAGCCCGAGTTCATTGCAGAGGACGCGGGTCTCTCTGAGAAGCGGGACTCTCCTTAGGTCCAAGGAGACTCCTATTGAAGCGGCCTCGGCAAGTTCCCAGACTCCGCCCAAAATCCCACCCTCGGTCAGGTCGTGCATGGAAGTTACGCCCTCCAGCTCCCTAAGAACTCTGCACTCCTTGACCACGCTGATAAGTTTGAGGAGGTTCTTGCATCTTGAGACGAAAAGTTTGCCGTGTTTTGAGAGTATCTTTTTGTCAGAAGAGAGGATGGCAGTACCTTCAAGGCCGGTGTATTTTGTCATGTAAATGATGTCTCCAGGCTTTGCGCCGCCGGAGGTGAAGAAGCGGCTGTTCTTGACTATCCCAAGCATTGATCCGACGACTATGGGACGGTCTATGTAGGGGGTGACCTCGGTGTGACCTCCAACGATCGCCACACCTATTTCCTTAGCGGCAGAATCAATCTGCCTTGATATCGCATCTAGCGCCTCAAGCGTTGTCTCCTCAGGAAGGAGGATGCACTCAAGAAACCATTTAGGCTCGGCTCCCCTAGTGGCGATGTCATTGGCATTTACGTGGATCGCTAAGAAGCCAACTTCCTCTACTGAGCCCGTGATGGGATCCGACTTGAACGCGACAAGCTCACCGCCCAATTTTACAATGGCGGCGTCCTCGCCAATATTGGGACCCAATAGGACAGATGGATCAGTCATACCAAGACGGGGAAAAACAATATCTTTTAGGATCTCATTGGGGACCTTTCCGATGTTGAGTTTCATCAGATCATGCCTCTCCGTTTTTTGAAATACCTCTCGGGGTGTCCTACGGAGATCGTTGTCCATTCTCCTATTATATCTATGCGCACGAGAAACTCCGGTGACTGCATATCTATCGTGTATCCGAGGTCCCTGAGGGCTGCCCCCACTGCTGCTTCCACATCGCGGCTTGATCTAATGAAACGCCCCCTCCTCTGGCATTCAATGCCGACCTTGACTCTCCTGCTTAGGACCAGCCCCTTAAGAGCTTCTATTATTGAGTTTATATCGGACTTTACGACAATATCCACGGGAATAATCTTGTGGACGTAAGCAGTCGGGCAGTCTCTGATGATCTGCGCAACCTCGTCTGATGAGAGTTTTGTCTTTAAGAGCAAGAGACCTCGGTAATCGTGGGTTATGAAGGAGGCTTCACAGTCCTTATGGAATATGCAATCAAGAACCTCCAGCTTTGCGGCTTCTTCTTTGCCGCATGGAGCTGTCACAAGTAGAAGCCCCATATTTGCATCACTTAAATAGCCGATCCCTCAGATCCAGCAAAGTTTTTTGAAGTAGAGTATCATTAAGACGGCAGGTATGAAAGAGAGCAGCATGATGACAATAAAGGTGGTGTAGGGTCCAAGGAGGGTCCAAGAACCATTGTCTATGCCGCCCGGTAGTGGGATGTTCATGCCATAAAAGGTGCCTAGAAGGGTTCCGGGAATTGTCATCGTGAATATTACTGTGAGTATGACGAGCGCCCTGTTCATCCTGTGCTGACCGATTGTGAAGTCGGTGTCCTTGTATATGTCGACGAGTTCCTTGCAGATCTCTGAGAGCTCCCATAGCTTCTCGATGTGATCCTTAAGGTCTGCGAAGTATATCTCGAGGTCTTCCCCTGTGAGTTCGCCTAAACCGCCCTCAAGATCAGGTATTATCCGCCTTAGTGGCGAAAGTACTCGCCTGATGTCAGAGATCGTTCTCCTAAGGTTGGTGATCTCGAAGAGGGCCTCTCTGCTTGCGCTGAAGATGTCGTCCTCCAAATCCTCTAGGCGCTCGAGGAGACTCTCCATGATGGGGAATATGGAGTTAGTTGTCTCTCTCAAGATCTTGTAAAAGAGCAGCCCTATGCCTTCTAGTGCAAACTTACCCGTCTCCTTGTACTGGGTCTCACACTTCATGAAGATGTTGTTTATGGGTGCAATTGTGCCGTCGTGGATCGTAACCAGAAAGTTACGCCCCACAAAGAATGATACTTGGGAGGGAGTGCACCCACCTTTTTCGCAGAGTTTTGTAGGGAATCTGAGAATCGTGAAGAGGTAGTCCCGGTACTTCTCGACTTTTGTGAGTTGCCTCTTTGAGAGAGTGTCCTCTAGGCTAAGGACATGGAATGGAAAGGTGTTGGCTAATGACATCACTTCTTCCTTATTGGGATGTTCCATGTTTATCCAGGTGACATCTTCCGTCCTTAGCTCCCGCATACTAATCATTAGGTTTTAAAGAGGAGGGTATTTATAAAGAGAGTGTACAGTTTGCGGCCTTCTAAGAGGGCCGTAACGATCGCCTGTCGAAGATGGGTGGTGTTAATGGTCTCGGATGTTTACTTTTCAGATCTGAGAAAGTGGAAGGACGCATTAAAGGGTATTGATGTCCTGATGAAAGCAACGATCCCCCACATTGAGCGGGGGGCACGGGTGGCTGTGAAGGCACACTTTGGGGAGAGGGGGAACTACACCTACATAAGACCGGTGTTCGTTAGGAGGGTTGTTGATTTTTTGAGAGGGAACGGCACGAGTCCTTTTGTTACCGAGACCACATCATTGTATCCAACGGGGTTCAGGAGTAGCGTCGAGGATTCTGTCGAGACTGCAAGGTACAACGGGTTCACAGAGGAGGGCCTAGGCTGCCCGATTGTGATAGCAGACGAGCCAGACGGCGAGAATGGCGTGGAAGTATTTCTAGAGGAGGTCCGCGCCGGGTGTCAGATCAATCGAATCAAAGTGGCCAAGCACATAGCCGATGCCGATGCCCTAGTCGTCGTGAGCCATGTCAAAGGACACCTCCTCTCGGGTTTCGGGGGCGCAATAAAGCACCTTGGGATGGGTTGCACCACCAAGAGCGGAAAGAGGGGGCAGCACGCGGCGCACGGGCTCGTACTCAAATACGAGAGGTGCAATGGGTGTGGAGAGTGCGTCAAAGTTTGCAGGTTCTCAGCGATGAAGATGGAGGGAGAAAGGCCTGTCAGGGACGAGGTAAAGTGCGTGTACTGCAACACCTGCATGTTCAGTTGCGACCAAGATGCCATAGCGCTCTTGGACGATGGAAAGGAGAGGTTCCAAGTCGCCATGGCGCATGCGGCTTCTTGCGTGATGAAGACCTTGAAGGGCAAGCCAGTGGTCTTTCTCAATTTTGTTTTGGACGTCACCCTCTTCTGCGACTGTGCAGCGCCGGCGGGCAACATAATAACTCACAACATAGGGGTACTAGCCTCGAGAGACCCCGTCGCCATAGACAGGGCGTCCTTGGACCTCATAGACGCAAGCCCACTCTTCCCAGGGGTAAAGGCTTCGCCGCCTGACCCCCTTGGCAAGCTGAACGGCACAGACAGCAGTATACAGATCAGGACTATGGAGGGGCTCGGAATGGGAAGTATGTCATACAGACTAATTGAGGTCTAACGGGTGGTCTAGATGCCAGAGTTTGTCGTGCATGAGCACAGGGCGAGGAAGTTGCACTGGGATTTGAGGCTGGAACTCGATAGCGTGCTGGTCAGCTGGGCAGTCCCAAAGGAGCCGCCTACAGAGCCCAGAATTAAGAGGCTTGCCATTAGGGTAGAGGACCACCCATTGGAATACAAGGACTTCGAGGGGGAGATACCCGAGGGGAGCTACGGGGCGGGGACGGTGAGGATATGGGATCGCGGGGAGTACTCGATAATAAAGAGGAGTCAAGACAAGCTGGAGATCGAGATGGGTGGCAAAGTCCTGAGGGGG
>CAZQQB010000034.1:1906-2158 GCA_964595415.1 uncultured Nitrososphaerota archaeon | reverse complement strand
AATTATCCACCTTTTATGCGGGTTTTTTGCAACGATCAGATTGGAAGCAGGATGTGTGAGGGCCCGGGGCGGGGATCGAACCCGCGAGCTGGGGCTCTCTGCGGAAGGGCTCCACAGGCCCCCGGGATAACCACTACCCTTCGGGGGTAGCCCTTGGCTACCTTACCCGGGCCAATTGGGCCCTCACTCCGAATGGAGCAGGATAAGATGCGCCAGCATTATTATTTAAGCCTTAGCTTCCCTGATCTGATT
>CAZQQB010000034.1:0-1869 GCA_964595415.1 uncultured Nitrososphaerota archaeon | reverse complement strand
ACTTTAGAATTTTTTAGCGAGAAAGACTGAGGTAAAGGCTTTTTATTGACCTTTACATATGTAAAGATGGGGATTCTCGTGTTTTTGGAGATCAGGCTCCACGGCAGAGGAGGGCAGGGCGTGGTCACGGCGTCAGAGATGCTCGTGGAGGCGGTGGTGATCGAAGGATACCATGGACAGTCAATACCGAACTTCGGGGCTGAGAGGAGGGGTGCTCCCGTAGTCGCCTCTGCAAGGATCTCAGACAGACCCGTGAGGAAGCACAGTCAGGTTTATACACCGGACGTAATCTGCGTCTTCGATCACATGTTCGTCCTGAGGAGGGACGTCAGGGAAGGGCTCAAGGAGGACGGGATAATTGTAGTGAACCACCGGAGGACGCCAAAGATAGAGGGCTTCAGAGTCTATTCTGTGAACGCGTCAAAGATAGCGGTTGAGAACGGGCTGATTGTGGCGGGATGGGCGGTCGTGAATACGGCGATGGTCGGGGCGCTGGCTAGAGTGTTGGGAATAGTGTCAAAGGAATCGTTGGAGAGCGTCGTCAGGAGGAGGTGGGGAGGCGATCTTGGGGACAAGAACTTGCGAGCTGCCCTCAGAGCTTTCGAGGTGGTAGGCGGATGAGGCAAGTCCTGTCAAGACCGTCCGAGGGTGCGAGCGGTCTAACGGGCATGTGGAGGATAAAGAGGCCTGTGTTGGATTCCGAGAGGTGCAACACTTGCATGCTATGCTGGCTGTACTGCCCTGAGGGCACTATAACGAGAAGAGCCGGGAGGAAGGTCAGGATAGTCTATGAGTACTGTAAGGGGTGTGGCATATGTGCAGAGGTCTGCCCAGTCAAGGCAATAAAGATGCTGAGGAGGGAGAGGGATGCTGCTGACAGGTAACCATGCCGTCGCCTACGGTGTGAGGGATGCTGGGGCAGAGGTCATAGCGGCCTATCCGATAACGCCACAGACCCAGATCGTGGAGAAACTGGCGGAGTTTGCGGAGAAGGGGCAGATGAGAGGTAAGTACATAAGGGTCGAGTCTGAACACAGCGCAATGGCGGCATGCATAGCTGCCGAGGCGTGCGGCGCAAGGACCTTCACGGCAACTTCGTCCCAGGGGCTGCTCTACATGAGTGAGACGATCTACTGGGCAGGTCTGGGCAGGTTCCCGATCACTATGGCTGTTGTGACGAGGACGCTTGCGCCGCCGTGGAGTATATGGAACGAGCACACGGATCTTTTGTCGCAGAGGGACGCTGGTTGGGTGGTAATGATGTGCGAGAGCGCTCAGGAGGCTTATGATATGGCGATCCAGTCCTTCAGGATAGCGGAGGACGAGAGGCTGATCCAGCCTGTGATGTACGGTCTTGATGCCTTTTCCATCTCCCACACGGCGGAGGAGGTGGATTTTGTGGATAAAAGGGACATTGAGGGCTACTTACCGCCGCTCGAGCCCTCAAGGCTAAAAGTCTACATGGACCTGGAAAATCCGGGGACTTTTGGAAACCTCGTTGGTCCCGACAGGATGATGGAGATCAGGCACGCCATAAAGGAGGCCTTTGACAGGGCAAGAGGGGTAGTAGAAGACGCGGCAAGGGGTTACGAGAAGATCAGTGGCAGGAAGCAGGCAGGACTTATCGAGGAGTACAGGTGCGGCGATGCGGAGGTTGTTCTGGTAACCATGGGGGCCTCGAGCGGTGATGCCAAGGAAGCGGTAGACTCTCTGAGGAAGAAAGGAGTGAGGGCAGGTATGGTGAGGCTCAGGGTAGTCAGGCCGCTGCCAAATGAGGAGGTGACGGAGGCCGTTAAAGGGGCTAAGGTCGTGGCGGTTGTGGACAGAGACTACTCGTTCGGGTACGGGGGCATACTCGCCGGGGAGCTT
>CAZQQB010000033.1:6491-11677 GCA_964595415.1 uncultured Nitrososphaerota archaeon | reverse complement strand
TTGCAGTGGCAGAGTGTCAATGGCATCTCTCTCTATGTTGGATATATGTACATATCCATGTATGGGGTCCTTTATCATCCCCCAAGGTCTCTCCATAATTATTCTACCTCTTCAGGGTCTCCTAACCACCACAAATCCCTTCTTTCCATCGACTATCACATGATCCCCTGTCCTAATAACCCCTATCGGGTTCACTTCGAGCTCATCCACCAACGGGATCTCAGCAAGGATACAACCCGTTGCTATTATCGCTTCTGTCTCAACATTCACTATTCCTGCAGGGGCATGTCCGTTCTTCTTAAGTTGGTATATAATGTAGGAACCAACAGTGCTTCCCTTCCCCTTTGGAAATACAAGGACCTTTCCCGTTACGTCTTGGCCGCACAGATCATGTCCCTTCTCCTTGACCATCCCTGTCTTTGGGTCTACTCCGCCAAAGAAGGAAATTCCCTGACTCGATACCAGCGCCCTACCCTCTCCTAAAAACTTAGAGACCCCCCTCCCCCTATATGTCCACTCTGGCATTAGCCCCCCTCCATAACCTGTTCTAAAGCTGTGTACATCTCGCATACCGATGCCCTCAGCCCAGATGTGGAGGGAACATAATGTGCCGCCTTGCAAGAATTCGATACCATATGCCTGTACCCTGACTTCTCAAGTGGGCATACCACCATACAAGTGTCCGCGAATATCTTAGCACCACTGCCCTCAATCATTCCAATATACCCCATCTCTCTTGCCTTATTGAAAACGCCTCTTGAGGTCCACACCCAAAGACCAAACCCCTTCCTCACTTTTTTACCCTTTAAAGCCCTTGCCAAATCCCTGATCTCTTGGAGGCTACAGTGGGGGCATCCTATACATGCAAGGTCTGGCTTTCCCTCCGCAGAGAGACTCTCCCGCGAAGATTCGAGCTCTCTTTGGTCGACGCAGATCCTCTCCAGCCCCTTTGCCTTTTTAGCCCTTCCTCCAACATAAAACATCGCTATGCCACCTGAGGCAGCAAGAGCGGCAGACATTATTTTTAGCCTGTCAAGATCGGCCCTCGCAACCCCCTCAAATTGTGGTATGCCCGAACCTAGGATCCTACCAACAGTGTAGCCCAAAAGGCCGAAGTCAAATGTGGTCTTTAACCTTGCCTCAACCTTAACCATTGCAGTCGGAACCCTGTTCTCCTTGAGGTGAAGTCCATAACATGGCGTCCTTCCAGTAATGGCAGCGGCGAGGGCTGAGGGTCCTCCCTCCCTGTTAGTCCTCGCCCCCAACACGGAGTTTGCAAACACTACCGCCGACGACTCTGACCACGCAATGTGCTCGTCTCGCTCTGGCTTGTTCCCTACCAAGTATGGAGTGCAGGTGCAGGTCGTCTCGACTCCCATCCTCTCGAATGCTTTGAGAATCCTTCTCTGCCTTACATAATAAACTTCGTCTACACCCATCTCCCGCCACTTATCCAGATCCATGCCTGCCGGGTTTAGTGTTGACCTTACCTTTACCCTTGCCCCGAGGCTTGCCCAGTCTTCCAAGAATTCCATGCCGGCATCCCCGATGTTGCCGTATGAAATCCCGGCTATCTGTGCACTCTTCACAATGACCATGCGCTCTGCTCCAAGCACCTCCCCAAGAGCCACGAGGAGCTGCATCGCTTTCTGCGTTGCCAGCCCTTCATCCCCTGAGAGCATCCTCTCCTCTTCCTTCGTGAGGTACATCCAATCACACCCTCAAGGTATTCTTGCCTTCTCAAACTTCTCTCTGGGTTTATTCCAAGGCATCGTCGCATCTATACCGACTTTACTTGTTAGTATCTTCTCCTGATCGGAGGACGGGTCTAAGCTCGAGCCCCTGGCCCCCCTTATCAAAACAATGTCCTCGTCGCCTTGAAATCTTGTGGCTATCGCCCACTCTACTTCTGAGACATCATCAATATCTATGTCCTCATCAACGACAACAACATGTTTCACGCTAGGATTGGAACCGAAGGCAGCCATTATGGCGTTCTTCCCATCGCCTTCCACCTGTTTTTTGATGGACACTACCGCATGGAACCAGCACGATCCACCAAGCGTCAGTCTTACTCCCTTTACCTCAGGCACTACCTTTGATACACTCTCGAACATTCTTGCCTCCTTCGGCATACCCATCAACAGTTTATGCTCCGAACCACCCGGCAGTATCGCTTGGTAGATCGCTTCCTTTCTCCTCACAACCCTGAAGACCTCTAAGACGGGCTGCTCTCTTACAATGTCGTACGTGCCAGTTAAGTCAACGAAGGGACCCTCGTCCACCATCTCTTCTTTACTGAGGATCCCCTCGAGTACTATCTCGGAATCAGCGGGAACTTTAACATCAACACTCTTGCACTTCACTAGCCTCAATCTCCCGCCTAGCATAGCATTGGCAACCCAAAGCTCGTCTACCCCAAACTTTGGTCCAGCATTCACCCCCACCATCACGGCTGGGTGTGTGCCTATCACAACTGCAACTTGGAGATCCTCCCCTCTTCTCCTTGCCTCTTGGTAAAGAGAATAAAGGTGTCTAGGAACGATTCTAATCGCCATCCTCTTTTTATCCAGCACGAGAAGTCTGTGTATGGATGCGTTCTGGAACTTTCCGTCCGGACTCCTTGCCACAACTATCCCAGCCGTGATGTATGCTCCAGCATCCCTCTCATAGTGCGTCAACACTGGCAAACTCCCGAGATCTCTCTCCTCCACTTCGAAAACTGGTCCATCCTCTACAACCTTCGGCTCAACCGGGTTATTCGTTGCTCCTATTATCCTTTCGTAATAGTTGCCCAGATCTGCTCCTATTCCCCTCAGGATCTTTTCCCTAGTCCCACAGACCCCTGAAACCACCTCCAAAGAGCTACCATTTACTTTCCTGAACAGAAGCGTGGGACCATTGTCGTATTTCTTCATCAACCTCGGGATCTCATATTTTGGTGAAAGTTCTTCATTGAACTTTAGCAACCCTCCGGGTAACTTCGACTCTGTATCCAGAAACTCCCTGAGACTCAATCCTTGACCTCCATCAAACCATTATAATCGTTTGGGAAGTCTAAAACCTTTTTGGATTCGAAAATTTTAAATCATGTCATCACTGTAAAACATTGGTGCATTTTTTGCCTGAAAAAAACTGGAGATTCTTCCCATATCCATCTTTTAAACCGAACCAAGAGCAGCTCCTACCCCTTGTGTACAACGCGATTAAACAAAACTCCCACACCCTGATCGATGGGGCAAGCGGTCTTGGCAAGACCATTGGCTCTCTGGCAGGAGCTCTTCAAGCGTGCCGAGAGCAAGGCTTGGCAATTCTGTACGCCGCAAGGACCTACAAGGAGCTAGACAGAGTGGTCGAGGAGCTAGAAGCGATAAACAAGAGGGAACCCGTCTCCGGACTATCGCTTCGCGGGCGCTCAGAGATGTGCATTAACGATGCAGTAATCCGGTTCTCAAGCGATCCACGAACTGTAATGGAACTCTGCTCTGATCTTACAAAGAACGGCAAGTGTGCCTTTTATGAAAATATGGAAGATCGTGCACTGGTGCGTGGGCTAATGGGGGACTTTCTAAGGACGCCGACAGGCGCATCAACCCTGATCTCTGAATCCAAAAAACTTGACATCTGTCCATATGAAATGGCCAAACTCTTATTGCCACACGTCGAAGTGGTCGCACTGAATTACGCTTACCTATTCAATCGTTCCATCCGTGATAACTTTATCAAAAAACTTAGCAGATCTCTCTCGCAATACGTGCTCATACTGGATGAGGCCCACAACCTACCCGAGATAGCCAACGAGTTTGAGAGCGACCACCTCTCAATCTCGACAATAAATGCGTCAATTGATGAGTCCGAAAAATACGGCAAACCAAATGTCAAGCGGTTCTCGGATGCTGTCTTGGAACTATCAGAAGATCTTGAGAATGGAGAACATGTCCTCGATCTTAAGAAGGTCATCATCGATGCTCTCCGAATTGCGCGTGTAGACGAAGATCCTTCATACTTTCTAGAGGAGATTCATGCCTTCGGCGAGGCGATAAAGTCTCTTCAGTTGTCTAAGGGCAAGGTTCCCCGCTCTTACATACACCGTTTGGCTGAGTTCTTCATCAAGGGTATGGAGACCTCTGGAAGGAATGATTTTGTTCACATCTTGACTAAGGAAGAAGACTCGCCCCTAAGATTGGACATACTTGCCCTCGATCCAAGATCCTCCACCTCTGATGTAATTAAATCTGTTGCGGCAACCATATCCATGTCAGGGACCTTGGAGGACATGGAAGCATACCGTGCTGTTATGGGACTCCCTGAAAATGCTATAAAGATAACACTCCCTTCCCCCTTCGCCGAAGAGCAGATCTTGGTTCTTTCATGCAAGGGAGTCTCAACACTTTATGAAAAGCGCACCATAGACATTTACAAGAAGATGGTTTCAAGGATTTCAGAGGTAATTCGCTCAACGCCTGGCAACACTGGGGTCTTCTGTTCATCATATGAGGTTATGGATGGTCTATTAGAGTCTGGGTTAAGCTCATTAATTACTAAGCCTCTATTCATAGAGAAGCAAAAGGCAAGATCAGTGGAACAAGATCGGATGCTTGAGGAGTTCAAGCAGATGTCCAAACAAGGCGGGGCGGTGCTTCTTGGCGTAATGGGGGGAAGGTTCAGCGAAGGTGAGGATTATCCCGGCGATGAGATGAACTCTGTGGTTATTGTTGGCGTTCCGTATCCAAAGCCCAGTGCAAAAGTAAATGCCCAGATAAAATACTATGAATCCATTTTCCCAAATAAAGGCAAGGAATATGGCTACATAATTCCCGCGATGAGAAGGGCCTCACAGGCCGCTGGGAGACCCTTTAGGAATCTAGAAGACCGTGGGGTAATAGTATTCTTGGATTACCGCTTTTCAACCAAATACCTCAAAAGGCTCCTGCCGGTTTGGATCTCCTCTCGGCTCCGTACGATCGAGGATTCTGACGGCGCATTGGAGTGTGTCATCTCGAATTTTTATTCAAACCAATAATAGTGTTATTCAGGAGATAAACCCCAGTGACGATCTCTTTTTAAAACGACAATAAACCAATTTAAAATGAATCGTTTTTGCCTCTGAAGGGTTAAAGAATCCGAGGATCTTCCTAAGAAATTGTAAGGTAGACGGATGTTAAAATAAGATGAGAGTTCACAAT
>CAZQQB010000033.1:2992-6481 GCA_964595415.1 uncultured Nitrososphaerota archaeon | reverse complement strand
TTCAAGGACGGTCTACTTCGCCGCTCAATGCGATCATCAGCGCAGATTTCGCATCCTTCCTAAGCCCTTTTGTCCTATACTTCGGCGGGATGGACATCTTAGCCTCACAAACAAAACCTATTTTTGCCCTAGAATCTTTTTTTATTTGCAAGATCGCCTCCTCAGGAACCCTGCCCTTTCCAATTCTAAAGATAAAAGAACGTGCAGGGTAATACTCCAATATGCCGCGCAATTCCCTCTCCAGCCCCCCCTCAGCCACGGTGTATGCCTCAATAAGCTCGCCCTCAGCCAAAATTGCAAGACCTGCCCTCTTTCCAGGGTCTACCCCTATGACCACATCATCGAAGTACTCCTTACCCTTGGATAAACTCAGAGCCCTCAGTATTGTCCTCCTCGCATTTCCGTCGTATACTGCTACATTATTCTGGTTGCGTTTTGCAGCCTGAAACGAGATTACCGCATCAACGTACTCGGGAATGGTCTCATCAGGTCTCAATAACACAAAAGGAAGTCTCATTCTCTGCAGTTCCCTTATCAAATCGTAAGAAGCCTTTATATTCTCCATGAGGATACCTAGAGATCTCAAGACTGTCTCTCCGGGGATAATAATTTGTGCTCAGGCAGGATTAAAATGTTAAGCACCGGATGCAACCAGTTAGACCTTATGCTGGGTGGCGGGATCCCCCTTGGAGAGATGCTACTGGTATATGGTGAAAGGGGCTGTGGGAAGACAACTCTCACATTTCAGACCATGATAAATGCCGCACTCAAAGGTTTCAAGTCCATTCTGCTTTTTTCAGATATCCATGCCGCCCTCTGGCGTCTAAAGAGCATGTCCTCATCAAGCTGGTCAGAGCTGAGCGATCGGATGCTAATTTTGATGGTAAAAGAATTCCAAGATCAGGACTCGCTCATAGACAATCTCGAACTACGCATTCCCCCGGACGTGGCATTAATGGCATTCGACTCTATAACCTCATGTTATCGTGTTGCACTTAAAGAAAAAGAAGATAACATCATTCTAAATAAACAATTGAATCGCGAACTTGCCATATTGAAGGACCTGTCCTTGAGGAGGAGACTTGCAACGATAATCACGAGCGATGTGACCAGCCAACCAAATGACAAGGAATTTCAGCCAGTGGCCGCCCAGATCCTCACGTACTGGTGCGACCGAATAATCCAGTTAGATCGTCTACCAAGGGAGCTGAGGCGGGCCATTTTGATCAAACCTCCCCCATCAAGGAAGTGCATGCTTCAGATCGGAGCCGATGGTCTTACCGGATTTAGCGGGGCATAAGAATGGTCGACCTGTTTACATTAGCTCTCTCATCCTTTATACTCATATCTCCTGCTTATGTTGCCAACTCATTTCCTGTCATACTAAAGGGCAAAAAGCCAATAGACCTAGGTAGGAACTTCATAGACGGGAGGAGGATTTTTGGAGATGGCAAGACCATTGAAGGATTCCTTTCAGGACTTTTTTTAGGGACTCTATTAGGCGTTGTAGTCAACTACACCTTGCATGCATTCCTTCTATCGCTCGGCGCTCTAACTGGCGACCTCATAGGCGCGTTTATAAAAAGAAGGTTGGGCATGCCGAGAGGGCATCCTGCCCCCATCCTTGATCAGCTGGACTTTGTACTCGGCGCACTTGCTTTCATATCCATAATTTACCCAGTAACACTTGAACAAGTTTTGTTTCTAGTCCTTGTCACGCCCCCGATACACCTGATCGCAAATTTCCTTGCCTACCTATTGCGGCTGAAGTCCCACCCTTGGTGAACGTTGAAAATTCAGTGGAACTTTATCCACAAAAGATACTCCATTAACCCCAAAGATACCAGTATAAGAACAACCGCCACCAGATACTTCATCTTGGCGCCACTAACATCAAAAGTCTTCTTCATTGCCTGCTCCAAGAGAATGAACCCGGCGGCGCCTGCAAGCGTCAAGAAGAATGACACAAAAAATTCCGTGGAAGTCTGGGATTGACTTGATCTTACCATGAAGCTAGTGCCGGTACTCGTCTGGACTGCACCCCCTGGCTGCATTATTATGAGATATACTCCGCCGCTCGTGAGGAATATAATGAAAAGGATGCCGAATACCGCCAAAACTCTTCTGTTCAATAGTTTCTCAAACACTGGAACCACCTGACTAAACGCCTTTCCATTCTTCTCTCCTGTGTCCTTATTATCTTAACGGTCTTTTTTCCATACATAAAATATGTATAAAATCTTAAAAACATATTTTATGCTTTATACTAACATAAATTACATAAGTCTCCGCCCATTCTTCAAAATTGATCAGGACATGAGCCACCCTTCAAAGGACATAATGTTCACAAAGAGCAGGCTGCTCGATGGTAAGAAGATAGCCCTGTGCATAACTGGTAGCGTAGCCGCCATAAAAACGCCCGATCTCGCACGTGAGCTGATGAGGAACGGGGCCGAAGTCATTACTGTGATGTCGAAATCATCCCAGAAGCTCATTTCGCCATCTCTGTTAGAATGGGCCACGGGTAACCCAGTCGTAACAGATCTAACAGGCAAAATCGAGCATGTCTCTTTGGGCAGAAAAGGGGGCGTAGACTTGGTACTGATAGCCCCTGCAACCGCAAATACTATCGGCAAGATCGCCGCCGGCATTGACGACACTCCCGTCACGTCGTTAGCAACCACATCAATCGGCTCCGGAATCCCACTCATGATTTTGCCAGCAATGCACGGAAGCATGTACAGTCACCCCATCGTATCCGAAAACATTCGCAAGCTCTCACAGATGGGGATCAAGATAATCTTACCTGAGGTCGTCGAGGACAAGGCAAAATTCCCTGAGATCTCAATGATTGTGGATGAAGTGGTGGCGGTATTATCAAAAAAGGATCTGATTGGGATCTCTGTTCTTATAACAGCAGGTCCAACGAGGTCCTATCTCGACTCCATCAGGTACCTCACCAACTCCAGTTCCGGAAAGATGGGGTACGCCCTTGCCAAGGAAGCCTCGGCCAGAGGGGCAAGGGTCACACTAATATCTGGTCCCACCGAAATCCCCACGCCGCCCAACATGGAAACGATAAATGTTGAGAGCACAGAAGAAATGCTTGAGACCGTTGAGGGCGCCCTCTCCAAGCAGAAGTACGACCTTTTTGTTATGGCCGCCGCTCCGCTCGACTTTGGTATCGTTGAGAAAAAACAAGGAAAGATCTCGAGCACTTCTCAACTAACCTTAACGCTGAGAGGCAGCAAGGGCAAAGTCAAAGGATCTCTTCATAATCGGCTTCAAGGCTGAATATGGTCTCTCTCGCGACGAGCTTATATCAAGCGCGAGAAACAGACTCATGAATTCTGGCATGGACCTCATTGTCGCAAACGATCTATCTAGCCCACTCACAGGGTTCAAAGCAGACACCGACGAAGTGTATGTGCTTGACCGAAGAGGCTTGGTTCTGCACATACCACTCTCCACCAAACGGGACATTGCAAG
>CAZQQB010000033.1:1904-2950 GCA_964595415.1 uncultured Nitrososphaerota archaeon | reverse complement strand
TATATTTGGAGAGGAGGAGATCCGATGCAGGCTGAAACCCTCATAAGCTCTGCAAAGCACTTTGGAGAGGCCTATGCCCCAGGGCACATCACAGGATTTTTCACCGTACACCTATCCCAAGATCCTATCTACACAGGATCTACAGGCGCGGGTATTTGTCTCGAGGCAGGCGTGAACACGCGAGTCACCATTAGAGAGAGCGCTAGGTCAGAGCTCGTTTTGCTTTGGAATGATCTACCATTAAGCGACACAAAAATCCCAATGTCCGTAATCTCCAAGTTCGTTGACAAGAAGAGCCGTCTGTCAGTAACAGCTGAACAAAGATCCTTGCTTCCGGTCAACTACGGCTATGGCATCAGTGGTGCATCTGCCCTGAGTTTTGCCCTCGCGCTGAACAAGGCACTGGGTTCTCCATTCCCCACCGAGAAGGTAGGAGAGATCGCGCATGTGGTCGAGGTTGAGAATCTCACAGGGCTCGGGGATGTCTCAGCCCAGATGGTGGGGGGATTTGAGGTAAGGGTAAAGGCTGGCGCTCCTACGATCGGAAGAGTTCAAAAGCTGCCAGACCCTAAGGAGTATGTTGTCATCACCACCCCTGTGAAACCCATCTTGACCAGCAAGATGATCTCAGATCTCTCTACAATTGTTAAGATAAACGAGCAGGGTAAAATTGCCCTCTCAGCCTTTATGGAGAACCCAAAAATAGAGCCCTTCATAAAACTCTCCCGAGGCTTCTGGGAAAGTTTATGGTCTATTGATGCAGAGATTATGAGAACCATAAAGAAATACGAGTCTTTCCGAATCCCGTTTGTATCGCTCAAAAAAGGACTTGTTTACGGTCTTGTCCACGAGGATGGCCTCTCGATAACTCTCAGAAGAATCTCCGATACTGCCCCTACCGAAAATCAAGCACCCTTGCTGATCTACGAAAGATCGAGTGGCCTTCCCTTCATAATCTCAAGATTATCTACGCGAGGTGCCCACTGATGGGAATCCACTTAAAGATACCCAGAAACCATGTAAGGGCGCGCTCCCTCAAAAAAAGG
>CAZQQB010000033.1:0-1894 GCA_964595415.1 uncultured Nitrososphaerota archaeon | reverse complement strand
ATCAGAGCTGAGGAGAGGGGCATACTGGCTAAAGCTGGTCTCATCGCCCACGGCAGGGGGGAGGCGTTCGATTATCTCATCGGAGAGGTCTCAATTCCCCCTGCAATATTTGCGACAAGGGCGGCTGTCGCCTCCTTGCTCTTAGCCTCCCGCCCCGTCATATCCATTAACGGGAATGTTGCAGCGCTAGTCCCTAAGGAGATCGTGCGTCTCTCCAAGGCTCTAAATTCCCCCCTCGAGATCAACCTTTTCTTTAGAAACAGGAGGAGGGAGGAGGCCATAAAATCACTATTACTCAGATCAGGCGCCGAAGAAGTGCTTGGGGTCGGTAGGGACGCAAGCGCTACGATTCCCGAGCTCTTCAGCGAGAGGCGGCGTGTCGACCCTCGTGGAATATACTCGGCCGATGTAGTTCTTGTCCCGCTGGAGGATGGTGACAGGACGCTGGCTCTAAAGAGGATGGGAAAGTTCGTTATAACTGTCGACCTGAACCCACTCTCCAGAACGGCTCAGAGCGCAGACATCACTATAGTTGACGATATAGTGAGGGCCGTTCCAAACATGATAAAGGCCTGCAAGGAGCTAAAACATATCCCGAGAGAGGATCTAAAGTCCTTACTCGCGAGGTTTGACAATAGGAAGAATCTTTCCGACGTGATACTCTACATAAAGGACCGCCTTACAATGCTGAGTGGGGATGACTCCCTGTGAGCCTTAACCAGAGGCGAGCCTCGCTCCTCTCTCAAATAGCAGTGCTGGGTGCTCTCTCAATAATAATGAGCTCTGTAAAGGTCTCATTTCCTCTGGGAAATCCAAACCTCGGCTCAACCCCAGTCTCGCTATCTGCTGTGCTTTCCGGTGGGTATGCTGCATTCATTGTGGGCATAATAAAGGGTCTCGGAGTCTCGCTCTGGACCGGACAGGCGCTTCTAGAGATCCCCGCAGGGATAGGCGACGGTCTAATGGCACTCTTCACAAGTGCCCTTTCAAAGCGGATTGGCCATCTATATGCTGTGATCTTGGGTCAAGTATCCCGCTACCTCTTCACATCCGGCATGATCGCTTTGGTCCTGGGCACTCTAGCCTCTGTATCCCCGACGCTACTTGGCGCCTATGCCCTATTTTCCAAAATAACATCATCGACCGCAGCGACCCCTCCCGACTGGATCCCCTTCCTCCTCTCAAATATTGGCATGGTGTGGTTCGCCATGCTCCCCGCAATAACCGCCTCTATCGTTGCCAACGCCGCCCTCTCCGCCGTCGTCGTCTTAGGAATTAAGAAATTTACACCTTCCGCATTAAAAAAAACTTAAATCCTTGTCATGTGTCTATATACTTGCCTAAAATTAAATTTTAGGGGTCTTAGCCTTGGAGACTGTGTCCACAATACAGCTCCTAAGGCAGTTTGTAGATGCTCCTGGCGCCCGCACATTGCTTAGAGGTCTGTCCTCATACTGTGAGAAGGACAAAAAATCCCGACTGGAGGTGGCCCTTGAACTTTACCTGGCTCTGAGGGACCATGCTTGCCTCAAGTGCAAAATAGCCGAGAAGTCCTTGTCCTCCCTGCTAAAACTCGGAGGATCTACCTTTGGGGCAACTGAAGACACCATAAAGAACAAATTTCAAGATCCGTACTGGCGCAGAGGGTTGATGAGCGTGATAAAGGGCCTGGCCCTCTATGGCGTTACAAAGCCCTTTGTCCCAGCAGCACCCTTTCAGGTAGTCTGGAACATAACCTACAGCTGCAACCTGAGGTGCAAACACTGTTACGCAGAGGCCGGAAACCCTGGCTATTACGAAATGGACACCGTAGAGGCGAAGAAATGCATAGACAAGTTCGCAAGGTGGGGCGTAGTCGTATTGGCTCTCTCTGGCGGGGAGCCTCTCGTACGCC
>CAZQQB010000032.1:3176-12050 GCA_964595415.1 uncultured Nitrososphaerota archaeon | reverse complement strand
TCGCAAGGTGTGTGGGAGAAGGGGCAAGCCCCCCCACGCTAAGGTTCTATGGATGGTCGCAAAGGGCGGTATCGTTGGGTTATTTTCAAGAGGCCCTAGAAGAGGTCGACGTGGATTTCTGCAGGAGAGAAGGCATAGAGATCGTTAGGAGGATAACAGGCGGTGGTGCGGTCATACATGCAGAGGGAGAGTTGACATATAGCTTTACAGTAAGGGATGACGGCTCGTACGTATCAGCTGATATCGAAGAGAGCTACAGGAGAATATGTGAGCCGATTGTCATGAGCATCAGAAGGCTTGGGGCTAACGCGGAATTCAGGCCGATAAATGATATAGAAATAGGAGGCAAGAAGGTTTCAGGGAATGCCCAGACGAGGAGGTTCGGGGCAGTCCTGCAGCACGGGACATTGCTCCTATCGATAGATCATTCGCTCCTGAGGGCGCTTAGACCGAGGATTGAAAAATTGAGGGACAAGGGGGTCTCAGGGGTTGGCGGAAGGGTGACGGCGCTGAAAGAGGTATTTGGGGTCGAGCCCAAGAGGGAGTTGGTCGCTGAGGTCGTGGCAGAGGAGTTTGGAAGATCTTTCAGGCTAGAGCTGAGGGAGGGCTCAATCACGAGTAATGAGGCGGCGCTGGCAAACAATCTCATCGGGAAGTACAGGTCAGAGGAGTGGACCTTCCGGAGGTGAGTGAATGGAGAGAGTCGGGGTTAAGAAGGTGAGTGGGGGGAAACTCCTAAAAGTTAGGGTTATTGAAGAGGGCGGAGTAATAAAAGAAGTAAGGATATCGGGAGATTTTTTCGTTCATCCGGAAGAGGCTTTGGACGAGATTGAGGGGTGTCTTAGGGGGGTAAATTTGAATGTGATGAGGGAGGTACTGAGGGAATTTGCCAAAAAGAGGTCAGTGCGCACCATCGGGTTCGAGCTTGATGACGTAGCGGAGATCATAGAGGGATGGGATCAGGGTGTTTAGCTACAGACCAAAGCCGTCCGTCTATAGCGTCTCCATCACCGGTACCCGCTGTGAACTTGGGTGCAAGCATTGCCGTGGAAGATATCTACGTGGAATGGGGAGAGCCGAGAACCCCGCGAGCCTCCTTGGAGCCTTTTTGAGGGCAAAGGATATGGGGGCTAAGTGCGTCCTGATTAGTGGTGGATTTGATAGAAGAGGTAGGCTACCGATAATCGGTTTTCTGGAAGCGATAAAGGAGGGCAAGGGTAGGACGGGGCTCATTGTTGAGGTACACTCAGGTTTGATCAGAGACGTTGAGAGGTTGGGCGAGGCAGGTGTTGACGCTCTGCTTTTGGATTTCATTGGGGATCAGGAAACCATAGACGGGTATCTCGGAGGGGAATGGTCGGTGAAGGATTACGGTGTGGTGATGAAAAAGGCAAAGAGGTTTATTCCGCTCGTGGCAGCTCACATTCTGGTGGGAATTAATAGCGGCAAGATAAAGGGAGAGTTTGAGGCCGTAGACATGGCTGTGAGGGCGGGTGCGGACGCGCTCTCCATACTTACGCTTATGGACACCGAAGATACGCCAGAGTTCGAGGACATCATTGAGGTCATGGACTACGCGAGGGATAGGTTCAGGGGGCATCTCACTCTGGGCTGCATGAGGGCTAAGGGCAAGGATCGACCAGAGATAGAGAGGGTTGCTGTAGACTTCGGTTTTGATGGCATAGCAAACCCCCTTAATAGGACATTGAATTATGCAGAGTCCGTGGGGGTTCCGGTGGAAGGGGTAGAGGGGTGCTGCGTCTTCATTCCAAGTAAAACCCCCAGGAGCACCAAAGGTCAGGAGGGTGCTCGTCAGGCGGACAGATAATACATTTGACTCTAAACCGAGGGTTTATTGTTCTGGCAAAGGCAGAGAGGTGGGCGAGGCCTACCGGTTTGCAGGGGAATAACCCTCTTCCACTCTTCTGCCTCGCGGTCTGAGGCCTACAGTTCTTGATATTCAAAATGACCATATCCTCTTTTTTCTCGACAGAGATTGCAGATATGGGTGCGATTGATGTGAAGTGTAGCGCCTTGGCGAGTTCTTCAGGCGTCCCTTCGGTTATGTTGAGGAATTTCTTGATCCGCCTTGCCTCAGATATGCCGAACTTCTCCCAAGCCTCCCTGTCGATCTCGACTGCCACGCTCTGACCGTATCTGTCCTCGATGGATAGGAACCAATACCCATCCAGTGTGAGGAGGTTCTTGGACATGATCTCTACTAGTTCCCATAGCTCCTCTTTGGTCAAGGAATCGATGATTTTGTTCATGGTATAAGGTTTGTATTTGTTTTTTAATATGGTTATTGCAACGCTCTCCAGAGAAGGTCTATGTAGTCATAAATTACCTTCGCCAGGGACTTGTCTGAAATGTAGACAGCCAAGTTCTTTCGCTTCTCCACTGGCTGATCGATACCTACCACCAGATGGTAGACCACTTCGCCTTTATCGGATAAGATCACATTGAATGGGATTACGCACATGCCCATCTTTATCATGACGTTTTCGGATGAAAGATGATTCAGGGCTTCGAAAGCCTCTTGGCTTGCTAGTATCTTTACTGATTTCCTTGTGTCCATGCGTGATAGCATTTTCAATAGACCGGAGTATATCGCCATGTCGAGGTAGCCCATAACGATGCAAAGTTCTTTTTTGAAGGAGTTTGCTAAAGACCTAATGCAGTTAGTTATGCTGGGTACTGACCTTACGAACCAGATCTCTGAGCCCTCCACAGAACCGGCGTCGTATATGGACTGAAGGTCATTGAAGAAGACTTCCTCTATCCTGTCGAGGCGGTGTTGGTACTCTGCCTTTATCACATTTATGACTTCAGAGGAGGGTTTAGCCTTGAACCTCATGGGGCGTCCCTGACCCATCTCGACCCAGCCCTTGATCTCGAGTGCCTCGAGTACACCGTAAACGCGGGTATGTGGCACGCCTGATGATTCGCTAATCTCCTTGGCGCTCGACGGACCGTCCAGGACAAGATTCAGATAAACGAGGGCTTCATAAAGCTCGTTATGGGAGTGGCAAGGGAGGCAGCGGTTTGAGGTGGGTGCCTTGAGGCAGACGGCTGTGATCGTAAAAGAGCTGATACAGTTGAAGAGGGATCCGAGGTCCCTTGTGATGATAGCAATGATGCCTCTGATAGTGATGCTCTTATTTGGGGTCGGCTACGGTGGCGGCATGGGCAAGATAGGTATAGCGGTGGTGAACCTTGACAAGGGTAGCCTGAGCTGGACCAAAGACGGGAGGAACCTCTCGGAGACGTCGACCATTAACGTTGTAATTGAGGAGCCGCCCAAGGTAGACCTATGGTGGATAGTTGGAGGATTGGCTGTATTAGCTGTGTTACTCACGATATTTAGAAAGAAAGTGGAGCCAATTGGGAGGCAGATATTGTGGAGATTGAAAGCACATTAGTCTGAAATGTAATCAAGCAACTACCCATACTTCGGCACGGTTTAAGAAAAAAGTTATTGGATGTAGAAGGTTATTGAGACACTCGCAGAGACGCTTACAGCTCCCGGCAGGATTGTTGTTGAGCTCTCTATTCCAAGAGTGTAGCTCCTGTATATGGGGATGGGCGACGAGTAGGATTCAGACGCGCTCTGGACGCCTATTATCTTCACGCCCAAGATCTTTGCTATGCTGTCAGCTTTTGCCTGGGCATCCTTTACTGCCGTCTCAAGGGCCGTTGTTCTAAGAGCGGTCAGTTTTGCGTCTGAGACCGCGAAGTAAACGCCGTTTACCTGATTGAGGCCGCTGACCACACAGGCATCAATTATTTTTCCTGCCATCTTTCCGAGATCTGGGCCGCTGTATGTAACCTGTATCGTGTGAATGACTCGGTACCCGATTAGAACCTGTTCGTTGTTGATGTACCTGTACTCGGCGTTTATAGCGTAGCTTAAAGTCTGGATCGAAGATTCGGGTATGCCCAAGTCCTTCAATGCGCTCAGTGCCCGATTTATGTTGTTGGCAGCGGAGGAAGTGGCCTTCTGCACATCTGGGTCGAGGACGCTGGTCCCCAAGATCACCTTAACGGTGTCTGGCTGCTCGTAGAGGACGGCGTTACCGACTACGGATAGTGTGCCTAGATTTTGACCCTCGTTCGAAGTTGCTGCCGACACCTGTTGTGGGGGGTAAGTTGCGCTACATAACATCAGTAGAGCCAATGCAATGCTAAATATTCCGATATATTTTAATTTCATGTCAATCACTATGTTAGTATTAAAAAATAATGGCATATAACTGTAGTAGATGTTCTATTTGTTAGAACGAAAGATCTAATAGTTTAACGCCATTAAAACTTTGGCGAAGTGGATAGATGGAACACCGTTACTTTATTCGTGAAAAGAGGCGCCGTGTCCGATATTTTAGCGCTCTGGAAGGCTTGAGATTGAATTTTAATGAACTAGATGTTGATGTCCGCATAGTTCAGCGCTTTTCTCAATAGAGCCCACAACGTGAAAGATATTGCGCCGACTAACGCCAATGATACAAAGAATGACATAAGCAGATCCAAGAATGAGTGGTTTTTGAATATTAGGAGGAAAGGCAGAAGAGAGACTATTGCAGAGGACGTCAAGATTGAGAAAGAAAGCTCGCGAAGGTTCCTGCAGAATGGTATGGAGACTACTCCGAATATTAAGGCGAATGCCCAAAGTGGAACGGGAATAATAAAACTGTTGAGAAAGAAGTAGAGGAGGCTCAGGGGCAGGACATAAGCCCACCAGTGGTATTTATGCCGCTTGAGGGGGATTTCGAACTTAAGGATCTCACGGTTAATCCAAGCCTCAGCCTTCGGGGTGATCTCGTAAATGTATCTTTTGTCGTCTTTCTTCCTCGAGATGAGTCCAAGTCTTAGCAGGAGGGATAGATGAGATTCTATGGTGCTTCTTGATCTCTGTACACTCTCTGCGATCTCGTCCCCTGTCATAGACCTCTTAGAGAGGGCTTCCAATATTGCGTATCTCGTCCTCTCGCTTAGAGCGTCAAGGATCTCCCTCAGCTCCTCCCCTTCCATACCCTACTGTCTGTGCTTAGCCCATTTAAGACCATTTTGTCTTTCGATTTTTCTAGAAATATCGATTCGAGGACGGTCTAAGGAGTGCTTATAATTGATGGTAGAGAAACTCTTGCCGAAGAGTATGCGGTTGAAAAAGTTACTGATCATCGTGGCGATAATTCTCTTCCCTTGGCTATCGATACTCTTCGTAGTTTATTACGTGTGGAAACAGGGATTCGTGAGGAGGATGTTAAAACAGGGAGCGTGGATATCGAATAAGCTGCCAAAAGGGGCAGGAGAAGTGCGTGAAGAGTCCGTCACTTACAGTTATTATAATCTTGGTGAGGATTGCTGCTATATATTATTGCCAAGGACATTGGGCTTCCAGTATCTTTATGCGATCGATATCTGCGACTTGCCAGAGAGGCTTAAACAAAATATTGAAGAGATCATTAGGACGGCCACCGCGATTATGGGAGGGTCCGGGAGATCCACGATCTCATTGATAGTTGAGGGCGACATTAAGAGAGTTCGTGTTCATTCAATCTCAAGAGTTACACCAAGATGGAGCGACCAGGTGAGAAGAGAGGTAGAAGAGTTATCGCTTAGGTTTGCAGATGCTTTAGGATTGAAGTCGCCAACAGTTAGGGTCAGCATATGCAAGGGTAGGAAGATCATGGAGAGTCTGATTTTGGAGGGATCTAGATGACAGGAGGGAGAGCGGTAGGGAACATCCACCGCTCAGATAGAGGGGAGGGCATAGACATCCGCTGTTCCATAGATGGTTTTGAGCGTGCAGAGTTTGTGAAAACCTTGGTTTTGGGGGGAGAGCACTTAAGAAGAAGAATGATGATGGAGCTTACCATTAGGGATTTTGAGCGCGGGGAGACACCGGTCATAATCGATTTCAGGGGGAGGTACTCCCCCTTATTGGACTATATACCTTCAATAAAGATTTACAAAATCGGAAAACACTTGACATTCAGCCCATTAAAGGAGCTCTTTCGCGGATATTCAAGGGTGATTGCGTCGATCTTCGGCGCTTTATATGGGCTAAGCAGAGATGAGCGGATTTACTTGTCGAAAGCTCTGGAGGCGGTCTATAGGGAAGGTAAATCGGAGCCCAACATAGATGACATTTTCGAGAGGCTTCTTCAGATGGAGGCGGAGGCTCAGCCAAAAGAGGGGTACAAAATTGAGGGGCTGAAGCATACACTGTCGGAGGTGGAGATTGGATTGTTTGGGTCCGTTTTAAAGGGAAAGGAGAGGCAGATGGGTGTGCCTATGATTCTTGACCTTGGGTCGCTCATGCCAAAAGAGAGGTTCCTCATGTTGGTATGTTCGCTTATGAGGGTTAAAGATTGGAGAGCCACGTGCTTGGTGGTTGATGGACTGGACTGGTCTGTGCTGGCTGAGTTGGAGGAGATTAAGATGGTTATCGGAGAGCGGATCGAGGGGGTGTGTGAAGATGGAGCGGTGGTCCGCATCGGAACGGACAGCGTATTTCATGCGCCGGTCGTTGGGACTGCCTACATATTTTGTGGTCCAATCTGGTTTGACGAGGTGAGGTGGATCGAGGGAGTCGTGGGCAGAGGGTCCATCGCAAAGCAGTTCAGGCATTTGGAGGATGGTGCAGGGCTGGTCCTGACATGGAGGAGGGCCCCGTTCTACCTTAAACAAAGGATCTCGAACTTTAGGGAAGTAGGCGATGGGGAGGTTGAGGAGCACATGGCTGCGCTGGGAGAGGCGGTCGAGGTGAGTGTTTCCGAGGAGGGGAGAGAGGCAAGGATGCTGGAGAAGATCTTCAAAGACAAGGCCTCGCTTTTTTATGCGAAGGAGTTCCTGAGGCTTGTAGGCGAAGGCAGAGTGGCGGTGGAAGCCGTCAGCGAGCAGAAGAATGCTTTGCTGAGAAACACAATCAGGGTTTTGAAGCGATACTTCATGGTGGTGGAGCACATGGACGGATCTGGGACAAAGTGGTACAGACTCACCAAAGTCGGTGAGAAGGCATTGCGTGAGATGGAGGGTGAGGGGGAATGAGGGTGAGGCATGTGACTGACAGGGCGATATTTTGGAGTCTGGGGAGGGGTGAGGGGGACGAGATAATCGGGGTGGAGGTTAGTCTTGAGGGCAAAGAAAACGTGAGTAGACGGATAATCTCAAGGGGCAAGTACGGCAGAGAGAGGGTGGTATTCAAAGAGAGTTACTCGGTAGAGGATTATAAGGGGATAATCAGGTCAGAGGTGGCATTTCTGTCATCCGCCGAGATAGCGGACAAGGACCTCATGTTGCTGATAATGGAAACTATCGAATCCCTAAGGAGGGTTTGCGAGAGACTATGAGCGGGATGGATGACGAGATAGAGCTTGAGGACTTGGTAGGGATAGGTTCATCAACGGCTGATAAGCTTAGGAGGGCGGGGATAGGCTCTGTGAGGGAACTGGCAGCGATGCCAGTTAAAGAACTCCTTGAGAGGAGCGAGCTGGGGGAGGGAAAGGCTGAGGAGGCCACAAAGAGTGCAAGGGATTTGGTACTCCCAAAGGTCGTCACCGCGAGGGACTTTTTGGAGAGGAGGAAGAATATGCCCAAGTTGACCACGGGCACGAAAAATATTGATGGTCTGATGGATGGAGGGCTCGAACCAGGTATCACTGAGCTCATTGGCGCATACGGGTCGGGCAAGACCCAATTATGCCTGCAGCTCTGCGTCACTATTCAGTTCATAAAGAACAGGGGAGGGCTAAATGGGGCAGCTTTTTACATAGATACAGAAGACACGTTCAAACCGGAGAGACTGCTCCAGATAGCCAAGAGGTTTGGATTTGAGGACGACCAACTCTTGGATAGGGTTTACTCCTTCAGAGCTATAAACTCGGACCACCAATTTGAAGGGCTAAGGCAGGCAGTCGAATACATAAAGGAGAGGTCCGTCAGATTGCTGGTCGTAGACTCGCTAACTTCACACTTCAGGAACGAGTACCCCGGTAGAGAGAATTTAGTGCTGAGGCAGCAGAGGCTTAACAGCTTTGTACATGGGCTGCAGAGGCTAGTAACGCTGTACGATCTTATCGTGGTGGTCACAAACCAAGTGATAGATGTTCCAGAGGTAATACCAGGCTTGAGACCTGCGAGACCTGTGGGTGGAAACATAGTCGCGCATGGAAGTACGTTCAGGCTGTGGCTTGAAAGGACTAAGGGAAAGACGAGAGTGACCTGCATAGATTCGCCAAAGCACGCAAGAGGGACGGCCTACGTGATGCTGACGGAGGGAGGGGTTGAGGATGCGGAGGAGGATTGATTTGGAGATTGTTACTCCAGTCGTCACTCTTCCTCTTTGCGGTTCCTCAGAATCTCCTCGAGCATGACTCTCCGTTCTATTCCTGCAACGATCTTTCTGGTCCAGACCACCACATCAGGGTTGACGCTCAAGCTGTCTATCCCCTGCCTGACCAAGAACTCGGAGAGCTCGGGGTAGACGCTTGGTCCCTGCCCGCATATGCTAACCGTGATGCCATGCCTGTGGGCAACTTTTATGAGGTGGGATATTGCCCTTAGGACCGCAGGGTCACGCTCGTCGAAGTACCGCGGGTCCTGCGCTGGTAGGATGGGAGAGTCCCTGTCCACGCCCAGTATAAGCTGTGTGAGGTCGTTGCTCCCGACGCTGAATCCATCGCAGAGCTTTGAGAACTCGTCTGCCATGAATATTATGGAGGGGATCTCAGCCATTAGCCAGACCTTAAAGTCCCTGCTCCTCTCTAAACCCTCCTCCTTCATGATGGCTAGGCACTTCTCGACCTCCCATGGCGTCCTGACGAATGGTAGCATGACGTAGACGTTCTTCAGCCCCCAGTCATCTCTGACCCT
>CAZQQB010000032.1:0-3079 GCA_964595415.1 uncultured Nitrososphaerota archaeon | reverse complement strand
GCGAGTTTGTCGATGAAGCGCTCTTCCTCGTGGATCTCGATGAGGTGGAGTGGGTGCTCGCCTATGACATCGGCGATTATGAACTCGATGCGCATTAGACCTATGCCGTCGAATGGGAGGTCCTTGTACTTCTCTATCATTGCAGGCTCTCCGAGGTTCATGTATATCTTAGTGCCAGTCGGCGGATAGAGGCCCGTCATGTTTACTGCGATTGGCGCGACCTCCTTCTTCTCCTCGGCGGCCAAGAGGTCTCCCTCGTAGACCATGCCGTGGGTGGCGTCGACGGTTATGATCTGCCCTGTTTTTATTACAGATGTCGCATTTACCGCGCCGACGATACATGGAATGCCCAGCTCACGACTGACTATGGCGGCATGGCAAGTGATGCCGCCACTGTTGGTAACGATCGCCCTTGCCTTCCTCATGGCAGGGGCCCAGTCTGGAGACGTCATTTGGGTGACCAATATCTCTCCTGCTTGGAACTGGCTAATGTCTTTCACATCAATTATAACCCTAGCTTTGCCAGAGACCATACCAGGGGCAGCCGGCAGACCTCTGAGAAGCCTCTTCTTCTCGCCCTTTATTAACGGGGCCTCCGCCTTGGCCTGCTCCTTCTGTGACCAGACGGTCTCCGGTCTCGCCTGCACTATGTAGAGTCTGTTTTCCTCGGCGTCCAGCGCCCACTCAATATCCATAGGCATACCGTAATGCTTCTCGATCTCAATAGCGTACCTTGCAAGCATGATAACCTGATCCCGGGTGATGCAGGGAGACTCCTGCATGCCTTCAGGGACAGGAACCTCTTTGATGAAGCCGCCACCCCCTTCTGCCGGGGATCTTACGGACATGCGGGATTTGTGTGAGATCGATTCCTTCAATATCGTGAGGTTCTTTTTATCCACCGTGAACTGGTCCGGTCTAACCCTGCCTTGCACTATCGTCTCTCCCACGCCAAAAGTGCCTTCTATGAGGATTATGTCGCGATTTCCGGTGGCTGGGTCCAATGTGAATATAACGCCGGCGGCCTTGCTATTCACCATCTTCTGAACGCCCACGCTGAGGTAAACCTTGCTGTCGTCAAAGCCCTTTGCCTTGCGGTAGGCGATGGCCCTTGGTGTGAAGAGGGAGGAGAAGCACTTTTTGATGTATTTCAGGAGAGCCTCCTCGGCCTCTATGAAGAGGAAGGTGTCCTGCTGACCGGCGAAACTGGCGCCGGGGAGATCCTCGGCAGTGGCACTGCTCCTGACTGCGACCATTGGGTTATCTTTCCCAAGTTTCTTGCCTAGCTCCCGGTAGGCTTTGACTATATCTGATTGGAGCTCCTTGGGCATCTCTGCCGACTCTATTATCTCCCTGATCTTGGCGGAAGAGGATTCCAAGGAAGTGCTGTCGAGTACATCAACCTTGGATAGGATGTTTAATATCTTAGAGGTTAGTTTGTTCCTTTCTATGTGGAGCCTATAAGCCTCAGCGGTTACGGCAAAGCCGGGAGGGACAGGCATTCCAATCGAGATCAGTTCACCCAGATTTGCGTTCTTACCCCCAACAAGACCGATGTCAGTCTTTCGGAGAGATTCGAATGGAATTACGAATTTTGAGGATGACATTTACAACACCAGACACTTTAGGGATGTATTTTAAAGTTATAAAATAATTTTGGTTGGTCCATAATGATTTATAATCAATGTCGTGTGGGCTGCACCACACTTAGGGATTGCTTATTTGCGGTGAAAGTGCAAAAGAATAAACTGGTAATTATTTTAGGTGAACTAGCAACCATATTATGAGTGCCTTGATGATTACAGTGACGTGAAAAACTAAAAAGTGGGAGGGGGAGTTTATCTTAAAATGGTAAATTCCTTGAAATCGCCCTTTGGTATTTCCCATTTAATTTTCAGGTTGTCAACAGAGGCGCCTGGAGGGCCTATTCTGACCTCTTCGATGAGCTTAAGTAGGTTATGTTTTTCACCCTCTGCCATTATCTCAACGCTGCCGTTATTGAGGTTTTGGACATAGCCAACGATGCCCAATTTCCTGGCTATCCGGAGTGTGAAGTACCTAAAGCCGACACCTTGAACTAGGCCGCAGATTATAATTCTGGCACGAGCGAGCAAAGATCTTACCCCAACGGCTTATTAATTATAAAGTAGATATATAAAAAAGTTAATTTCAAATCCTTATGTTTATCAGACTATAAATAACGACATGAAAGAGCGTAAAGAGAAGCATTTGTAAGACAAAAAGTATAAAAAAGGAGTTTTTGGGTGATGGAATTTTGCAATGCCAAAAAAAATTATGCGGGTATGTTTCCGTGTCTTTTTGGAGGCCTCGGCTGGATCTCGCGCTTTGAGATCATCGCATCGAGCGCCCTTATGAGCATCGACCTTGTTTCCTTAGGCATTATCACGGCGTCTACGTATCCGAGATTGGCTGCTATGTATGGGTTTGCGAACTTGTTCCTGTACTCGGTGACTAGTCTGTTCGTGATCTCTTTTACCTCCTCGGGCGTCTTGGCCTTCATCAGCTCGTTCCGGTGGATGATCTCTACCGCACCCTCGGGACCCATAACTGCTATCTCCGCGGTCGGCCATGCAAACACAAAGTCGGCACCTAGGTGTCTGCTACACATCGCGATGTAGCCTCCACCATAGGCTTTTCTCATGATTACGGTGAGCTTCGGAACAGTTGCCTCAGAGTATGCATATATGACCTTGGCACCGTGTCTGATCACTCCGCCATGTTCCTGCTTTGTCCCAGGCAGATAGCCAGGAACGTCCACAAAAGTGACGAGAGGAATGTTGAAGGCATCGCATGTCCTAACGAACCTCGCTATCTTGTCTGACGAGTCTATATCGAGGCACCCTGCGTAGACCAGTGGCTGGTTTGCCACGACTCCAACAGACCTGCCATTTAGTCTGGCGAATCCTACGACGGCATTTGGAGCAAACTGGCTGTGGACTTCGAAGAACGATCCCCTGTCGAAGACATGGTTTATCACGTCATGAACGTCGTAGGGCTTCTTTGGATCTATTGGAACAACTTCGTTCAACTCCTCATCCATTCTGTCGGGCGGGTCAGC
>CAZQQB010000031.1:10154-12142 GCA_964595415.1 uncultured Nitrososphaerota archaeon | reverse complement strand
AATAAATTCTCCAAGGAAAGTGTTTGCGACCACTATCGCCACGATTATTTCAAATAACAGAACTGTGCCAACATTCACCACCGTCAACTCCTTCATCGCTCTATAAAAGAAGTAGAATCCTAGGATCGTGCAAAGTACCGATGTATAAAAAACAGCGGATATTGATAGGGGCGATACGTAAAAAGTCCAACTAGAGAAGGGCAGGAAGGGGATAAGACTCAAGGTGGAAATAAGGATCATCGACTCTGTCACTTCCATCGCAGTCATTCCGAGTTCTGTTGCGGCTCTTTTGTTGTAAATGTTTGAATATGCCCAAACTATGCCTCCCGAGAAGACTATCAAGTCACCCAATATAGAACCGCCACTCAGAAGAGAGAAGTCTCCCTCCGTGGTCGTCAATACAACGCCGATCAGCCCGAGTAAAACTCCCGCAGTAATCCTCGGCGTTATCCTTTCGTTAAGAAAATAGGCTGCAAATATGGCCATAAATACCACATTAACATTAACCAGAAGCGATGCCTTCGAAGCAGTTGTAAGGGTCATGCCGTAAAATTCCATCGCGAAACCAATGGCATTAGTGATCCCCAAGATCCACAAAATCCTACTGCTGAAGAGACTTGATAGGTTTTTCTTGAATATTATCGCATAACATAATACTAAAAATGAAGCAATACCAAACCTCGAAAAAACGAAAAGAAATGGATCCATCTCTCCAAGCGTGGCTTTTACCACGGGGAAGGATACTCCCCAGATGATGGTGGATAGGAGCAGCCCTGCAGTCGCACCCGTTTTCATGAAGCTTCCCTCAAGAGGCGCTTATGAAGAGATGGGGTGAGTTATACCTGAGTATTATTTAAACAATTGGCTTCGGGAAGATTGGATGTATATGCGCTTTCCTACACAAAATATCGACATCAATTCGCTTCAGGTACCTCCCGTTACAACGTCTGCTATCTGTGGTCTATAGATCTCTTGCCACCCACCACACATAGTCATTAAAAACTCGACGCGTTGATGGGTTTATTTCTTTGACAAATCACAGCAGATCACAATCATGCCTTCCGCCCTATGGGACAACTCCTTATACAAAGGCCGCACGCAGAACCAGAGTCCCTGAGCTGGTTCCAATAAATCCAGCATCTTCTTACGTCTGTGCCCCCCTCAGGCATGATTGCCCCTATCGGGCATGATCTTATACACCTTTGGCAGCTCTTTGGCTTTTGCCTGTCCAAGCAGATCTCACCCACAATGGTCTCTCCTTTAACCAGAGGGGCCTCTGAGACTATGCTGATCCAGCGCTGTCTGGGTCCATAGTCTGGAGTTAATATGACTCCACACATCCCCTTCTTTCCAAGACCTGCAGCCTCTGCGGCAGCCATGTGGTTGAACGACGGGACAAACTTTTCGTAACCCGCATTGTACTGTGCCCATAGCACCTTGTAGTTGTCGGTCTCTGGAAAATACATGCTCTCATACCTCTCTCTTTTGAGGAACTTCGCAACTTTGTACGCAGCGGCATTTAGGCACTCATTTATCGTGTCATAATGTTTACTGTAGATTGCGCTCGGCGCCGTCTGTAAAACAGGATCCATTACAACCATTCCCAACACTAACACCGATCTCGCTCCTCTGATATAGTCCTGTGGAAGATGCCCTTCTGGTGCCGACTGAAGTAGATTGTTGTAAGGATCAGCAACCCCAATAATGTCTACTCCGATGGATCGGGCGTAACTCTTAACTCTATCCGTAAGTTCTTTATCAGCTTCCAATTTTAACCCCTTATCTTGTGTAAAATATGTTCTTTAAAATATGTTCTTTATATGGTCTACAACAACGGTATTAAAAAGCATTAATGGTTCCTTTCTTAACATTGAAAGCCTTCCATGTTTCTTCAACAAAGCCTTCCGACAAGTATGTTATGTTTAGTCCTTAAAAGCCGGACGCTAGTTTCCTCCCCCTCAGGCAGTTCTGCACCTACTATTGTTAAG
>CAZQQB010000031.1:9185-10109 GCA_964595415.1 uncultured Nitrososphaerota archaeon | reverse complement strand
CCCCGGACCTACAACTCTGACGGCAACTTTTTCCATTTTATTGTATGGAGATTTTATGCTTTTAGCGGGTCTTATCCCGAAATCAGACGCCTTTAGGATGAGCCTGGTTTTGGTTTTAGTCTCCAAGTCCCTGAGCCGACTGTAGAACTCGTACCAAGTCATAAACTTAATCTCCTTAACCCTCCTCCCGAACCTGTGACGCTCACACTTCTGTATTCCTAATGGCGGACAGTTTTTTCCGGCACCGAGCTCTTTTGATATATTTATTATCTTCTCCATCTCTAGGTCGTTTAATGGGTGAACCCAAACCGGAGCTATTAATAGGTCAATAGATGTGTTTTCAGTTATGTGCCTTGCGAGATCAATGACTTTTATCACGTCGTAGTCCATTGCGCCTGCCAGTTTCTTTGCGAGGAAGGGATCGAGCGCATCAACCGACAAATTTATCCTGGATAGACCTGCGTCTTTCAATTCGTTGATGATCTTCTCATTCAAGAGGTGCCCGTGCGTCTGCATGGATATGGTGGTCACCTCCTTGAGCTCGCGTAGCCGATAGACAAGCTCAACAAGGTTCGGATACGCCAAAGGGTCGCCCACGGTGTCTATATGCGCCTCAACGCCATCGCCTTTTACCCTAACAATCCCTCTTGTCCAATCCATTAGGTGTTCGAGATCTACAATATACTCGGCCCTCCTTCTTTTGCTGTTTGGTCCTGCGTCAGTTGAGCAGAAGATACAACTTAGTGGACAATATGTGGACGGTCTTATCTGAATGACATTTGTACCCCTGTCAATTATTCCAAAGTATACCGTGCCAATGAGTGGCATATCGCAGGGTACTTTAAATAACTCGACCATCCTACCACTCGCCAATATATTATTAACCCCATAAGTAATTATCTCTTAATTGAAAGAGCTAATCGA
>CAZQQB010000031.1:8911-9158 GCA_964595415.1 uncultured Nitrososphaerota archaeon | reverse complement strand
TCACCGGTGGTTACGAGGGCAAACTGTATCTTGTTAATCCCGAAGGCGCAGAGGTAATGGGCATCAAGTCTTATACTTCCATCAAGCTTATACCCGAAGAGGTTGATTTGGCAATAATTGCAATCCCCGCTGCATACGTTCCCGATATACTCGAGGAGTGTGGGCAGAAGGGGGTAAAGGTAGCGATCGTGATCAGCTCTGGATTTAAAGAAGTGGACAACATTGAACTTGAGGAGAGGCTCTTAAC
>CAZQQB010000031.1:7139-8897 GCA_964595415.1 uncultured Nitrososphaerota archaeon | reverse complement strand
AGCGAAGAAATATGGAATGCGAATGCTTGGTCCTAACGCATTTGGCTTGTATTATGCCCCCTCGAAGATCAATGCAACGTTCGGGCTAACTCGGGTTTATCCTGGCAGCATCGCGTTTGTAACACAGAGCGGCGCCCTCGGGATAGCAATGATGGGATGGGCAAACCTTTACAAGATCGGGGTCTCCGCAGTGGTTAGCATGGGTAACAAGGCTGACCTAGACGAGGCTGACATGCTCGACTACTTCGCCTCAGACATGACGACAAAAGCCGTACTGATCTACATAGAAGGGGTGAAGGATGGGCGCCGTCTCATGGAGTCACTTAAAGTCATAACCCCCAATAAACCTGTTGTGGTTATAAAATCTGGAAGGACCGAGAAAGGCGCATCCGCCGCCGCCTCACATACAGGCTCGCTTGCAGGCTCAGACGTTGTATGTGATGTGGCTTTCAGGCAGAGTGGGGCGCTTAGAGCCATTGACATGATCCAAGCATTCGACTGGGTCAAACTGATGACAATGCAGCCACCCCCACCTAATGACAACTGCATAATCATCACCAACGGGGGTGGGGTTGGGGTGATGACTACAGATGCCTGTGTAGAGTCGGGGATAAACATTATGCCCCTGCCAGAGGATCTTCAGTCGGAGTTCAAGAAACTTATGCCAGTTTTTGGTAATTTCAGGAACCCTGTAGACCTTACAGGGCAGGCATATGAAGAGAGCTACTACAAGTCGGTGGAATTGGTGCTTCGAGACCCTAGGGTGGGATCTTTAATAGTGCTGTACTGCCAGACAGCGATAACAGACCCTTTGGCGATAGCAAAGTCCATAGCTGATGCTTGCGAATTGCATGGACTCAATAAGACTGTTGTTACTAGTTTCGTTGGTGGCGCCCAGTGTGAGGATGCTATGCGAAAGCTCGAGGAGCGGTCTGTCCCATCATATCCAATACCTGAGCGTGCCGTCTCATCCCTAGCTGCCTATTATCGGTGGCAGAGGTACAAATTAATGCATGTCCGTCGCCTATCCAACAAAAAGTTGACGTCTGAGTTGAATTGAAGCTTTGATTAACTGAGTGGAGAACTTGATATTTGTCTGAAAAATTACACTTGGCAGCGCGCGATGAACCCTTCTCTTAAATCATGAAAAAGGGTAGAAACCAAAAAACGGTGGAAGCAACTCACCCTTGGTGCTCCAAGGAGCCTAATTAGGCTGTGTTAAAACTCAATCTGCGTTAATCCCACCACTTCTTCAGGAGTGGCATGGTCAGAATCTCCCTTATTTCAAGCCTCTTCTCTTTGTCCTTTGAGAAGACCGTGCCTGGGTAAGTTGATCTCAGAACAATTGCGGTGTCTGCTCCTGTGCCGCTGCCCCCAACGCCTATCACATCTTTGAATGGCTCGAGAGCCCCGCAGTCCACAGCCGAGAGGACGACTTCCACGGCGACCTTCATGCCCTGTCCGAATGCATAGAGGGTCTCCTTGAAAACGGTCTCTGGGACCGGTAAGTTGTACTTTGAGTTTTCGTAAATTGATCCATGGAGGACGTATGGTATCTTGTCTAAAACTATCGCCCCAAAACTCTCCAGCTCCTCCTTTATCTTCGGGTTCATGCACGGGTATTCGCAGCCCCACTCCCTCCTGAAGGGGCTCTCCGATACACAGATTATCCTTGCCTCGTCTTTTAATGCCTTGGCAAACTTCAAAGCAGTGGCTCCGGAGGTGCTGGCCACAATAACATCCCTTATGTCGCTCCTC
>CAZQQB010000031.1:6736-7129 GCA_964595415.1 uncultured Nitrososphaerota archaeon | reverse complement strand
AGATCGGTATTCTCCTCTCCAGGGTTCAGAAAATAGTAAACCTCGTGCATCTTAAACGACATGAAGACACCAATAAAAATTTAAGAATACGAACTCTTTAAGCTTCCGGTTCTATAGACTCTGACCTGTGCCTCCTAAGTAACAAGGAGTTGGAGACCACAGAGACCGAGCTCAAAGACATTGCAAGAGCCGCGATTTCAGGTCTGAGGACAAGTGTTGGGTAAAGTAGACCAGCGGCTACTGGTATTCCAACAGTGTTGTAGACGAGCGCCCAGAACATATTCTCCTTTATCTTCCTCATAGTCTTGTTGCTAAGCTGTATTGCCAGGACTACCCCTTTAATGTCGCCTCCTGTCAGGATTATCTCGCCAGCCTCCTTGGCGATCTCAGTAC
>CAZQQB010000031.1:597-6708 GCA_964595415.1 uncultured Nitrososphaerota archaeon | reverse complement strand
GATGGCCATCCCCACATCGGCTTGGGTTAAGGCTGGGGCGTCATTTATCCCATCACCTACCATGGCAACGACCTCTCCTTCTTCTTGGAGTTTGGCTATGACCTCTGCTTTCTCATTTGGTCGAACCCCTGCGATGAACCTATCTATACCCAAGTATCTGGCTGTAGCCTTGGCGACCCTCTCGTTGTCTCCCGTGAGCATAACAACTTTTAGACCCATGCTTTTCAGCATCTTTATAGTCTCTGCAGCGCCTAGCTTTGGCTCGTCTAAAATTCCTATCAACCCGACCATTTTCCCGTCATAATGAACCAAAACCACAGTCATGCCCTCCCCCTCAAGCGCCTCCATGGCTTCTGTGCTTTGGAGGACTATGCCCAACCTATCGAAGAAGTTCCTATTGCCGGCAATTGCCGTCTTTCCAAGGATCTTTCCCTTTACGCCCTCGCCCGGAAATGCCTCGAAGTCCTCTAACTCGTACAAAACCATCCCTGCAGCCCTCTCCACAATGGCATTCGCCAACGGGTGTTCTGAACCCTTCTCCAATGAAGCTGCTATCCTCATCACCTCATCCTCGCCCCCTCCCGCCAAGTCCACAACCTTCACGACTTTTGGCTTTCCCCGTGTTAGTGTGCCCGTCTTATCGAAGACAACAGCGGTAAGCCGCCTTACCTTCTCAAGGACCTCGCCTCCCCTTATTAGGACGCCCATCTCCGCACCCTTACCCAACCCAACCATCACGGCGGTGGGTGTGGCAAGACCCAGCGCACAGGGACACGCTATAACAAGGACTGAGACCGACATCATCAGGCTGAAGTTGATGGGCCTCCCCAAAATAGTCCAAACGGCGAATGTGATCAATGCTATGCTCACGACGGCTGGCACGAAGCGAGAGGCAACTCTATCCGCAAACCTCTGAATAGGTGCCTTTCTCGCTTGCGCCTCTTCCACAAACTTTATCACCTGTGAGATAAAACTGTCTTTGCCAACCCTTGTCGCCCTTATTTTAATGAGCCCTGTCTGGTTCATAGTCCCTCCTACGACCTCGTCACCCTCACTCTTATCAACGGGCATGCTCTCTCCAGTCACCATCGACTCGTCAACCGCCGCTTTTCCTGAAATGATTACGCCGTCAACGGGCATACTCTCTCCCGGCTTTATTATTAGAATGTCCCCTGCCTCAACCTCCTCTGTGGGTATTTTCTCTTCCTTCCCTCCCTTCAGAACAGTTGCCATCTTCGGTTGCACTTCCATTAATTTCCTTATGGCGGAAGAAGCCTTGGCTTTTACCTTATCCTCAAGATATCTTCCGAGAAGTACGAATGTTATCAGGAGGGCCGCCACCTCGTAGTAGACATCACCAACGCTGAAGAACGTGTTAAAGACACTAAAAAAATAGGCCGCAGATATTCCAAGTGCAACAAGCACATTCATGTCTGAGTAGCCCTTTCTGAGCGATTTATACGCGCCAACGTAGAAGCTCCTACCCCCGACCACCTGAACGGGCGTAGCCAGCAAAAATAGCACGACTCCTCTATTGGGGAGATCCATCAATAGCATACTTATGATGGCTATTGGTACTGCAAGTACGAGACTGAATATGAACTCTATCCTGTACTTTGGACTCTCGCCTTCTTCTTTAAGTGTGGGGGAGTAGCCAAGATCTTTTATTATTTTCCTAAGCTGATTTGAGGTTATTATCTTTGAGTCATGTTCTATAACTACCATCTTCGTAGCCAAGTTTGCATTAGCAGTATATACGCCCTCATGCCTCAAGAGTTCTTCCTCAATCTTTGCAACACAAGAGGCACATCTCATGTCATTCACAAAAATGGCCGTCCTATCTATAACGACCTTGTAGCCTGCGCCCTCCACGACTTTCGCAATAGACCTGAGGTCTGCCTTCTCATCATCGTACTCAACAAATGCAGAATTTGATCCAAAGCTTACCTCGGCACTATTGACACCATCTAATTCCCTGAGAGATCTCTCAATTCTGCTTGCGCACGCTGCGCAATGCATCCCCTGTATCCTGATAACAACTTTTTTCAGCATTCTTACCGTTAAGAGATTGTAGGCTCTTTATTTTAACTATATCGGCAGACCACCTTCCTTCTAAAAATATTCGCAGTCAGCCGCTACTACATCCCATCTGGGCGTCATGATCATGAATATCAGAAAAGTTGAATCACGCGGACTTGCTCGTTGATGACGTCTGTTCTGTCCATATGGTTCTGGTCGGAGTGAGTATCAGATCGACGGGAACATCCCACTCATCTTTTGGGACGAACTCAAGAACTTGGAGATCGTGAACTGTGGTGAGCCTGACGGTTCTATCTGTTATCGAGCCCGCCTCAATCCATAGCCTGTGCTCCTTATCTGAATAGGCTGTACCTTTGCCCAACCTGTAGCCTTCTAGGCTGACGGCCACAGAGCCTGCAACAAAAAGGTCTATGTTGTAGTCCCCGGGTTTTACAGCGTCACCACTCTCCATAAGCCCCCTTATGGTCGAGTCGTAGAAAGGCCTTCTGGACTTTTGTATTGCGACAAATCCCTTCAAAAGCCTTGGCGTGGCAACGATAAGGGTCTTGCCCTCTCGGAGCACGATCTCCCGGAGGGCCCTCTGTGGCGAGTCTGGGCTGCATAGAACAACCTCTGCCTTAGCGTAACACTCTAAATACTTGAGCCTACGGGCAGCCTCTAGAGCTCCCTTGAAATTGGGGATTCTACCGTATATTGGGAATGGCGGCAGAGCTGCGTCCTTCTCTAACAGCAAATTCCAGACCTTCATCCTGATCTCGTCTTTCAGATCTTTTGTTGTCAAGTAATCACGACCATTTAAAACAATTCAAACATGTTAAATTAGTTTTCCAGATTTGGACCAGCTAAGGCGCAATTAACCATCAAATTCATTCCATATGTTCTCTTTTTCACTTAACATGCGCATCCTTCTCTTAACTTCTGGGCCCTCTGGACCGTAAAGCTCCTTCCTTTTTGCTTCTAGCAACTCCACATCCTTCCTCATATACTCCGCGGCGGTGCAGATCTTTGTGTCCGGGCATTTTCCCCTCAAATTTTCCATATACTGAATGTAATTCGTGTCCCTCAGGAAGTGATGGTCAACTACCAACTCCTCAACGCCAACTTCTATTAGTCTTCTGAGGTTCTTTATTGACGACTCCAAATTCTCATAGGAATAGCGGTAGCCGAGCATGTAAATCATTGGACCGTCCACGATAACAAGTCTCGGTTTGTTCCTAACCACGAAATCCGTTTGGTCCTCCGATATGGGCCCTTGCACGTCAGACGTATGAATGATCTTATCGCCATCAGCCTCCACCATGACCTCGACCACGTACCCTAATAGGCTGCTTGACCCATGAAAAACGGCCTTTGAAAACTCGACTTTAGTCCCACCGAATACGAAGGAGTTGCTGTCTGCAACTTCTAATTTTTTTGCCTTCTCCTTGATGACTCCTAGGAATAACGGTGCCCTGAAGTCCCCTTGGCTCCTGTTAATATTGCTCTTTGGATCCTTAATGATTACTATCTTTTGGTCGTATATCTCGAGGGGGATCAAGTCACCCAGATCGTGGTGGTCGTAGTGGTAGTGCGTTATGATTATGATTTCTGATGCCATTGCCCTTTCCGTGATAGCTTTGGCAAGCTCTTCGAGCTTTTTAATCTCAACTCTGTGAGGTGGCAACCCAAACCTTCTAGGCGCGAGTGATACGCCCGGGTCGATTATTATTCTTATATCGTCTGTCTCTACAAACGTGCACATTGACCTGACTCCCATGCTATCGAAGGCGAGGAGCTCAATCTCCACAGGTTGCACCCCTATAAATTATCTGCCGCTTCCGATAAAAAATTTTTAGAGCGCTCAGCCCAACATTCGACTCCAAATAAAATAAATACCGATCGGCGGATAAAATAGGTGATGAAAGATCGTTACGCCTCTGTGTTCTCTGAGACATTGGGCGTCAGGGTGGTATCTAAAAAGGCGTCGCTCTGCTTGCTATGCAGGGGTGGGCGTCGACTATGTGGTAAGGCGGTCTGTCCCATCGACCTGAAAGCCAGAGCATTCTTTAAAAACTTGAGCGTCGTTGATAAAAAGGAGTTTGTAGGGTCTTCCCCTCCGTCGGTCTTCGTAGGGCGCTTTGGGTACCCCAAGGTTTACGTCGGTCCAATGGTGCCACCACTCTTGGGAAACACCGAGATAATGGATCTGCCTGAGGCATGGCTTGGGGAAGGCATTGAGAAGATTGTGGGATACAGGTACTCCCTTATAAGGGGAAAGATGCTGGTCCCAGTAGAGTCGGCAAGGACGGGTGGCAGGATTGTTGAATCTCTCCAAGAACTTGCAATGGGGATCTCTTCTGCTGACACGGAGGTCAGGTTCCTAAAGGTCCCTTTCGGTTCACTCACAATAGACGACAATTCCCAGCCCTTCGGACCATCAGCCCCCCTAGAGCGCTTTGAGGTCTCATCGGTGAGGGCGGATCATAGGATGGAGAAGGCCTACTATGACGGCGATCTCAAGGCAAGGGATGCAGTAATGGAGCTCTACGAGAGAGGGGCTCCAGTCTCCAAGATACAGAGGGCCTTCAGCATGGGTGTCTTTGGTTTGAGCAGGAACAGAAAGCTCGTACCTACCCGTTGGTCCATAACAGCTGTGGACAGCGTCCTCTCTCAAAGGCTTATTGACGAAGTAAAGGAGTACGAGACCGTGGATAAGTATTTGATCTTCGCGCACTCTAATATGCATAACAACTTTGCCGCCATATTCATGCCCCGCAAGTGGTCTTTTGAGTGGATGGAGGCTTGGTTCCCTGGAACGTTCTGGAACCCGTCCCTCTCTACACCTTCTGTAATCGGAGACTATGAAGGCTACTGGGGCAGAACCTCTTACCCAGACATCGGCGGGTGCTATTTTGCGACCAGAGTTGCAGTGACAGAGTATCTCAGAAGTATTAGGCGCCAAGCGACTGTTCTGGTAATCAGGGAGATAATGCCTGAATTCCCGCTCCCCTTGGGCGTGTGGTTCGTGAGGGAGAACGTGAGGTCGATGCTCGGATCCAAGCCTATGGCCTTCGATGACCTGAGGTCTGCCCTCTTGAGCATTAAAAACTACATTAGGGTCCCCGTGATGAAGTGGGTCGAGAGGAGTAAAATCCTGAAGGACTCAATGCTTCAGAGACGGATAGACGAATACGTCAAAAGGGTAGACCTGCTTTGATAGAATCAAGACCATGCAAATCAGCTCTTTCAAGGAGCACCCTGCCTGGTCTAACCTATACCTTCAATCCTTACTGGGGCTGCCAACACGGCTGCCTCTATTGTTATGTTCCCGATGTTATTGGGAGAGTGATGCCAAAAATAACTTGGGGCAAAGATGTTTTTGTTAAAGACAGGGTTATAGAACTCTTAAGATCCGAGCTTAAGCGTAAGACTCCTGGAGTTGTGGGGGTGAGCACGGCCACCGACCCGTACCAGCCAGTTGAGCGCGAACTGGAGATGACTAGGAAGGCGCTGATCATGTTGAGCGGAGCCGGCTTTCCAGTGTCCATACAGACGAAGTCGCCTTTGGTTCTCCGCGATCTCGACATAATGAAGGGGAAGAAGTTTGACGTTGGCTTCACAATAACATCGACCAACAGAGAGTTCCAAAGTAGGTTTGAACCCGGTGCCCCACCTCCAGAAGAGAGGATCTCCGCCTTGGAGACAGTCTCCTCTTTTGGCATAAACACGTGGATCTTCTACGGTCCAATTATACCAAATTACAACGACTCACCAGAGGAGATGGAGAATATTGTCCGCCTAGCTACAAGTACTGGGAGCAAGATCATATATGACCGTTTGAACCTGAAGCCTTTGGTTATTCAGCGATTAAATAGGATTATGGGGTCAGCTGAGATCTTACGCAAAGAGCCAATAGCTGCTCTGTTTGCTCGCTTGGAAGGACTTTGCAAGAGGTACGGTGTCAGATGTGAGTTCGCATTTCCATAATCACCTTGAAAATAAGCTTATATACTCATATGAATCGACCAGTAACGGCTAAAAATTTTATATAACTTATGTTAGAGTGTCATCAAATTCGTTCGGAGTAGTTCT
>CAZQQB010000031.1:0-562 GCA_964595415.1 uncultured Nitrososphaerota archaeon | reverse complement strand
GGATCATGCACCTAAGGTTGCTTTTCTCATTTTAATTTTCTACTTTAGTTTTGTAGGCGGTATTAAAACTGGGGTTTTGGGTAAGCAAAGGCTCGAAGAGCTACAACTCCCAATAAACTCCAGAAGCTTTCTCTTAGGCTTGACCCCCACATTTAAACTGAATGATACTCTCGAAGAAGTTTACAACACAGCTGGCTCCGTCGCGGGGTGATGAATCTTTGGTTTGTGGGTGTGCTATGGTATAACATGACTGAACATCTGAAGAGATCTGAAACACAAGCACTTTTGGGACTAATAAAATCAAGCGACATGACTCCTATTTTTCAGCTAAACTTCTGGATCGTCGATTCTTGGAAAGTGATTTTACAAGTCCCTCCTCACATGAACTCTGCGACGACAAATCTTGGAACGCCCAAGTTTCGGCAACTGTGGATCGAACAAGCCGTGAACATTTCGCGAGATTACTATCCAAAATACCTTTGTCTAGGAAATGAAGTTGATACCTACTATTGGAATTACAGTCAAGATGATTTTGATAATTATGTCAGCTTGATAAAGGATA
>CAZQQB010000030.1:11712-12535 GCA_964595415.1 uncultured Nitrososphaerota archaeon | reverse complement strand
ATACGGGGAGTCTATGAGGATGGAGTGCAGCAGGGAGATTGGCAAGGAAGTAACTAGACTCACTGGCAGGGGTGTCGAATTCAAAAAGCCCGATATCGTTGTGATCGTTGAGGTGCCAGGGCCGAAGGTCTCCGTAAGACCGATGCCTCTATACATATCTGGCAGGTACAGGAAGCTCGTTAGAGGGATACCTCAATCAAGGTGGGACTGCGTGCACTGTAGGGGGGAGGGGTGCGAGATATGCCATGGAACGGGGAAGATCTACCCTACGTCTGTAGAAGAGATTATCGGGGGACCTGTATTGGAATTAACAGAAGGCCAGTCTATCAAGTTCCATGGGGCAGGTAGAGAGGATGTGGATGCGGTAGTTAAAGGCAACGGCAGACCATTTGTTGTTGAGATAAAAGAGCCGAGAAGGAGAAAGCTTGATCTTAGCGAATTGGAGCGTGAGATAAACAAGAGAGCAGAGGGCAAGGTTGAGGTGGTCGGGTTAGCATTTTCAGATAAAAAGACCGTGAGGGGACTGAAGGAGAGGTCAAAGGTAGCAGAGAAGACTTACAGGGCTCTTGTGGAGGTCAACAGAGAGGTCGCGGAAGAAGAGCTCGAGAAGTTAGAGAAAAGCTTTAATGGGTGTCTTATAAATCAATACACCCCAAAGAGGGTACTACACCGCCGCGCCGATAAATTGCGAGTGAAGAGGGTATACGAGATGAGAGCAAAAAAAGTCGATAGTAACAGGATTGAGTTGGTGGTTAGATGCCAGGGAGGACTTTATGTGAAGGAGCTGGTCTCTGGAGATGATGGTAGGACGAGGCCAAGCGTC
>CAZQQB010000030.1:5187-11689 GCA_964595415.1 uncultured Nitrososphaerota archaeon | reverse complement strand
GAGGTAGGATAATCATGAGGCACTCTGTTGGTTATAGAAACAGGACAAGGTCTCTGCTGAAAAAAAGTGTCAGAGAGAGAGGGCACTCCCCAGTGAGTAGGCTCCTCAGGGAGTATGCCGTAGGGGAGAAGGTGACTATAAAGATAGATCCCTCCTACATAAAGGGTATGCCGCACCGAAGGTATCATGGAAGGACAGGGATCGTGCTTGGAAAGAGGGGCAGGGCATACGTACTGAAGATGTTTATGGGTGGTTATGAGAAGACCATAATAGCAAGGCCCGAACATATCTCCCCGATAGGGGGATTATAGATGCCAAGAGAGGTCGTGAAGGAAGAAGTTCTTACACTCCCTCAGGTTAAGAAACTGCTGGAACAGAGGGAGAAGGAAGGGGAACTTAGTTATCTTCAGAGGTTGACATATGATTACTCCATAAAACTCTCAAAGCTGAGTCCTGAAAAGGCTGAGGAGCTACTGAACAGACTTAAAGAGGATGGGATACCTTCTTTGATAGCAGCCCAGATAGTCAATATAATGCCCAAGACAGTTGATGAGTTGAGGACGATCTTTGTGAGCGAAAGCAGGCCATTTCTGCCCTCCGAACTTGAGAAGGTTCTGACTGTAGTGAATTCCTACAGGGAATAAAACCTTTTTTTACATGAGCCTCCATATTATCAAGGGGGAGCTATAATGCCCGAGGAGCTGCAAAAGAAGTTTGAGGAGTACGCATATGTACTCGACCACCTGCAGTTCGGTCACCCGAGGGACACGAGACCGCTGTACAAGAGGGAGCCACTAGTGCAGGCTGTTGGGGAAGACTACTTTACACTGTTAGAACTTGTTCCGGTACCCGGTACCACCTTTGCACAAAGGGAGAGGATAGCCATCGGGAAGTATGGCAGAAACAAGGTAGACCATGTCAAAAGGAGGATAGACTACGAAGAACTTACACAGACGGCCAAGGAGGAGTTGCAGGCGGTAGTCGAAGAGCTTGTTAGTAAGAATGAGGGGAGGTTTGTGGCATTCTTCAACCACTCCGGACCTGTGACCACGAGGATGCATGCTCTTGAACTGCTCCCGGGCATAGGGAAGAAGGCAATGTGGCAGATACTGGAGGAGAGGAAGAGGGGCCCCTTCATCAGTTTTGAGGATATCCAAAAGAGGACGCACATAGTGGACCCTAAGAAGATGATCATAAAGAGAATATTCATGGAGATTAAGAATGAGGACAAATATTACGTCTTCTGCAAACCACCAGCAAAGAAGGAGTTCTGATGTTTGAGGGAAGAGAGTCTACTTAGATGGACACTTAATACGATAAATAGGTTTGAGATAAGACCCAGGCAGAGGTTCGGGCAGAATTATGTTGTAGACCATAAGTTGATAGAATGTCTTGTCGGTGCCGCAAAGATCGGGTCGAACGATGTTGTTCTTGAGATAGGGGCGGGGATCGGGGCTCTCACTCTTAGGCTCGCAGAGAGGGCTAAGAAGGTGATTGCGGTAGAGATGGATAAAAATGCCATAGAGGCGCTGTCTGATGTCCTCTCGGCAAGAGACAATGTGGAAATAGTGATGGGCGATGTGATGGCTATGGATTTGCCAAGGGTTGGCAAGGTAGTCTCAAACTTGCCCTTCTCCATATCAACACCTCTTACGTTTAAGCTCCTGAGGGACTGCTCTTTCGATTTGGCGGCCCTTACATATCAGAGGGAGGTCGCAGAGAGGCTTTTGGCAAAGCCTGGCGATCACGACTACTCGAGGCTAAGTGTGGTTACTAGGCTACTGGCAGAGGTTGAGAGGGTGGGGGATTTTCCCCCTGAGGCTTTCTACCCAAAACCGAAGGTATTCAGCACTGTGGTAACTGTAAAGAAGAGGGAGAGACGGGATGTGGACTGGGCGGCTCTGGAAGAGACGCTCAAAATCCTATTCTCTCAGAGGAGGAGGAGATTGAAGAAAGCCATAGAGACTTATTGTAAGATAAAAGGTACAGAACCTGTTCGGATCTTTGAAAATATTGGAGAGGGTTTTCTGATGCGCAGGGTATTTGAGTTAGAGCCCGAGGATTTCTTGTACATAAATAAGGTAATTGGCGGTAGAGATGCAAAGACTCAAGCTGATGGGTAAGACTGTATTGGTGTTCCCTGGCGTTTACGAGCCATCTGAGGACTCGCTAATTCTGATCGATGCCGCAACTTCAATAGCCCATGGTCGTGTCTTGGACCTCTGTTGCGGGAGTGGAGTTGTAGGATTGTGCCTTGCGGAGAGGGCGGACTCTGTGACTGCGGTTGATGTTAATCCTTTGGCAGTAAAGAACGCCTGTTTAAACTTTAGAATAAACGGTGTTTATGCGAGGCTGAGCGCTGTCGTAGGGGATCTCTTTGAACCATTGAGGCGCATGGATTATGACTTGATAGTCATGAATCCGCCCTATCTATTGGATGTTAGGGGGGAGCCGGAAGACCTCTCTTGGAGTGGTGGAGAGAACGGTAGAAGGATAATTGATAGGTTCATAAGAGGTGTTGGAGGTTACCTTGGGGAAGAAGGAAAGGCAATCTTTGTACAGTCCACTCTCAATGGTGTAGAAGAGAGTTTGAGGATAATAACGGAGGAAGGGATGGTCGGAAGGGTTGTTATGAGGGCAGATTTCATGTTTGAGGGAATAGTTGTGATCGAGATTGGGTTTTCGCGGGCTGCCTGACCAAAAAAAAGGAACGCGTACACTTTTACCTTACAGTGATTTTATTGCAAGCAGGGGGCAATAATATAACGCCAAAAAAGGCTTTTTATTGAGAGCGGCGCCACGGGACAAGAGCAGGGTCATCAAATTTTTTTGGAGAGCAAGAATTTGCATCAGAAAGACTAAAATAGTTATGCTGCTACATGCTCTTGGAAAAACTTGGTGAAAAGTTATGCCAGAGCGTCCAGGTCACTGTTACCGATACTTTGACACCCCTCCTTATACTAGGAAAGAGTACATTAGGGGCATCCCAGGGTTAAAGATAACGAAGTTCGATTTCGGAAACCCTAAGGGGGATTTTAAAGCCAAGTTGACGTTGGTACCCTTGGAGGCGGGGCAGATAAGGCATAATGCCCTTGAGGCTGCGAGGGTGATCGTAACAAAATACCTCAGCACTGTTCTTGGGGAGACAGGATATTATCTCAAGGTCAGAGTATATCCGCACCAAGTGCTCCGGGAGAACAAAATGATGGCGTTTGCTGGGGCAGACCGTCTTCAGGATGGTATGAGAAAGTCCTTTGGTAAGCCAGCGGGTACGGCGGCGAGGCTAAGCGTCCTGCAGCCGATAATGGATCTCTATGTGCCCGAGGATAAGAAGGATGTTGCAAAGACGGCGCTAGAGTTGGCAATGTCCAAGATCCCCATGCCAACGAGAATATTGGAAGGCAACTGAATAACGAAGTTAAAAACCCCGTGTTTTTATTATTGGGAAGCGATCTTAGCAGTTGGGGCACTCTCTTGTCAATTTCGACATACAACTTGGAGCTAGATCGGATAATCAGGGAGGTAAAGTCAAGAGGAGCCAAGAGTGTAATCGTACAAGCGCCAGACGGATTGAAGCCCTACATGGAGGATCTTTTGAGGGAGCTATCTTCGGCTGGTGTTACGACATACATTTCAGCAGATCCGTGTTATGGGGGATGTTCTCTTGCGGACGGCACTGGCAGGCTCTTGGAAGCAGATATGCTGATACACATCGGTCATAATAAGTTTAATGCTACAAAGGAAGAGATCCCAACGCTGTACATTTCGGCATTTTACTTGACGGCGGTTGATGACCTGATCGCAAGGAGCGCAGATTTCTTGAAAGCTAGGAGCATCAAAAAGGTCGGGTTAGTTGCAAGCCTACAGCACCTCCATAATTTGAGGAGTTTCATGGAGGGGCTAAAGGCAGCAGGGCTAGATGTTTTTGTGGATGAGGTGAGTGGAGGTCTGGTCCTCGGGTGTAATGTTGAGGGGGCGAAGAGGGTTGCAGGGTTCGTGGAGGCGATATTACACATAGGGGGAGGGGACTTTCATGCGCTTGGAGTTGCAATGGCTGTGGACATCCCAGTTTACATAGCAGACCCTTACAGGGGCGAGGTGAGGGATATTGAGCGCCTCAAAAGAAGAGTGATTGCTAGGCGATGGTGGGCGATCGAGGAGGCAAAGAGGGCAAAGACGTTTGGAGTAGTTGTGGTGGGGAAGAAAGGACAGTTCAAGAAGGATTTTGCGATCCGTTTGAAAAAAGAGCTCGAGGAGAGAGGTAGAGAGGTAGTAATGGTAGTTGCCGATGATGTGAGTTGGGAAAGGCTATCAGGTTTCACGTTTGTAGATGCATTCATAATAACAGGCTGTCCCAGAATATCATTGGACAACCAAGAGAGCTTCGGCAAACCTGTTTTGAATGAGGAGGATGCCGCGGAGCTATTAAGGGTGACAAAAAAGTGATCGCCTCAAAGGTCGAGCTTGAGAGGACGTTGGAGAGGGTTGCTACATTCAAGAGCCCAAAATTGATTTTTGAGCAGTATAGACTGCCGGCAACTGTTGCGGCTGAGGTGTTGTGGTATGCGCACCTACGCCATAGGGACATAGAGGGGGCCAAGGTGGCAGATCTTGGCTGCGGCACAGGCATGCTGGCGCTGGGAGCAGGGCTTCTTGGGGCGGAATACGTGGTTGGTCTGGACGACAGCGCCGTAAGAGATGCGAGGGATACTGCCATAAGGCTCGGATTAAAAGAGAGAGTGGATTTTATAATTGGTGATGTGAGGTTTGCAGGGTTTAAGGCGGATGTTGTCCTCCAAAACCCTCCCTTTGGTGTGAGGAGAAGGGAGGCAGACAGAGCCTTTCTGGTAGCTGGACTAACAATTGCGCCCAAGGTCTATTCTCTACACAAAGGTGGCGAGGAGGTGCGCAGGTTTATATTCAGGTTTGTAGGAGAGGTTGGAGGTAGGGTTGATGAGGTCCTTCCGTTAAAGATAAAACTGCCTCCCACTTACCACTTTCATAAAAAGAGGTTTCACCTCTTTGAGGCAGATCTCTATAGAATAGTGAGGGTAAAGGAATGAATGGAGAAAGAAAGCATGTAGCAGTCCCCGGAGAGGAGCTTGGAGTCGAAGAAGAGTTCATGCCGGGAGAGGGGATTTACGTTGAAGAGGGGAAGCTGTATTCTTCCAGTTTGGGGGCTATCGCGGTAGACGCAAAGAGCAGAAGGGTAGATGTGAGCTCAGGAATAAAAATAGCAGTCCCTGAAGTTGGAGATGTCGTTGAAGGCGTTGTCGTAGGTCCGATGAGGGAAGACTCCACGGTGATTGAGATCCTTAGGATAAGGGGAAAAAGGAGTTTAAAGGGCGCATTCACTGGGATCCTTCATGTATCTCAGGCAGCAAAGAGTTACATTGACACGATATTCGACGCCGTGGGTTTGAATGATTGGGTTTTAGCGAAGGTCGTTACGGGTTGGCCACCATACCAACTCTCAACAGCAGATGATGAGCTTGGCGTTATGTATGCAACTTGCCCTAAATGCGGGGATGAGCTTGTCCTGAAGAGGGGGAGGCTCTTCTGTAACAGGGACAAAATCTTTGAGAGGAGGAAGATCTCGATTCATTATCTAGTAAAGGAGGGGTCTTATGCCGGTAAGGATAGTAAAAGAGGATAAAAGCAAGCTTGAGCTCGAACTCACAGATGAAGACCACACGATGGGGAATCTGCTGAGGACAACTCTCCTGCTGGACAAACATGTGAAACAGGCGGGTTACCAGATAATTCATCCACTGACTGGTGGTATAAAGCTGATTGTCCATACAGACGGGGAGGAGTCGCCGAGGGATGCGCTGCTGAGTGCCCTGTCAAAGATCGAGAGCGACGCAAAGGAGTTGCAGGGGAAACTAAGTGCTCTCCTCAAGTAGAGGAGACCATTTTGAAGGAATTGAATAAAATTGCAAGGAGCAAAGAATGGGCCCGGCTTGGAGACTCCTTTGTAAATTTGGCTTATTCTATGGCCAAGACCAAGGCGGCGGGGAGGCCTATAGGCGAGAGGGTGCCAGACAAAGTTCTGTCTAAGGCATTAGATATTTCAAAGGTAATTGATGTGACCAGAATGACGCCAAGCGAGAAGGGCGACGTTGTGGAGGCGATACTAGCCTATGCATGGTCAAACCATTTAATATCGCTCGAGGAAGCCGCGGAGACGCTATTCATGAGAGTGGCCACAATAAACTTTGAGAGCAGATCCTCCGAGGCAGAGATCTCTGCCAGGGCATTCTCGGATTTGTTGAGGTTGGCAATCAAGAGGATTTTGGAGGAGGGTTATGAAGAGGTTGAAGAGAGAGGCTAGGAAAGCCTATGTAGAATACATAAAGGAAGGAGGGGGGATAGCTTTGGCATTCGTATTTAGAGGGGGATGGATTGATGCTATTACAATGAAAAGGAAGATTAAAAGCCCCAGAGAGTTAGTTGACTGGCTTAAGGAGACAGGCTATTATGAGGAACTCTCGGGGATTGC
>CAZQQB010000030.1:4028-5156 GCA_964595415.1 uncultured Nitrososphaerota archaeon | reverse complement strand
AAGGAATGAGGCACATATTGAGTCAGAGCTCAGGTGAGATTGGTTTGGGGCTGCCAATTTTGGATGTCTGTAATAGAAACAGGAGGCAGGCAGATGTTATCATAGACGGTATTAGGCGGTGGTTGATTCAGACGGAGGGTGATTCTTACCGATAAGTTAAAATCGGCGACTTAGTTTGGAGGGACGGGGAGCGGCTTTGAAGTTCTGCCCTACGTGTAACAGTGTCCTGTTGTCGGACAGGAAGAGGAAGGTCTTGGTTTGCAAGAAGTGTGGGTATGAGTATGTTGGCGAGTGTGGGGAACAGAGGTTCGCTGAGCCCATAAATACGCCAAAAGAGACGGTTATAGTGAAGCATTCGGACCGCTCTGAGGACAGGGTTTTGCCCATAACAAAGGCAGAATGCAGACGGTGTGGCAATACGGAGGCCTATTACTGGATGATGCAAACAAGGAGGGCCGATGAAGCGCCAACGAGGTTCTACAGGTGTACCAAGTGCGGACATACATGGAGAGAGTATGAGTGAAATGCCCCCGAATGAGTTGGAATGACTTTTTTGGGTGCCGTTTTTTAGGAGTAGATCTTAAGTATTTGGAATTATTATAGAGGGGTACGGAGGTTGTTTTGTGTTCAAAGCAGTACTTGCAGATAGCAGGGTATGGAGAAACGTTATAGAGTCCATTTCCACACTGGTCGAGGAGGGCGTCTTCATTGCCGATCCGACTGGAATAAGGCTGAGGGCGATGGATCCCTCGAGAGTAGCCATGGTGGATATGGAGCTGCCAAAGTCCTCCTTCGAGTCATATGAGTGCACTGAGGAGGTACCTATCGGGGTCAATTTTGATGACATGAAGAACATAATGAAAAGGTCTGGGGTCAACGAGAAGCTTGAGCTGGAGAAGGTGGAGAAGGAGGCAAGGCTAAAGATCAGGTTTAGGGGCAAGTCGTCCAGGACCTTCTCACTACCGCTACTCGATTTGGGAAAGGAGGAGCTCTCTGTTCCAAGGATATCGTTCTTAGCAACCATAAAACTTCCAGCTGCAACGCTAATGGAAGCGATAAAGGACGCAGAGGTTGTCAGCGACTTTGTGAAGATCACGGCAGAGGACGAGAAGGTCAAGGTTACTGCGA
>CAZQQB010000030.1:3734-4018 GCA_964595415.1 uncultured Nitrososphaerota archaeon | reverse complement strand
CGGAGACAGAGGAGAGGTGGAGGTAGAGATCACTAAGGAGAGCGGCGAACTCCTCTCAGTGGAGCTGAAGGAAAGCGCCCACGCATTATACAGCCTAACATACCTCAGCAAGATGATGGTTGCCTCAGGGCTTTCGGACATAGCAGCACTCATGTTTTCGACGGACATGCCGCTGAGGCTTGACTTCAACCTGCCCAACGGCGGAAGGATTGTCTATTACCTGGCCCCTCGGATGGAGGCCGAGTAGAGGAAATCTTTAACAATCCTCCCTCGTTTTTATTGGA
>CAZQQB010000030.1:0-3724 GCA_964595415.1 uncultured Nitrososphaerota archaeon | reverse complement strand
ACTTGGCAAAGTACCCTTTTTTGAGGAAGGCTTCTTCATTCATAGAAAGTTACGGGCTAACATTTCAAGACTTAGCCAGTGAGGAGTACTCATACATAGTGCAGAGGGCGGTCCAGAGGGCTAAGCTAGGGCTTGAAGGTAAGTGGGCAGAGTTGAATGTGGTGGACCCAGAGATGGAGCTATTGGCATACCCTTTAGCATTGGCATTTATTTATGGAATGAAAACTGGATGGGTTGTGAGGAGATTCGCAAATTCTGAGCAGAAGAGGTGCTTTGATCTGCTGAAAGAAGAGGAGAGAGAAAAGCTTGTGGAGGTTGGAAGAGACGGTTTTGGGTGGAGTCTGGAGGGGGCTGAGTTGATGGTGAGCGGGGCTTTCTTTGATTTTAGCATACCTGTGGAAAATTACCTTGAAGTGGCCCCGAACTTCCACTCGCCAGACTGGAAACTTGTGAATAGGCACGTTACTGGGGGGCGGGTCTACCTCAAACAGGTCGAGGTGGCGAGACTACTCTCGGAGGCGGTGAAGGTTAAGATAATCAGGAAGTCAGAGGAGGAGGAGATCAAGAAGTTTAGAATACCCGAAGGGCTTTTACCCAAGCTGGATGGGCTTGAAAGGTTCGTAAAGGAGAGGAGAGGCTATGACGAAGAGGTGGCTGTTGAGGTTGTGGAGGAGGCAAAGCCCCCGTGCGTTGTTGCTCTCCTCAAGGATCTAGCTGCTGGAAAGAGCCTCTCTCACATGGCGAGGTTTACTGTTACTACCTTCTTGATAAACACTGGAGAAAATGTTGACGATATTTTGAAGCATTTCAGCAATGTGGCAGATTTTGATGAGGGTAAAGCCAGGTACCAGATAGAGCACATAGCAGGCATGATAGGTTCAAAAACAAAATACTTGCCCCCAAAGTGTGATGTGTTGAGATCGTTCGGGCTTTGCGTGGGAGCGGATGCGTACTGTAAGAGGGTGAGGCACCCGCTACAGTACTATAAAATCAGGGCAAGAGAGATTAAGAGGAAGGGGGAATGGAATAGGAGTGCATGAAAAAGTTCTAAGTGCTTTCAAGAATTACTATCAACTTTTGGGTTCTGATGAGTTAATGGTCAAGGATCTCAGCCACAGGGAGATTGCACTGATACCTCTTGGGCATGACGTGATGATAAGACACATCAGTTTTCCTGATGCCTCTACACTTAAGGAGTACTTAGAGAATAATTTACCTGCGCATTTGTACTATTCTTCCGCATACTACAAGGAGCCTCAGGCTCCTGACATGAGCGGGAAGGGTTGGGAGGGTGCAGACTTGATATTCGATGTTGATGCAGACCATATACCAACTCCTTGCAAAAAAGAGCATGACATGTGGACTTGCATGGACTGTATGACGAGAGGCACAGGCTTCCCGCCCGAGAGCTGCCCTAAATGCGGGATGAAGAGGATAGAGACTTCTACGTGGGTTTGTGATGAGTGTCTTGGGGTCGCCAAGGATGAGGTCTTCAAGCTGATTGATGAGTACCTTATCCCAGATTTTGGCATCGGTCTCAAGGATGTAGAGGTCTGCTTCTCAGGGCACAGGGGGTACCACCTTCATATCCAGACGGAGGACATCAAAAGGCTGAACACGGACGGCAGAAGGGAGATCGCAGACTACGTGAGAGGAGTTGGGCTCGACCCAAGGCACCAAGGCTTCAGAATGATGAGGGACGGCTCCATAACGGGCCCAGATCTCAGGGATGGGGGATGGAGGGGGAGGTTTGCGAGGTCTATTTATGCGTACTTGAGCAGGTGCACGCTGGAAGAACTCAAAAGAGTGTTGGGATCAGACGAGGTTGCAAATATCATCATGAGAAACAAGGATAGGTTGCTGAGGGGGATAATGGCGAGTCCGCCGTCGTGGATGGGGTTGAGAGGGGTTGAGCTTGGGAGAACCATAAGGATAGCAAACGCTGCTGTGAAGGAAGTTCTATGCAATATAGATGAGAGGGTCACAATAGATGTCAAGAGATTGATAAGGTATCCAAACAGTCTACATGGAAAGTCCGGATTGAAGGCAGCCAAGATCTCTTACAGCGAACTTGAAAGTTTTGATCCCCTGAAAGATGCTGTTGTATTTAAGTCCGGGAGCATAAAAGTATATGTGAAAGAGGTTCCCCGAGTAAGGGTAGGGGATTATAAGGTGGGGCCCTTGAAGGATGCGCAGGTTGAGGTGCCAGAGAGTCTCGGGATATATCTTCTCTGCAAGGGCGCTGGCGAGTTGAGGGAATGACAAAATGTACAAGAAGATAATCGAGTTTTGGATCAATGAAAAAGAAAATGAGGAGCTTCAGAGGCCGCCGCCAGATTTTATGAATGGTGTCGAGAGGTATTTGGAGGATCTGGGGAGGGCAGAGAACGGAATTCCTGGGAAATTGAGGGAGGGGGAGGAGAAACGGATTAAATGGATGCTCGAAAGGATAAGGTCCATTAGGAGGGAGAAGATCTGCAAAGGGGTGGTTAGTGGTACACTCGTCGAGGGCACATTATTTGAGGACGAGATGCTTTTATTTAAGCCGCCAAAGCGAAATGATGTGGAGGGGGTTGCGAAAAAGATATTAGTTAGGATGCTCCGAGATGTTCCATCGTTTGTAGGGGCAGATTTGAGGACGTATGGTCCCTACAAGGCGGAGGATGTGGTGCTGCTTCCAGCACAGAACGCGGAGGCACTCATAAAAAGAGGCATAGCTATGACGGTACAAAGGAAGGTGTGATGGAATGAAGGTCCCAAAAGAGATAAACACATACTGCCCTAAATGCAAGACGCATACTGCTCACACTGTAAGCATTTACAAGAAGGGCAGGGAGAGGATGTTAGCAGAAGGCACGAGACGGTACGAGAGGAAGAAGAAGGGATACGGTAGTTCGAGGAAGCCTGTCCAGAAGAGAACCGCTAAGACAACAAAGAAGATGAGTTTGAAGCTTAAGTGTAAGAAGTGCGGGTATCAGAACCAAAGAAGAGGCATAAGGCTGAAGAAACTTGAGGTACTGTGAGGTGTGTTGATTGAAGAGGAAAGAGATACTCACGCCAGTCCCGAGGAGTAAGTTTTTGCGGGTGCAGTGCCTGGATTGCGGCAATGAGCAGACGGTATTTTCGAATGTTGCCACAAAGGTAAAGTGCAATATCTGTGGCAGGGAGCTGACCATGCCCACGGGGGGCAAGAGTAAGATACTCTCTGATAAGGTAAAAGAGATAAGTTAGTGGTTGTGTACATCCTTTTTTTGAAAAAAGGAAGGGCTTACGACACCCATTTTATATAGACCGTCATTTTTATTATTCGTAAAAATGGTGATGGGGGATGGGGCTTAGGAAGAGGGAGTATCCAGAGATAGGAGAGTTTGTGATCGGCACAGCCACAAAGATACAGGACCATGGTGCATACGTCAATCTGGATGAGTTTAACAAGAGTGGCTACATACCAATCGGTGAGATAGCATCCACATGGGTCAAGAACATCAGGGACTATGTTAGGGAGGGGCAGAAAGTCGTCCTAAAGGTAATCCGTGTAGATGACAAGAGGGGGCATGTAGACCTATCACTTAAAAAAGTTACTGAGAGGGAGAAGAAGGAGAAGCTGATACAGTGGAAGAGGGCAAAAAGGGCGGAGAAGCTACTGGAGGGTGTTGCGTCATACCTTAAAAAGGATCTTTCAGAGGCGGTGGAGAAGGTAGGGATCCCTCTTGAGGATCATTTT
>CAZQQB010000029.1:4691-12548 GCA_964595415.1 uncultured Nitrososphaerota archaeon | reverse complement strand
GTAACACCATTCATTATTCCCTTGTTATGTGTCGCTGCCCTGTAAGGATCGTAATACGCAAACTTGTATGCCTTCACCACGTTATCCACAACATTTTCCCCGCCGATGGTCTCTTTTCTGTAAACCACCCTTGCCTTCGCCATCCTTTCGGTGGCGAGGTTAGATAGTATCTTCAATAGTGCCTTTCCTCCCACCAAAGCCTCTATCTCGGGGGCCATGCCCTCCAATATGGTATTAACCGTGTTGGCTCCCATCGCGTCTCTACAATCCACATAAAATTCCACAACTAACATTATCTCGTCGGGCGGACCAACAATCCTGATCCCGACATCCTTAACTCCTCCTCCTATCCTAGGTAAAATATCGGCGAAGCGATTTGCTTTCTGGATTAATTCTCCCTTCATGTCTATGATTTTCCTTCTTGCGCTATCAATGTCCACGATCTCCAGAATCTGTATCTGCCCCCTCATTACTGGCGGGGTACTTTGTGCTATGAAACCTTCCGGTAGCGAAAGCTTCGCAGCATGGCTCGCCGCAGCAACCACAGACGGCTCTTCGGTCGCCATGGGAATTAAATAGTCCCTGCCATTGATTCTAAAGTTTGTCGCGATTCCCAGCGGGATCTGGATCGTCCCCACCACATTCTCTATCATTTTGTCTGCCAGCAGAAGTTCAAGTCCGCAATCTAGCACCTTCAATTCGTCATCCGAAAGTCCCACTTTTTCCTTTAGCACCTTTCTTCTCTCTTGAAGCGTCATCTTGTAAAATCTTGGGATTTTTGAATCGGTGACCATGGACTAATACCTCCAAAGACTTGTTAATATCTCTATCACTCCTTCGCCATCCTCCTTGTCGCATAGTATATCTGCTGCTTTCTTAAGCTCAGGTACAGCATTACCTACCGCCACCTTAATCTCAGCGATCTCAAATAAAGAAAGATCATTGATTTCGTCCCCAATAGCCACCAATTTCCTTCCACCAAATTTATTGGCCGCAACTTTCGCGCCCTTGCCTTTGTTCCAACCCACGGGCAAGATCATATATTCGTCCTTGTTGAAATCAATAGAGACTTCCTTTAACAGTCCGTGCCTCCTGAGTTTTCGTTTAAAATTAGGAACATCCTCTCTTTTGCCGGAGATGATGACCTCCCCATGTTTGAATTTGATACCTCCTTCCTCTAACACTTTAACGATCTTCTTCTTCGCTTCGAACCACTGTTCATTTACTAAAACTTCCCTCTTTTTTCCGCCTTTAGTAATAAGGATCGTTCCATTTTCCACCACGAGTGCATCAAATATTTTTACAGCATCTCTGTCGGGTATATCTTCATAGACCCTTCCTGTTGCAAGAATGGTCTTTTGCGGGATCTTTTTTAAAACCTTCTTGACATCATTAGAAATAATAAATCCTAGTTTCTCATCGGCAACGGTTCTATCATAATCCATTACTATCACATCTGCATTTAATTTCATAGCAACTCGCCTCAACCCATGACTATTTGATGATCGGGTTAACTATATCGGCGGGAGCTCTCATCCTGCAGGTTGGGATTTTCACGTTACTTCCCCAAGCAATCTATTATAAAGGACTATGTGGTCCTTTGCCCCTCTCTCTGCAGAGAAGAGTCCGTCATAGATTTTTTTACTCTCCCTACCCATGACCCTAGCCATTTTCTCATCCGAAAGTACATATTCGAGTGATTCCGACAGACTCTTCGTGTCCTCAGGTGGCACCAGAAATCCATTTACGCCTGGCCATATCTGCGTTGGTATTCCTCCAACACTGGTTCCTATAACAGGTTTGCCAAAGGCCATTCCTTCGGTGATCGCCAACCCAAACCCTTCCTGAATGGATGGAAGGACAACAATGTCACAGGCTTTATAAGCTGCCATTAAAACATCTCTCTTTATCGCGCCTGTGAACAGCACTTTATCTTTGATCCCTTTAGAGGCAACCATTGTCTGCAATTCATTGTAATATTCTTCTTTATCTTTAACCTTTAGCATCTCTTTACTCAAGGACCCGTTCCCGACGAACACTAGCCTGAATTTTACCCTGAGTTTAGAGACTGCTTCTATTAGATAATTCTGTCCTTTCAGTCTATCCAGTCTGGCAACGCAAAGGATGAGTTTTTCGTCCTCCTCAATTTTATACACTTTTCGAAAATCAATCTCAGAATCCTCAACTTCTATGAATGGCGGAATGCATGTCACTTTGCTCCACGGAAGTCCTGATTTGAGCGCCGTATTGACATAAGGCTTCGTCGAAAATACTGAATTCGCATACTCCTTTAAATATCCAACCACAAAACCTCTCCAACCTTGCTCAACCTCTTCAGTGAAAGGCACATGCCAGGTGAATAGCATGGGCACTTTTATTTCCCTAAGGAGCCAGCCCAGAGGCATCAACTGGAAGTCATGCACATGGATTATGTCGGGTCTCTCTTTATTTGCAACCTCCTTTACCCTATCTTGAAAGTATATATTTACCCCCATGTAGCCATTAAACCCATAGAGGTGTTTGTTGTATAGTCGATCAATCGGCACGTTCTTATTGTGAAAGACCTTAAGAAGTAGCTCCTTAAAATTCGTATACTCCTTTAGAGCCCCCTCAGGAAACCCCTTTAATCTTGGGACCCTGTATACATTAAAACCTTCAATCTGCCCCTCTGACGGCACATTCGGTCCTCGCAAATTTACGAATACTGCCTCATGCCCCTTCTCCTTTAACTTGCGAGACAACCATATAAGATAGTAGGAAACCCCTCCCGTACTTGGGAAGAAAGACTGGCTAACATAAAGGATCTTCAATTTTGTCACCATTAAAATCAATAAATCTGTTTGAAGTCACATCTTTAACTTTCATGAGACACATCTCTTCAAGAGAATCGCTTCCTGCATCCTATTAATGACCCCTAGTTCTTTTAAAATCTCAATCCCCTGAAGTACTCTATTTTTATTTCTTCCACTCAAAATATCGAAAACCTCTTTCGCCTCAAACAAAATTACAGATAAAACCTCCCAACTACCCACAACGACCTCGATAACTTCCTTATTTAAACCAACCTCTCTCGATCCCTCAACATTTTTATATCCCTCCAAAACAATTGGAGGCTCAATTATACTGGGTTTTTCATTTTTGGATGTAATATAATATGGGATGTATAGAAGTTCAACATCACTGCTTAATTTTAAACCTTTCCACACAAAACTCTTTAATTTATTCAGGTGTTCCTCTAACAGTCTGATTAGGTTGTTGGTATTATCTTTGCATCTTTCCATATCAAACTTTAACCTATTCTCTTTTATCCGCAACTCCCAAACTGCTCTATCATGTTCTGCCAAGAGCACATTCAATTCTTTGATCATCATCTCCCTTTTTTTGACGAAATCTTGTCTAGCCTTTCTAAGTTCCATATCTTCTCTTGAGGATAGGAGTTTTTCCTCTTCGGCAAGCCTTGATATAGCCCTTTGCAATTCTTCGATCCTTTTGAGCATGCGACCTTTTCGCTCTTCAAGTTCCGAGAGCTCTCCAGAAGATAAACTCCCTTTATTTATATAATCCTCAAGTAATCTTTCACACTCTTTAATACTTTTTAAAATCTGTCTGATATCATCGAACTTCTCCTTATCCTCTTCCACCCTCTTCCCATATACCTTGAGTTTTTCTAGCCTTTCCTCGACTCTCATTTTTTGACTTTTTAGTTCGTCCATATTTTTCTTAATTTTATTTACTTTATCATCAATAATTTTGACTTCATTTCTCATATTTTGCATCAAATTTTCAAGATTCTTCCGCTCACTTCGCAACGACTCTTTGCGTTTTTGGGATTCTTCTTTGATCTTGTTTATGGCATCTTTTTCACTCTCGATGAGCAGCTCCTCAATCTGTGCATTCTTTTCAGCAATTTTTTTCTCGTACTCTTCGTTTAGGCTTTTGTACTTTTCATAGATTTTTTCAACATTCTCCTTATATCTAGCTTGGCAATTCTCTACCTCGGAAAATAATTTATCCAAAGATGCTTCTGTTGTTCTGTAGATTCTTACAACTTCTTTTGCTACAAATTTCGCTTCCTCTCTAGTTAGGATGTAAGGTACTGCGTATCCATCTTGTACTTCTTCTTCACTTGTGGCCTCTATCCACTTCAAAAGTTTTTCATTCCCAACTATAGGGAAATGATATTTCTTAGAGCTATAAACGCCATACTCATCAGTCTGCTCAGAAAACTCCACAACTTCTTTTTTATGGAATCCCATGCCATCAATAGGAACTACATAATTCCCCTCCCGCACAAGATAGATGGGATAATAAATTTTACACAGAAAATCTACTTTATTCAGACTTTCCTCTCTAAAGAACCGAGTTATGCTTTTCCATCTCTTACCCAACAGGTCGAGGGCATCTAACAATGCAAGCGCATCCCCGACGGGATGGGGGAGTGCTCTCATTTTTCCTTCCTTATCAATACTAAATGAAAAATTCATTATCCTCAAATATCAACACCTGTTGAGATCTTTATTTATTTTAAACACATGATCGTATTAGATTTTTGCCACACGCCAAATTATAATTATAAATAATTATCATTATTGCTAATTTTTATGCATCATTTCTTTCCATTTCACAAAAATAGTCCGGAAGGGCGGGTAGCTCCTGCCATGATCATGCAGCAATCTCATTCAAAACTTTTAGATAATCTTTCACATGTCTTGTAACCAAGAAGTTTTTCCTAACATGTTCCTTCGCTTTTTCGCCCATGCGCTTTCTGATTTGAGGATTTTTTATTAGGTACAAAATCTTTTCAGCAGCCTCAGATACTTTACTTACTAGAAATCCTGTCTCCCCATCCAAAATCTGATACTTTATGCCTCCTGTCCTTCCACCAATCACTGGTTTACCTTTCCACATCCCCTCTGTTACTGTTAGTCCAAAGCCCTCCTTGATGCTTTTCTGAATGAGAATGGTTGACCCTCTTTGTATCGCGTTTATCTCCTTGTGGGCATCTGGAGGCAACATCAAAACATGAACATTCCTGTCGCTTGTTGCCTTTTTAAAAACCTCATAATATACCCTCTCCCCTTCGGGGTCATCGGTGGCTGATCCACCAACCAAGACAAGCTGTAAATTTATTCTATATCTCAGAGTCCTAAACAAGTCGAAGGCAAATGTATTCGTATCAAGGAGTGCTCTGTAGTCAAAGGTGCTTATTCCTCTCTTTGCCAACTCAAATGCCTTGAAAACCCCTAAGGGATCCTTGAGCCTATCAAATCTGGAGACTTGGGTTATTATGGGCATTTCGGGATCGAGATCATATTTCCTGAGAACTTTTTCAACGTAACTCTCTGGAAGATCAATGTTTTTTTCGCTCAGCGGATCTATAGAAGGCGGTATGACATATTGTGGCTTTTGGAAATCTAATACTCTATACTCAGGCAAATGAACAACGATCGCATCATATCTTAAAACGAATTTTGCTAGAAAATCCCAAACCCTCTTATTTGGGCTTGATATGTCGATATGGCAGCGCCATACCCACTTCCCATCTTCTCTAAACTTAACCAGAGCGGCTGGCTGTGGGTCATGCACAAAAACAAAATCTCTAGATAAATCCATGTGTTCTGCGTTACTTAAAATAACTTCCAAGTACTTATCCACCATCTTCTGGCTTATCTCAAGGTTCGCTCCATGAAGGGCATTATGAAAGCACTTTGTAATGTCGAAGAACTCTCTGTCGCCTGAAATCGTCTTCCACTCCGTTTTCGGTCCAACTTCATTCATTAATGGCACTATTGATTTCAAAAGCTCTGCAACGCCCCCTCCCACAAATGTGGAATTGACATGGAGCAACTCTCGACCCTTGAGAGCCTCGCCTATATCTTTTATCTCTTCAACGAACTCTTTCCCCACGATTGTAGCATAATCGTCAATTCGCATGCATATCCCTTATGATACCATTCTACAATTACTACGTCAAGTATAAATAAAATCTCTTACACTCTTGAGGTAGATCGAGATGTCCTCTCCACATTCTGAGAAAATTACCTCTCTTCAATTGAGGTTAACGATAGCGAGGATACTTTCCAAGATATTGGTTCTTGTCATGCTGATCTTTCTTGGTTATATAATAATGCCATATTTGCAACAATTGAATCTCACAATGCCGTTCATCAACATCCCTCTGGTGACTTTAGGCTCAGTCACGATTCTGGCTGTTGTTGGCATATTGCTTTACCGGATACTCATTGACACCATTTCACTATCAAAACCACTTTCAAAGTTGATTCATATGGTATTCAAGAAAATCACAATGGATCATGTAACACTCTATAAGAGGGCGATTTACGACATTCTCTTTCTTATTGTTTTGCTTATTATTTTAACAATTCTTCTCCCTGTAGTTGGCTCCCTTCCTGTTGTAGGAATTTATTTGGCCACAGGTTTGCCTCTTATGGCCTTCGCCATTGTGATATTCATATTCTGGGATCTTGGCAAGATCCTTTACAATGAAGTGGAACAACTGGCCGATCTCATCGCAGAAAAGTTAGAATCTATAAATGAAGAGTGAAGTGGTTACACAAAACCTATTTAAGTGAGTTTATTTTAACTCAGCAGAGTGATTTTTATGGCTCAATACATATGTGAGAGATGCAAAAAAGCCATTGACAGCAAGGAGCTTTTGGCCCTTCCAGGCATACGGTGCCCTTCATGCGGGCATAGAATACTCTACAAGGCAAGATCTCAGGTTGTGAGAGAGATCAAAGCCCGGTAGTTTTAGCAATCATGCAACATAACTCGTAAATTACCTTTGACGCAGTCACTGCCGTGATTCCGTTATCGTATGCGGGATTTACCTCTGTAACATCAAATCCTAAGATCCTTTCATCAACGACCTCTTCTAATATGTCCAGAAGGGTAGAAGTTGAAAGCCCCTCTGGCTCAGGATTTCCGACCCCTGGAGCATATGCAGGATCCAAGACATCCACATCCACAGAGATGTAGACCTTCTTGGTATCTTTCAGCCTCTCTTTGAGCCATGTTCCTGTTTCCTTAGGTCCTACTCGCGTTATCTGTTGAGATGAGATGTAGTATATTCCACTCTTCTTTATGTAATCGACTTCAACCCTATACGAAGCCCTCACACCAACGATCACAACATTTTTGGTCCCCAACTCCTCTGATGCCCTCCTCATGACACATGCATGGGAGAGTTTATTGGAGAGGTACTCATCCCGCATATCGAAATGCGCATCAAAAGATACAACCGTCGCATCCTTAGCACCCCTTAAAGCACCGAGAGTTATTGCATGTTCTCCACCAAGCATGACTGGTATCTTTCTGGACAGAATGATGTCTTCCGCGGTTTCCTTTATTCTCCTTAAGGTCTCTGCACTATCACCGTGCACAACTGCAAGATCTCCAAGATCATGAATTTTGACTTCCTCGAAGTCTATCCCAGTCCTCCAAGACCAAGTCTCAATGTTTGCAGAGGCCTCTCTGATTGCAGATGGTCCAAACCTTGATCCGGGTCTGTAGCTCGAAGTACTATCAAATGGCACTCCAAAGAGAACAAAATCTGACTCTGAGTACTCTTTTTTTAAACCTCCAAATCTCCTCGAGATGTCGTCTACGTAAAAGCTTCCATCCAAATGAACCCACCACAACAAGATATATTTATTTCATTAAACAACTACTTGAATTTACCTCACAGGTGTATTACCATGGACAGACATGATAAAGTAATTGATCTAGCAAAAAGAAGGGGGTTCTTCTCGCCTTCTTGCGAGATTTATGGAGGCGTTGCTGGTTTTCTTGATTTTGGGCCTATGGGCACAATCCTCAAGAGAAATATTGAGAAGA
>CAZQQB010000029.1:0-4681 GCA_964595415.1 uncultured Nitrososphaerota archaeon | reverse complement strand
GGTATACGAGATAGAAACCCCCGTGGTCATGCCATCAAAAGTCTTTGAAGCGTCTGGTCATGTAGACCACTTCACAGACCTAATAGTGGAGTGCCTATCTTGTCACAAAAGGTTCCGCGCAGACCATATTATTTTGGATCGGCTAGGAGAGATACAGGGAATAGAGGGAAAATCTCCAAGCGAACTTGATGAGATAATTCGAGAAAGAGACGTGCGCTGTCCCGAATGCGGCGGCTCGCTAGGACACGTGACGACATTCAACCTACTCTTCAAGACCTCAATAGGTCCATACTCCGAGAACATTGCATACATGCGCCCTGAAGCCGCACAGGGCATGTTTGTCAACTTCAAAAATGTTTATAATACGATGCGGGAGCGCTTGCCTATCGGTCTTGCTCAGATTGGAAAGGTTCTCAGGAATGAAATTTCTCCAAGGCAAGGTCCCATTAGATTGAGAGAGTTCACAATAATGGAAATAGAGTTCTTTTTCGATCCAGTTTCCCCAGAATGCGACCTTCTGAGCAAAGTGAACCACAAAAAAATCCGCCTTTTAACAGAGGATATGGTCTCAGGTGGAATCGCCGAACCTGTTGAGGTGAACTTAAAGGAAGCTATTGATCGGAAGATGATTCTCTCGGAGTGGCAGGCATATTTCATGGCGCTGTCCACAGAGTTTGTGTCAGAGCTCGGCGTCCCTCATAATGACCAAATGTTTATTGCCAAGTTGAAAAATGAGCGAGCTCACTATTCGGCTCAAACCTTTGACCAAGTTGTAAAGGTCGAGAGGTGGGGATGGGTTGAGGTCTCAGGTCACGCGTACCGCACTGACTACGACCTCTCCCGACATCAAAGCTACAGCGGGCAAGATCTTATGGTCTTCAAAAAGTTCGACGTCCCAACTAAGGAAACAGTCCTTGTAGCCCGTCCAAAAACAGAAATCATAGTTGACTGCTGTGGCAAAGAAGCCGGAAAAGTCATATCGGCGATAAAGAGCTTGGATGCAGAATCTCTGAATAGGGCGCTAGAGAAGGGCGTAATTTCAATTAATGAGGTGCAGATAAAACCTGAGTGTGTGGACTTTGTCAAAGAGGAGCGCACGATATCTGGTAGAAGGTTTGTACCACATGTGGCCGAGCCATCATTCGGGGCTGATAGGCTGGTATACATCACAATGGAATATGCATACAACGAGAGGGAAGGGCGGATCGTTCTCACGATACCGAGAACCCTCGCTCCTATACAGGTCTCGGTCTTCCCTCTTGTGAATAAGGATGGTCTTCGTGAAAAGGCACTTGAGGTTTACAACATCCTCAAATCCGAAGGATACATCTCTGACTTTGATGACGGCGGTTCTATAGGAAGACGTTATGCCCGTTCAGACGAAATAGGCACACCATTGGCGATCACAATAGACTACAAAACAATGGAGGATGGGACCGTTACTGTGAGGTACCGTGATACTTGGAACCAAGTTCGGTTGCCAATAACCGATCTTTTAACGCATCTTAGGGACTATTTTGCAAAAACTTCTGGACTGTCGTTAACGGAGCATTGCACGATACGTTAGTTATAAATAAATAACTCAATAATTCCAAGTGTGGTGGTATTTTGTCTCAAAGACATCCTGAGAAGAGATTGCGCCTTAGAAGAAACGAAGTGATAGACAGAGGATCATGTAAGATGAACACTGAGACCTACAAGTACCTGAGGATATCGGGCAGGATAGAGGTGGTTGTTGCTGGAAAGAAAAAACTCGAACTTAATGCCTCTTCGTCTTCCGATATACCTGAGAACGAGGTCTGGATCAACACAGATGAGATGAAAGGGGCTGGTCTTTCTGACAATTCCATAGCAACTGTCAGAGCGGCTAAATAGTAACCGATGACAGGGCAAGTCCTCCTTTTTTCATGTAGTCTCAGAGGAAAATATTCTTGGCATAATCCGAAGCCTTTATCCCTGCAGTAGCGCCTTGTCCTACGGCTACTATTATCTGGTGACTCATCCCAGTACAATCACCAGCTGCAAAAACTCCATTCAGGTTGGTCTCCATCTCCGCATCTACAATAATGTAGCCTTCTTTTGTCACTTTCAGACCTGCACTTCTTGCTAGATCCGATAATGGAGTAAATCCCACCGCTATAAACAGTCCGTCCAGTTTCATCTTCTCTTCTAGATCATCTTTCTTGATTATTATCCCATCTAGCTTGTTTTCACCAAAAATCTCGGTCACCTTTACATCGAGAAGAGTCTTTACACCTAAGTTCTCGACATCATCTAACTTCCTTTTATCAAACTGCACGACATTTGGTATCCAAATAAGATCTTTTGTCAGGGAAGAAAGATATTTCAAATCATAGAGAGCGTCTTCATCAGATCCCACAACAGCCACCCTTTTACCTCTGAAAAAGAAACCATCACAGGTCGCACAGTAAGAAACGCCCCTGCCAACCAACCTATCCTCGCCAGGTATACCCAATCTCTTTTGCGTAAGACCCGTGGCTATGACTACTGATTTTGAGTTGTATTCATTGTTAAGTGTCTTAACACTCTTTACCCTCCCACCCAATTCCATCTCCATTACGCTTTGACCTACATATATTTTGGTACCAAATTTCTCAGAGTGTCTGACAAGCCTCGTCACAAGCTCATTCCCTGAGACGCTCTCGGGGAATCCTGGATAATTATCTATCTCTCGAGCATACACTGCTCTTCCGCCTAGCATACTTCCCTCCAATAGCAGAGTGCTGACTCCAGCCCTAGAGGAATAGATGGCCGCCGCGAGCCCGGCTGGGCCGCCTCCTATAATGATTACATCATAATATTCCATATGTCTTCCCCATAAAATTACTTAGTTATAATCTTTAAATGTTTCTTTTTAATAAATTATATTTAACGTGTAGCCGTTTTTATAAATAAATCATTGTCATAACGTCGCATGTCAAGAACACTCTTCACAAATCTTTATAAAACCCGTTCTATTTTATGAATCTGATCGGAGCGTGCCTCCTTGACATTACCCAGCGAAGAATTCAGCACAATCGGAAACGAAGTTTACCGCAAATCTCTGGACCTGCTAACTGAGCATGCCAGAAAGGTTCAGGACTCTGTACGATTGATGGTTGAGGCCTTCTCGAAATTCACCAAATCCCAGCCCTCTGAATTGAAAAGTGCGTACCAAAAGATATCATTCATTGAAGAAGAAGCTGACAAAATAAAGAGAGAACTCATAGAGCAGCTGACAAAGAGCGCCCCTGCATTTCTCTACAGAGAGGATTTCATCAGACTTATTATTAGGGTTGATGAGGTGGCTGAACTTACACAGTCGATATCCAAGCAGCTCAGTAGAATCTCAGAGAATGGATGGGCGCCTACACCCTCTGTCGGGGAGCTATTTGAAACACTCTCTGCTGAAGTTTTGACAGAATACGAGCGCTTAAGTGATGCTATACTCATCCTTCCAATGAACCCAAAGAGGGCCATCGAACTAGTTGTGAAAGTGCACGAAGCGGAGTCAAAATTGGACAACTCGTATTACGATGCCGACTTCAGATTACTAATGGAAGTTAAGAAGATCGAGCAACTCTTGGTTTACAGGGACATATTGCGCCTCTTAGAGGATATGGCAGACTTAATAGAAGACGCCTCAGACGACCTCAGAGTTTTGGCCTTGCACAGAGTGGTCTAGATTCCTTCCTGTTTTATTGTTCATCATTAACCCCCTTACTCCCTGAATAGACGCAGCTACTGCACTTACTAAAAGTTCAAACCAGAAAATAACAAGCCTAGTAAGTATCGTTGCTGACGCTGCGAGTGCAGGAGGTATGCCGAATCCCATGAAAAATGCCGTCATCGAGACCTCCATGACCCCTACCATGCCAGGTATTCCAATGGGCATCATCTGAACCATGCTGACAAATACCGAAACCCCGAGGACAATCCAGTAGGACACCGGTCGCCCCAGAGAAATAAACATGATGTAGGGAATCATTGCAATCAAGAACCACCTTGCAGTCAGCACTAAAAAAGATGTGACAAAGGTACTAGCCTTTACACCCTTTATGGCATTGACGAATGTTTTGAAGCCATCTACTACACTGATCTTCAACCTCTCCACATCGTAGTTTGGTTTGAAGCGTCTTACAAACCCCCCGAACTTCACTGCCAACTTCCCGATATATCCCTCAAAGAGATACGCCTTTAGTGCTGCATACATTGCAACAATTCCTAGGGCTAGATCTAAAACTGCTATTACTCCTAATGCATAAACTTCTGTTAGAGGGGCGCCCTGCTGTCCTGTTAGATAAAAGACACTCACAAGTAGCACGACACCAAAAGTCAGAGCAAGCAATATTCTATGGAGTAACACACTAGCGGTCGCCTCACTGATCTGTATTTTGCTCCTCTTGACTGATAGGCTCACTCTAAAAAACTCTCCCGATATCGATGCGGTGGGTATCATAAGATCTCCGAATATGCTAACTAGTACGATCTCGAAGCACTCCCTGAAACTCATGCCGGGGTTTTTCAGCAATACGTACCATCCGAGCGTAAACAATCCTATACAGGTAAGATCTATGAGTATGGCGGTAAGAGCAATCCTCAGGTCAAGGCTCATAATTGTTGATACAACCTCCCCCACACCTGCAAAATACAAGTATGTTACGAAGATTACTGCTCCGAT
>CAZQQB010000028.1:9726-12575 GCA_964595415.1 uncultured Nitrososphaerota archaeon | reverse complement strand
TCCAGCAACAACCTCGAGAACCGGCTCGTCCTTAAACAGGAGGTTCTTTATTTCCTCGCTGAGGTAGTATCCCCTGTCCGTCAGGGCGATCTTCTCGCTGCGCCTCTCTATCAGACCTTCCGCCGAAAGCTCGTTTAGGGCGTGCTCAAACTCCTCCGGCTCAACGCACTTGGGGCAACCTATGAAATGCTCGATTTTGCGCCGAAGGAGCTCGCGTTCGCATTCGCAGCCCTTATTTACATTGAGCAGAACAAGGATCCTTATAATGTCGCGTATCTCGCTGACCTCGAATGCCAAGGGCTTAAAGCCTCAGGAAGAGGAATTGTGGATAGGATTTTTAAGTCTTTCTTATTTCTTAGTATTCTATGCCGACGTTGATACGCAAGCCCTGTAACGACTGTAGAAGAGCGTCTTAGCAACCTCAACCATGGCTAGATAAGAGCTGACAATAACCAACAAGAATGGGTAAAACAGGGGAGGAGGCTCCACAAATCCAAACCAAGAGCCGAGGATAGTGAGGGGTAGCGATAGGGCGAGGACGAGTATTAAAAATGTTGTGAGCAGTAGCGACCTGCTTGGAAGACTCCGGTAAAAGGGGTTCTCCTTGTCCTGATTACGAAGACGACGAGCGTCTGGGTGAATAGGGACTCTATGAACCAAGCTGTCTGGAAGAGGGCGGGCTTGTCCCAAGCCGCAAATACCGTAAGTAAGAGGAAGAATGTAAGGAAATCGAAGAGCGAGCTTATCCCGCCAAAGTAAACCATAAATCACCTTATCAGAGGTATGTCCAGCCTCTTCGGGGTTTGCATGTATTCTTCGTCCACACTGTCGGTGGTTATGGCAAACCCAGATACATCATAGAAGAAGTTGTTGAGAAGGATCTGTATCGGCAGCATGGGAAGGGAAGGAAGGAATATGGAGGCGCCGGCAGCGCTGAACATGTTCCCAAAGTTTGAGCTTATAGCCATCAGAATATACTTTGTGGTGTTGCCGAAGGTCTTTCTTCCCTCAAGGACTCATTCATTGAGAACTGTGAGGTCCTTGTTGAAGAGTATTATGTCTGCAGACTCCTTCGCCACATCGACGGCGTTGTTGACGGATATTCCAACATCAGCGACCTTTATGGACGGGGCGTCCTTTATGCCATCGCCAAGGAAGCCCACAACATGTCCGTTGGACCTCAGGACGTTTATTATTCTGTTCTTCTGGGAGGGGTTCAGCCGGACGAATATGTTTGCTCTCTCGACCAAGACTGCCAACGCGTCGTCGCGAATGTCGTGAAGCTCGCTTCCGAGGATGATGCCCTCCACCTCGATCCCGAGCTCCTTGCAGATCTTCTTAGTAACGATCTCGTTGTCGCCAGTCAAGATCTTGAGCTTGATGTCGATCCTTTTGAGGAGCTTGACGGATTCCCTGACAGTCTCCTTTGGCGGGTCGATAAAAGCTATGAAGCCCAAGAAGACCATGTCAGACTCGTCGGTCATCGAGTATTTGCCCTTGGTCTCTTTTAGGCGCTTGTATGAAATAGCCAAGACGCGGTAGCCCTCCTCGCTAAGTTCCCTGAACTTCTGCTGGATCTTTCTTTCGGTTTCATAGGTCTTGTCGAGGATCTGGCCCTGAAACATGTAATAAGAGCAAACTCTTGAGATGCCCTCAGGAGCGCCCTTGGTTATGAAGAGCTGCTTGCCTTCGAAATCTACAATTATGGAGACCCGCCGCCTGACGAAGTCGAACGGGACCTCGTCGACCTTCTTGTAACCAGAAATATCCAAGGGTTTGTGGGACAGTACGGTCTCGTCGAGCGGGCTCCTGAGACCAGTCTGGTAGTAGCTGTTCAGGTAGGAGAAGAGTAGGACTTTCGTCATCCTCGCCGTCAATGTTGATGTGAAGGATGAGAGTCACCTTGTTCTCGGTGAGGATGCCAGTCTTGTCGGTGCAGAGTACGTCCATGTTCCCAAAGTTCTGAATGGAGGCGAGGCGCTTCACTATGACGCCCTTTTTGGACATGCCCACGGCACCTCGGGAGAGGTTTATGGCGAGTATCATGGGGAGGAGCTCAGGGGGTCCTCCTTGAGCAAAGCCAAGACAAAAAAAGACGAATATGACCAAAGCTAATGTGGTCTGCATGATCAGTGCGCAAAACCGTCCCAGGCCCCTCTGAAACTCGGTCTCCGGGGCAGGCTTTAGGAGACTCTTGGCTATCCTGCCGAACTCGGTGCTGTTTCCTGACGGCTACGGCTGTGCAGGACCCGCTGGCCACCGATGTCCCCATGAAGACGAGGTTCTTCATGTCTCGGATAGAGCCCTTTGGGATAATCGGGCCCGGAACTTTTTCCACCGGAAATGACTCTCCGGGAGGGCGGACTGGTACACGAAGTCCTTGGCCGAGAGAGCCCTGGCGTCGGCGGGCACGAGGTCGCCAGCCGTGAGAAGCATTATGTCGCCTGGCACGACTTTGCTGATCGGGATCTCATTACGAATGCCGTCCCTGATGACGGTGGCTGTTGTGGCGACGAGCTTTTGGAGACTCTGCCGCCTTTTCGGCCTTTGATTCCTAGTAGAAAGACAAGCCGACGCTCATGGTAATGATGTGTAGATTATCGCCGCATTTGTTATCTCGCCCAAGAACCCCGCTATGGCGTCGACTATGAGCAATATGATCACAAGGAGGCTCCTGAGGTGGAACAGGAATGCCAGTGCGGCAGATCGCTTCTTCCTTTTTGTTATTTCGTTCGGACCCGTAGATGTCAAGTAGGTTTGCGGCGTTGTCCGAAGAGAGACCGGAGAGCGAAGAGCTCAACATCGAGAGGAGCTCCTCTGTAGTGAGTGATAAAGCACCCTTAATAGTG
>CAZQQB010000028.1:9318-9694 GCA_964595415.1 uncultured Nitrososphaerota archaeon | reverse complement strand
CACATATCAAATTCGTGGGGGATTTGTGGATGTTGCTGGTGATGGTGCCCGCTCGGAACTTGGATTTCATTCAATAGCACACATTTAGCAAAGTTTATGTGTGAACTACCCCTCCATTTCGGAGGTGGACTTTCCGCCGATAGAGTTAATATTATTATTGTTACAATTAATGATTGTAACATTCGTAAATCGCAAATATGAACTGGAAGTTCTGGATAAGCTCAAAGAAGAAGAATATTTCGCAATAGACTTGGAAGATATCACTAAGGGTTTGTGAAAATTATCTTTCAGTAATAAGACACTAATTGGTGGGATCGGCAAAAATAAGTTGGTGCTCCGGACGGGATTTGAACCCGTGTCACTGGCTCGAGAGGCC
>CAZQQB010000028.1:3120-9308 GCA_964595415.1 uncultured Nitrososphaerota archaeon | reverse complement strand
ACTTGACCGGACTATACGACCGGAGCCCGTCATATTTCCAAAGAAATTGGCAATTAAAGTTTTCGGATTATTGAGCAAATCTATTTTGTCTATAAATCGAATCCAATGGCTAACTGTTGGATCAGTGCTTAAGAAGCATTGTGGATAGAGCCGCGCCGAGGGCGGCGATAGCGGCGCCAAAGATATAGATTAGGTGGGGCGAGCGCTCCATGAGTATTCCGCCAACTGAGATGCTGGCGATACCGCTGAGCATGCCTAGGGAGAGTAGAAGCCCGTAGGAAGTCCCAACGATACTGGCGGATGTCACCTCTCGCATGAGCAGGTAGAGAGCAGGGTAGATCCCCCAGAGTGTGATGCCCATCAAGAATATGAGAACCGTCACAGGGATGATGGAGCGGATGAAGAATGTACCGACCAACAGGATAGAGGAAGAGACGAAGAAGACAAGGGTCATATGTTTGGCGCCGTATCGGTCCACCATATTGCCACCCATTATGCCACCGATGATGCCCGCCCCTATCAGGACGGCGGTTATAGAGTCAGCGACTGCAATGTCCAAGCCCTGGAAGAAGAGGACCGTGGGAAGGTATGTGTTCATCAGCCTCTGCACGGCGCCCAGGGTCGCGAAGAGAACCATTATGAGGATCGCCTCCTTCCTGAGGAGCAGGGAGAGGGCGGATTCCTTTAGAGTATTGGCAGCAGGGGGCGGGGAAGTCTTCTGCTCAGGCGTGTCGCCCTTGCCCATGAAGATCAGCGATGATGCAAAAAAGGATGCAATGCCGAGGGCGCCCCAGAAGAGGAATACGAAGCGCCACCCACCGATTATGATCAAAGGACCTGCCGTGAGTAGGGCGGCAAGCATGCCCATGTCGCCTGAGCTGCTCTGGATGCCGAGGGCTGTCCCTGTGCCGCTGTTGCGGACAATCTTTGTGGTGTAAGCATATCCCACAGGGTGATAGATACTCCCACCTATTCCGATCAGGAAAAGGGAGGGGATCAGTAACGTATGGGAAAGAGCTGCTGAGAATGATCCTATTGAGACGACCAATATCCCAAGCCTCAGTAGAACAGAGTTGGGAAATCGGTCTGAGACGCTGCCTATGGGCGTCTGCAGTACTCCGAGGCAGAAGGGGATTATTGAGCTGATGAGACCCGCGGCGCCGAAGGAGAGACCGTACTCAAGTATGATAAGAGGCAGGACCGATGGTAACAAAAATACGGTCCCGTCGTTCATGAAGTGGATCATAAGATTGGCATAGTAGCGGGAGTCCATAGTTAGAGCACAGAGTTTCGTAGGACAATGGTGATATAAAAAATAATTGCAGGGGCGAAGGGATAAGGGAAAAAAAGGATATCGTGTTCAAAGATGCAAAGCTGGATACGATTTTAATAATATAATTAAAAGTTTGTCAGGTTTTATAGTTGAATTAATGGTTTAAGCTCCAAAAAGTGCCAAACAAAAATGATTATTATTCGCCTTAGTGGTGTGTTAGAATTGTATCAATCTTGCTGTCAAATCAAGTAAATAAAAAAGGGGTTTGTTGGTTAATATTTTTGCTGTTACTTGCTGTGGATAACTATGTTTCCGCCGCCTATTGTAGATGGTCCTATTTGTTTCCAGATAGTTCCGCTGTTTGGATCCCAGACTTTGAGGGCGAAAGTATCAGCTTTTAGTGTGCTTTGGCCGTCATTGATGTCTACTGTGAACCTGTAGTTGCCCCAAGATGCCACTACTGCGCCGGTTGCTCTGTCAATTTTCTGGATTGTGCATCTGCCTGTGAAGAATGCTGTGTCTGGGCTTGTGAAAGATAATCCTCCGTCTTGCCAGCTGTTGCTTTTGACGAGGTAGTTGTAGCCGTCGGTGCCGCGGAAGAGGTATATGAAGTTGCCCTTCGGTGCTCCGTTCTTCTGATAGTTTACGGTGAAGCCGAAGTTGCCTTTTCCATTTGTGCTCGAGGGGTCGGAGATCCATCCGCCGCCGGTAACCATTTGCTTACCCGTGCCGCTATCGACAGTCAAAGTGTCCATACAAGCCTCTATTTGGGTCCAGTATTGGTTGACCAGCTCAACTGTTACGGTGATCGTATAGATGCCAACCTGGATGTCCCTTGTAATCAGGGCATACCCTAAGGAGTTGACAGGTATATTGCCGAAAGTGTAGCTTTGACCGGTACCTTGGTTGGTGAGCTCAAATTTCACTCGTGCAAGGCTAAGATTGCCTGCATAGCCATCGTCTTCTTGAGTGAGGTGCGCTGCGAGTCGAACTGGTGCAGTAGTTATCGAAGATCCAGCAGTTATGACAAACGTGTCTCCAGTGTAGGTGATGGCTACAGTTTCCTTATTGATGGTGAACGAGTCAGAGTCGTTACTTCCAAAGTAGAGCGAATCTCCGGTAAAAACTGATGCAACAGTATATGTGCCTGCAGGCTGAGTTAGCGTTATTGTTGTTGTCGCAACACCTGTTTCGCTTGTGTTTGCAGTTATCGATTGCGATCCTATGGTAAAGTTGATTATTTTGCCTGCAATTGGATCCCCGCTTAGGCTGTCTGTAAGTGTTGCAGTGACTGTTACTGCGTCCGAGTCTGGGTCAGAGGCTGTGGCAGTGAAAGTAAGCGTTTCGCCCCATGAAATATTCTTATTGCCTATGGAGTCGAGTACTGGAGCCCGGTTAACCTCGTTGACGGTGACGGTGATCTCTTCTTCATCGTAGAGCGGTGGAGAGCCGTTATCAGTGACCCTTACTTTGAAAGTGTAGTTGCCTGGACCCTGTTCCTCAGTAGGAGTCCAAGAGAACTCTCCAGTGCTGGAGTTGATGCTTGCGCCAGAGGGAGCATCAATCAGGCTGAAGGTTAGATTGTTAGGTGGGAAGTCTGGGTCAGAGGCTGTGGCAGTGAAAGTAAGCGTTGTCTCTTCATCAACCGTCTTATTGCCTATAGGGTAAAGGAAAGGAGGGCGGTTCTCCGCCGCATATGTTGCTACGACATTGATCATTCCATCACCCGTGCCTGTGTTAAAGGGACTCGATGGAGAAGTGCTTACCAGATTATATTTAACTCCGCCAACCGTTACGCTGGACGGAAAACCTGAGTAATTTACATTTTTATTAGATGGGATTAGTATACTGCTGCTAGGACCAGGGCTGTTGAAGGTTACTGAAAAATTAACCCCTGATTCAGGGGGGCGGTACATGCCATTTATAGTTATGGATTGTCCGTTTGGTAATCCGTTGGTAGCGAAATACACATCCCACGATCCGTCTGTGAATGTTGTTGTTGCTGTGTTCGTTCCGTCTGTTGCTATTACCGTGTATGTTCCGAGTATGCCGTCAAGATCGTAAGTTGCAGTGAAGTTGCCGTCAGCGTCTGTTGTTCCATCAGGCTGGTAGATGATTGTGACTCTATAGAGGATTTTGGATTCGGCGTCAAGTGAACTGTCAACGTGACCGTCTGGGCGTATAACATTAACTGTTATGGGCGAGTTTGGAGCAAAACCTGTTCCGTATATTGTTACGGTTTCTTCAGGCGCGTAGTCTGCCTTGTCGGTCCATATCCTTGGACTAGAAACTGCGCTATCCTCAGCCATTACTGGCGTTGCGACGATGCTCAGCACCATCAATGAGGTAAAGATAATCCCCAATAATGCGTTTGATCTTTTCATACGTTTTCCTCTTTTTTTCTGTGAAAGATAATTATTGTAAAATATATAAAAACATTTCTATTTTTTTATTATACAATTATGTAATTGTATATATGTATTACAATTATACATTTATAAATCACCAAATAAAGTAAAAATTTAGCAAAAATTATATAAATGTATTACAAAAATATTATATTTGCTTGACGTTAGCTTGGAGGATGTACGATTGCCGCTTGAAATCAAACCAACAAAGGGTGGGACAACGACCCTTTATCTGCGCATTCCAAAGGATGTGATAAAGATGTACGGCATTAGCCAGAACACGGTATTCGAATTTGAAATCGGCGAGGACAGCAACGGCATGAGCCTGACTTATAAGGTGAAGCTTAAAATCAAAGAGTGAAAGGTCAAGGGCAGAGGGCGAAGGATGGTGGAATGAATGGTGTAGAGACCTCTCTATGACTTGACAGAGGAGATCTACACAAGACAATAAAAATCACGAAACATTTGAATATTCTCATCAACATTCGATAAGTGTTTAGAAACGCAACAAAACCCGTGATCTGGTGGCGTCCAATTTCTGGATTTCAGCTTTTTCAGTACTTTAAGATTTTGGTCGCTCTTACAGGTAGTGTGTGATTTCCTTCTGCCCCTTCTCGAGCATCCCTACCAGGTCCTCTTCACTCACCTGCTGCGTGAAGCCGTACACTCTCTCAACCATCCTCATGACGGAAAGGAGTTTTCGCCTTTCGTGCGTCATCATGCCGACGAGCGCGTAGATGTTCGCCACCTTCTTCTTCCCGGACTGGCGGAGTATCCTGCCAAACCTCTGTATCCACTTTTTCGGGTTGCTCGGTGGGTCCATCCAGACCTCGAGGTCGGCGACCGGTATGTCCAGACCCTCCTCTCCTATGCTCGTGCACACAAGAATCATAGCCTTCTCCTTGAACTGTAGAAGCGCGGACGCCTGTTGCTCCATAGACATACTTCCCTTGCCCACGAGTACTGCCACATCCTCCATCCCATAAGTCCTATGAAGTATTGTCCCCAGTTGCTTGGCGCCCTCCACCGACTCGACGAAGACGATGGCTTTCTCGAACCCTTTCCTACTCAAAATCTCTTTTGTCGCCCTGAACTTGTGATTGAAGGTGGACTTCAGGGTATCCCGGTATACCTCGTAAATACTCTTTCCGCCGAGCTCCTTCAATCCTTGCCTGAGCTCTCTCACCTGCCATATCCCGTAGTTCAGGACACTGCTCGCACCGTCCTCCACAATCCTTGTCCGCATTATTCTGAGTGCAAGGAGGCAGAGGCAGAGTGGATGCTTATTGCAGTAGCCCCTTAAGTGCTGCGATCCGTAGGCACCCTTCACCCTCTCCCTATAAAGTTTTATCACCCTTGCGAGCTGGTCGTAGACAGTCAAAAGTTTTTTGGGCACATGAACTCTAACAAGGGTTATTGATCTCTCAGGAATGAAGGATTTGATGTCTGGGTCATCTATTGAGAAGACCTCAATCTGACCGAATATCCTCTTAAGTTCGGCGAGCCTCCCTGGCGAGTGGAGCTGGGGTGTGGCGCTCAGCGCAAGTATCCTTGCACTGCATGCCTTCGCCGACAAAAGTATTGAATAACCGTCGGTCTCGCCTATGTAGCCGTGGCACTCGTCCGCGATTAGGATGTCGAAAGGAAAACTGAAGGAGCCGAATAGGCGCTTAAGCTCCTCCACGGAGTCGACGCTGGATTTTGCCTCGCGTATTTTCAGTTCGTGGTCTGCCAAATAGTCATTGTAGAAGGTCTGGGGGGTCGTGACCACATATCCTGAGTTCCAGACCCTCAACTCCTTCCTCTTCTCGGGCGGTATGCTGCCGGATATGAAGTATGCGGTCTCAATATTTAGCATGCGCCGGGCGAACAGCGTCTGCTGGACCCCCAAGGGCACTGACGGCGTGAGGAAGAGGACCCTCTTCGACTCTCGGGAGGACTCTCTGGCTATGAAAGCCCCGGCGAGGTAGGTCTTGCCAAGCCCTGTTGGCAGTCCGACCACGAGCGCGTCACCCCTTATCCTTTCTAGGATACGCTGCTGGAAGGGGAAAAGGGAGTAGTTCATCCTCGCCACGGTTACCCGCTGCTCGGTCTCGATCCTCCCCGGGGGAGCCAGGTTTGAGGCGAGGAGGTTGGTAGAGTAGGGGCTCGAATCCAAGAAGTTCAGGTATTTCTTCCAGCCACTCTCCTGCATGCCAGGTCCTCGCCGTTGTTTTTGGACGCATTAAAGTATCTGGAACCGTCTATAAAAGGGAATTCATAAAAGGAGATTCCACCCCCAACAACGGCCCGTTGATTATGTCTTAACATGTTTTTAGAGTTGCACCAGTTTATCATCAGCTCGAGGGTGCGCAGGAAAAAGTCGGTTCAAGTTGTTCTTCTGGGCACTGTCAGGCTTATCTCATCAATTATTTTTTTTGAGATCTCCTCCGCTTTGTCGGCGATTATAGGTCTTATGCCATACTGGCTCGCCAGCCTGAGCTCTTTTTCGTCCAAGGGGCTAGGGG
>CAZQQB010000028.1:174-3023 GCA_964595415.1 uncultured Nitrososphaerota archaeon | reverse complement strand
TGCTACCAGACCAAAGGAGTGTTCGAAGCCTGACTCGCCCACGAGCCTGCCGGGGACCTCCGCGGACCACCCCGCGGACTCCAAGGCTCTTTTAGCCAAGTTAAGACCCTCCGCAAGCTCCTGTTGTGCTATAATCGCAGGCAGTATCTCTTGGATTGGGACGCCGTTGTTCCAGAGTGCGAGGAAGGACGCGTTCATTGCCTTGACGTAGTTGGGGGCGTTTGTCCAGAGTCCTGAATCCTCTTCGGTGGTCATGCTCATTGAGTCGTCCATTACGAAAGTCGTGAGTGACTCGCTCTCGTCTATGGTTATGAGACGCAGTATGGCGGGGAGAGACATGTGGCGGACCTCCACGAAGCCAACGTAGTTGTTGACGGCCTCCACACCCTGGGCGTCCAGCTGGGTGAGGGCCCTCGTTCTGATGCCCTTCAGGGAGAGTTCCTTGAGCTTTCCGTCAAGTCCCGCGAAGGAAAGGCGGTAAAGATCGTTCCTCGTGGTGAGGATGCGGATCTCGGTTTTCGCCCTCTCGAACATCTTGAGGATCAGGTCGTAGACCTGCTGGCGCCCCTGGAGGATTCGGAACTTTGGCTCCTCCACAGTCTGCCCAGCCACAGGGAGACTCTCCCAGTACTCGATGATCTTTTTCTTGCTCTCCTCCATGCTCGAGATCTTGGACCGGTACTCGTTTATCAGGAGGCCTAGCCCCTCGTTGAGGGATGTTGCCACAAACTTCACAGGTCGTCCAACAGTGACGTCCACGAGTCCACGGTCCTGGAGAACCTTGAGTGTGCGGTATGCTTTCATTCTGTTCCCGCCGAGCTTGTTGGCAATAGTTCGGGCCGGACATGGTCCTGCCCTGAGGAGGAAGAGGTAAACCGTCGCCTCCTCCCTGGTGAAACCGAACTCCATCAGGCTCTCGATTACCTTATCCTCAGCCAATTAGAACCACATACTATAATAGGCGTTTTCTGCTTATAAAGTGTTCGAACGAATGTTACAAACATTTTGCACTAACAAGTGTTACAGACCCATTCATATGAGGGCTCTTGACGGAGATGCTATGGACCAACAATGAAGACAGGGGACTCCATAGAACGCATCGGATCAAGGCGATTTGGAAGTGCCGCCCGCGCATTGAGGGCTGTGAAGGCGCTCTTTTTTGTTATGATGATCTTGAACCCCCATGCAGGTGCGTTGGTCGCGTCCACGGGGGCGGCTTTGCCTGTGGTGGCGAATTTTTTTGGCACTGCCGCCGCGTCGCAGAGCCAAGAATGGGGGGAGGGGAACGGTGGGTCGTGGGCGGTCCTAGCAGACGGATCTTCTGAGATGGATGCGGAGGAGTTCCAAAAGTTTTCTTGGGCGATTGTACAGATAGGGGCAGACATTGCGATAGAAAGGAACTTCACAGGGGCGGGCGTGAAGGTTGCAGTTATAGACACTGGGATAGACTACAAGCACCCGGCGTTGAGCCGCGCGTATAGGGGAGGGTACGACTTTGTGAATAACGATACTGACCCATACGACGACAACGGGCATGGGACCTTCGTTTCGGGAGTGATAGCAGGGATCATAAATGGAACAAAGGGCACACTGGGAGCTGCGCCAGACGTAGAGATATACGCACTCAAGGTCATGGGGGCGGACGGGAGGGGGCAGCTTGTCAGCATAATAAGGGGAGTGAAGTGGGCTATTGAGAACGACGTGCAGATAATATGCATGAGTATGAGCCTGTTCAGGGACTTTCCGGAGCTTAGGGAGGCGCTTGAGGAAGCGTACAGCAAAGGGATACTGATAGTAGCAGCTGCCGGGAACACAGGAGGGAGGGTTACCTACCCCGCCAGGTATGATAGTGTAATAGCTGTCGGGTCTGTGGACATGGATAACAAGTTGTCCAAGACCTCATCCACCGGTACGGAGGTCGAGGTTGTGGCGCCCGGCGTGAATGTTCTGTCGGCAGTTCCGGGCGGCTTATTCGCTGTAAAGAACGGGACGTCTTACGCGGCAGGGTACGTCGCGGGAGCACTGGCGCTGCTCATCTCCTCCAACCCAGAGTTGGATAGCCAGGGCATAAGGGCACTCCTGCAGGAGGGGGCTATCGACCTTGGCATAGCTGGAAGGGATGAGCAGTATGGATATGGTCTTGTGAATGTGGCAGATGCTGTTTTGAGCGCCGTTTCAGCTGAGGTCGAGGCGGAAGTAAGTGATTGAGTTCTTGGAGATAGTGTTGATGTAATTGTAGAAGATTCCAAGGTCGCAACAGATGAAAATTAATTACGGTAAATTAATTACGGTAAGTAGCATATCGTAAGCGAATTCAAATTTTAATTCCCATGCTTATAATTAAAGGTCAGAAATCAGAAAGATGCTCAAAAATTTGTGTTATTAAGAAAATAAATAATAAAAAATAAATAAAAAAAATAAAAAATAAGAGATTAGAAGACTTCTACGTATGGTAAGTACGTAAGTATGAAGAGTAGGTACACTCTGCCGTCTATGGTCGGGTAGTTCACAAGATCTTTTCCATACTGGGCTTCTAAGAGAGCAAGATATCTCTGGGCTGCTTCAGGCGTGAAGTTGTAATCTGGCCATGGAAGAAGCCCTGCGTCGTAGAGCCTGAGAAATGCATCGAGTATATCGATCACCCCGTCGTGGTTGTAGTCATAATTGAACAGATCCTCTTCGCCTGCGATTATACCGCCAGATATGATGTCAAGGATTGTACCTGCGTCCTCTCTTGCTTGTCTCTCTTCTTCTGTTTCTTCGCGCGACGGTGAGGTGCCCTCAGCCGGAATTGCTACAGTGAATGTAACACTCTTTTCGGCGGTGGCGGGCGAGGTTGCCCATGCGTA
>CAZQQB010000028.1:0-164 GCA_964595415.1 uncultured Nitrososphaerota archaeon | reverse complement strand
CGTTGTTTGGATATATCCAAGAGGCGCCTTTCTTCACGTTGTAAACCACTACGGTGGCATTTGTGCTGATTTCCACATCGATGCTGCCAGTCGTATAGGTCATGTTTTTGGGATTGATGATGTTCAAGTTGACTGTTGGTGGCGGTGGCGGAGGTTGAGCCTCT
>CAZQQB010000027.1:11571-12602 GCA_964595415.1 uncultured Nitrososphaerota archaeon | reverse complement strand
CCACTGTGGGAACTGCAAGTATGGCTATGAATGGGGAGCAAAGGGAAACTTTGCAGCAACCTTATGTGTACAGGGCGACAAGTACCACTTCGACTCATACAGAGGCAGCAGAGGAAAATCTGCCATCGCAAAGGCATTACTAAGCAACAAACTTGAATGGTCCGATACGGTATCACATGTATTATTCACTTGTACTGGATGCGGCGCCTGCCAACAGATGTGCGAGACCGACATAAAACCTTACATACTGAGAATGTTCGAGGCTCTCAGGTACGAGGCTTGGAAACAAAATGTTGCAATACCCGAGGGCATAAAGAAGTGGAGCTCCACCATAGGAACTAACCGCAACCCATACCTAGAGAAGCATGAAAATCGACTCGATTGGCTACCGAGTAGTATAAGGTCTTCACTTCCAAAGAAGGCCGAATACATATACTTCGCGGGCTGCACAGCATCTTACAGGCAGAAGAACGTAGCACTTGCAACAGTGAAACTACTCCAGAAACTCAAGGTCGACTTTACAGTATCCGAGGATGAGTGGTGTTGTGCGTCTCCACTCCTCAGAACAGGTCAGTATGACTTAGCAAAGGAATTCGTGGAACACAACAAAGCACTTCCAGACAGATATGGCGCCAGCGGCTTCATAACAACGTGTGCCGGCTGCTTCAGGACCCTTTCCAGGGACTACAAGATGGACCCGCCAGAGGGCTATACTGACAAGTTCGGAAAGATGGAGAACGTAAAAGTCGTGCACACGATTCAACTCATCGAGGAAATGATCAACAAAGGCGAAATATTGTTTACTGGCAACTTCAACAACACTGTGACATATCATGATCCTTGCCACCTTGGCAGACACGCCGAGGTCTATGAGACACCACGCAACGTGCTCAAGGCAATACCTGGCGTCAACTTAGTTGAGATGTACCGCAACAGGAAGTTCTCATTCTGCTGCGGCGCTGGCGGCGGTGTTAGAGGCGGATTTGCCGACTATTCATTGGAGACATCAGCGAAACGTGTGAGAGAAGCTG
>CAZQQB010000027.1:9558-11561 GCA_964595415.1 uncultured Nitrososphaerota archaeon | reverse complement strand
GCACTTGCCCATTCTGCTGGAGAAACCTCGCCGATTCCATCGACATGATAAAGTCCCCACTCAAGATGGTGGACATCGTAGAAATACTCGAGCCAATCGTCAAGAGAAAATAATTAAAAATAAAAAACCTCCAATTTTTATTTTTAATATTGAACACAACTACTGACGGCCTGATTTATGAATTTCAAGATCATTAATGGACCACTAGATCCGGACGAAAGAGAAGCCTACATACGCAGAAAGGTTCTTGCCTGTGAGAATAACTACCGCGGACTCACCTTCAAGGATCCCGCGATGGGAATTTTAGCCGAGCTGAGCCTTCCAAACGAGTACATGAAGAACGATGTTGAGCCTTGGTTGACGCCCACACCTCCCCCAGAGATGCTATTCATGCTCACCGTGGAAAACTTTGTGACCTTCATAGACTCTAATGGTTGCTTAGAATACGCCAATGAAATAACGCGAAAAATTAAGGACAAGGTGCTTCCCGAGATCCCAGTCCTGTTGGGGGTAGATCACTCACTCTCCGGGGGGGTAATAAACGCTCTGTGCGAGGAGTATGGTGGTGAAGATCTAAGGCTCATTATATTTGACAGCCACTTTGACTTCATACCTCCAACCATAAGATGTGGACTCATACAGTATGACTTGGAAAACAACCCAAACACAAAATTTTCCCCAACAGACCCTTACATCTACAATCGACCTGACAGCTACAACGCAGACTCTTTTTTGAGCTATATTGCGAAAAAGGTTCCTCCGGAGAACATTTTCGTTGTGGGGGTATCTGACTACCCCCCAAAAACTGCAGAAGAGATCGATGATGATAGAGTAAAAAAGTATGTCGAGTTCTACAAAGGCATAGAGGCCTCAGGAGTACACGTTATTAAGAAAGATGAAATCCAAAAAAACTGGGATTCGGTCAGTTCAAAACTTTTAAGGACGAATTTACCATCCACCTACATATCTGTCGATGTGGACATATGTGCAAATGTTTCCATTAAGGGAGCGCGCTTCTTGGACTACTTTGGCATAACCCATAGGGATCTCTATGGTCTGGTTTTATCGATAATAAAGTCAAATTCTGAGGTTGTGGGTGTCGATTTCATGGAGTTTGACGTTTACAATGCCGGGTCCTCGCCTTCAGGAAGGCGTGACCGAACATACCCAATTATGGCAGAGGCTCTTAAGAGGATCTTGTTTATAAAATAGACAAAAGACGAATTTATTAACGATAATAGCCGAAGAAAAACATTATATACTTCGACAGCCACCTATTATATGGCGAGAAAAATGTCCCTCCTAATTGTAAGGCACATGCTGTACAAAACGAAGAGGAGGATGGGGCGAGGTAGTGTGAAGCCCATAGAAGACAGGATTTCTGCTCTTTGGGATAGCCCAATGGCCATATGGGCGCCCCAAGAGTAAAGCACATAAGTTACCCATCTTATATTTTAGTAGGGGTTTATTTCTTGAGCATTTTAGGAAGTGTAGGTCAGATAATTCCAACTTCGCTTGCAGGCTTGGCAAACCTTGTGGTGTATATCGTAATTTTAGTAATCATGCTCTGGTTTCTATCATCTGCCATTAAGATCGTCAAGGAGTATGAGCGGGCCGTCATATTTCGTTTGCCTCCTTGGCGCAAAGGGTCCAGGGATATTCTTCATAATTCCTTTTGTAGACACTCTTAGGAAAGTCGATCTCAGAGTTCTTACATTCGACGTACCTAGACAGATGATAATAACAAAGGACAACGTTACAGTACAAGTGGATGCCGTCGTCTACTACAGAGTCTTCGATCCGATTAAGGCTATAGTTCAAGTGGAAAACTACATGCTATCCACAAACCTGCTTGCACAGACAACCCTCAGAGACATACTTGGTCAAGTACAGCTTGATGACCTCCTCACAAAGAGAGAGGAACTAAATCAAAGACTCCAGTCTACACTTGATGTGCCTACAGATGCATGGGGCATCAAAGTCACCGCAGTGGTCATAAAGGA
>CAZQQB010000027.1:7457-9548 GCA_964595415.1 uncultured Nitrososphaerota archaeon | reverse complement strand
CAGAATCCCTCCAGAGGGCTATGGCAAAACAGGCAGAGGCCGAGAGGGAGAGGCGCTCAAGGATAATAATAGCCGAAGGAGAGTACCAAGCAGCCCAGAAGATGAGTGAGGCAGCCCAGCTCTACAAGGAGAATCCACTTGGTCTGAGGTTGCGGGAGTTCCAGATGATATCAGAGGTGGCAAGGGAGAGGAACCTGATACTGGTGACTTCTACGGGAACTACAACTGTTGCCGAATTTGCAGGTCTTGCCAAGGCTCTTGACAAAAAATCTGGGATCACGGAGAAATAGGCGGAAATGACAAGAAGATCCCTCACAATTTTTCTAATTTTTTCTTTAGTAGTTGTAACTGCAATATCCTCGCAGGTCTGTTCGTACACCCCAAAGGTCTTGGTGTTCAGAGTCAGCGGGACGATATCCATGGCCCATTCAGAGGCCCTAATTGACGCACTTAATACTGCTTACCAGGGGCAATACTCCGCCGTGGTACTCGTGCTGTCAACCCCTGGGGGTAGCCTTGATGCTACACTTAGGATGATCACTGCAATTGAGAACTCCCCGGTTCCAGTTATTGGTTATGTTTATCCTCCCGGAACGACAGCGTGGTCCGCTGGCACGTATTTACTGATGGCTACGCATGTGGCCGCAATGGCGCCACACACAATTATTGGATCATGCCAGCCCATCTCCTACTCTCCATTTGGCAGCGTCCCAGTCAACGACACAAAGATACTAAATGCCGTTATCTCCGTGATGGCAACCCAGGCTAAGGCTCATGGAAGAAACGAGACATTGGCAATCAGCTTCATCACGGAGAACATAAATGTGAATGACGAAGAGGCATATGCCAATGGAGTTATTGAGGTGAGGGCGGACAGCATAGATTCCCTGTTAAGGGCGACTAATGGCATGGCGGTTAAAACTGTTGCAGGAACTGTCAAAATCATTACAGAGGGCGCCACGACCACAGAATACACTTTCAGAATAAGGGACAGCGTCATCAATTTTGTTTCCGATCCCACGATATCCAGCATTCTATTTTTGATAGGGATCTTTGCACTGATCTATGGGCTATCAGCACCAGGACACGGCGGAGAGATTTTAGGAGCCGCTGCCCTCCTCTTGGCTCTAATCGGCATGGGTTTCGATATAAATGTGGTCTCCCTAATTATGATGGCCATAGGGGCTATACTCTTGATCTATGAGCTTGCCACCCCTGGCTTCGGAGTCTTTGGCTTCTCCGGCATAATACTCCTCACAGTAGGTTCCCTCTTCATAGTTCCATTCAGTCCTGAGAAGTGGGCAATTTCGAGCGAATGGTATGCCACCTTCACATATTCCATAGTGGCGACCACACTGGTCGTCGCAGGGATCTTTCTCTTTGCGATAATAAAGATACTTCAGGTTAGACGCAGACCGCCTCTCATTGGAAGTATAATCGGTGAAACCCTTACCTCGACAGAAGATGCCTCCCCGAATGAAGTTTCCTTCATTCTATACAGGGGTGAGTCTTGGCAGGCGCGGTGCGAGAAGGGGCTTAAAAAAGGGAAGAGATACAAGATAGTTGGCAAGGATGGGCCAGTCCTCATATTGGAGGAGATTGCCCAATAGATTCTGTGAGCCACCCAACCAATAAATAACGTTGGGCTTTTTGCTCATAATGTTGAAATTACGCGAAGTTTTTAACACACTTCTGATATACAATTCATAGTGATCACAATGGTTTTTACCGTAGATGGCGTCTCAATTATTGAGACCGCCGAGATCAAAACAAAAAATCCAGTAATAGTCTGTGGTCTGCCAGATGTTGGTCTAGTGGGCATAATCGCAATCTCCCACATTATAAAAGGTCTCGACATGAAAGAGGTCGCCCACATCGACTCTGAGATCTTTCCACCGGTTGTAGTATTCCACCATGGCATTCCAACTTACCCCCTCAGAATCTATCAAAAAGATGACCTGCTGGCGCTATTCTCCGAGACAGCCCTTTCCCCCGAGTCCATATCCCCTCTGTCCAAGGCTATAGTTGAATGGGCAAAAGATAAAGGCGCATAGCTCTTGGTCTCTCTCGGTGGAATTGGCGTCCCCAATA
>CAZQQB010000027.1:3150-7447 GCA_964595415.1 uncultured Nitrososphaerota archaeon | reverse complement strand
AAGGTCTACGGGGCCTCCAATATGCAACGTATCAGAGATGATATCAGAAGGTTCGGTATACCTGTGATGGAAGAGGGGTTTCTGGTTGGACCATATGCCTTGATGGCAAAGTTCTCCATACACCAAAGCATCCCAAACCTCCTCTTAATGGCAGAGTCGTACCCCCAGTACCCTGACCCAGGGGCAGCCGCGTCTGTCATAACAGCTCTAAACAACTTCGTGCCCATAAATGTGGATGTAAAAGCTCTAATAGAGCGCTCTGAGGAGATCCGCCTGAACGCAAGAGAACTCATGAGAAAGACCACAGAAAACCTCAAGAAAATGGGCAAGTCCCAAGAGTATGAGCTTCCGCTCATGTACGTGTGAGGTGGTTCGTTTGAGCATAGAAAAAAGACCTAGCAAAGAGCCCGCAGATTTTTGGATATCGGAACTTATGTGGGACTCCACAAGAGGGTGTCTCGAACCCCTTGCCGAAATCTACGACAACGAAAAAGAGATAGTTGTAAGAATGGATATGCCCTGCGTACGGCGAAAATCAGACATAAAGGTTCATTTAACGGAGGATACTGTCTCCATAGAGGCTCAGATGAACAGAGTGATACAGTATGAGAGGTGGGGCACTTTTCAAAGGGAGGCAAAGTTCTTCAGGTATACAAAAACTTTTAGTCTTCCAGCAAAGATTGATCCTGAATCTTCAAGGGCTAGGTTTAAGGACGGGATACTTGAGCTACGCTTGCCGAAGAAGGAACGGCTTTTTACCATAAAAATCGATTAATTTTTTAACTTCCTGGGGGCCCTCCTTCCGAGATGGGGAGGCAGTTCAAACACCTACTTTTCGCACCTTTCCTGAAGCTATTTTGGAATTTTAATCTACCGATGCAAAACTTTCACTTAAGAGGTCTACCATCTAACATCTTAAAGATTCGTCCACAAATTCCCTAATTTTCAGAAAACCGATCTTTAGAAAAAGTAAGCTCTATTTGTTTACAGTTAGTTATTCTATAACGATAAGAACGATTGAAAAACAACGTAGATAAGAGAAGGGAGAAAATTTTATCCACCTACACCCGTATCACATATTTTCTAACTCCTCCAGCACCTTTACTTCATTCTCTCCCAGCCTTTAGTTACATGCCCAAATTCCCGAGGATTTTGCCTTCCCCTTTATGCCTAAATCATTTTCACCCATACCGAGGCGTCCTTTAGCGGCCACAACTGCAAAGTCTTTTCAATAAGTTAGATATTATGTCGATACTGTCCAAGTACTCTTTTATAGATACATTTTCTATTGGCGTGTGGTCCAGTTTAGAATTTCCAGGTCCATACACCACCGATGAAACCCTGAACTTCTTGACGAAGTCATTAACATCAGCAGTCCCAGTCTTCCGCGAAAGCCTGCCCTCCTTTTTTGTTACCTCTTTTATGCTCTCTAGGAAATTCCTCACAAGCCTTGAATCTTCTCTTTCAAGGAAGGGCTCGTTCTCATCCAAAAACTCCAATCTTATCTTTGCCCTCTCTTCCTTCGCCTTAAACTCATCTATTATCGAGGTGAGCTTTTCCTTAATTTCCCCTATAGTCATGGATGGTGGCACTCGAACATCTACCACAACCCAGCATCGGGACGGCACCGTGTTGTCTTCTTCTCCCCCCCTCACACCCGTCACACATAAAGTCGGGCTCTCAAAAAGATCCCTGCCATCTAACCATTCTTTTTCAACTCTCCGCAGGCGGTCTATCAATCTCATGGCTACGTATATCGCATTCTCAAACAACATGGGTGCACTCGCATGACCCGGATTGGTCTCGCAGAGGACTCTAAGGAGGAGCCTTCCCTTGTAACCCACGGTCACAGCATAGGCGCCACTAGGCTCGCCAAATACTGCATAATCGTACTTCTCGCTGCACCTCAAGAGGAAGTGTCTAATCCCTTTGCTCTTCCCCTCCTCGTCCACAACCGCCAGAATTGTTATCTTCCCCTTGCCTCCTCCATCAATGTGTCTCTTAGCACCGCAGATGAGCGCCGCAAGTGGTGATTTTGCGTCCACGGCCCCCCTCCCAAATATGACCCTCCCCCTCTTCTTTGGCTTTATTTTCCCCCTTATCGTGTCCATGTGCCCGCAGAGTAGAATGCTTGGTCTTCCCTCGCCATATATCCCCTCCACATTGCCCACTTCGTCCACATGGACCTTGAAGCCTAGGCGCTTGAGCTCCTCGTACAAAAATTTTGAGATCTCTGCCTCCTTTCCACTCGGACTGTAAATCTTCAACAACTTTAGCAGAAGTTGCTCCGGGTAATCTTCTTCCATGAATTAGCCACCGAAGACCTTCTTTTCCTCCTCCTTGATAGAATCACTGACGACGGTAAGCACCCTCTCAACCTCGTCCTTCGTGATCACAAGCGGTGGGAGCAACCTGAGCACAGTCTTGCCCGCCTCCAACACTATCACTCCCCCCTCCAGCGATTTGAGTATCACATTTATTGCTTCAAACCTCATATCAATACCTAGCATTAGCCCCAGCCCCCTAACCTCGCGGATCAGCTTACTCTCGATCTGTGAGAACCCCCTCTTCAACAACTCTCCCATCTTTCTTGCATTGTCCACGAGCCCTTCTTCCAAAAGAGCGTCCACTGCTCCTGCACAGGCAGCACATACAAGTGGATTTCCGCCAAACGTGCTGGAGTGTTCACTCCTCTTAAATGAGTCCATGATGTCTGCGCGGGCAAAGGTAGCCCCTATCGGAACTCCACCCCCCAATGCCTTGCTCGAGCAGAGTATGTCTGGTCTTACTCCAAAGTGTTGGTGCGCCCATATCTTGCCCGTTCTACCGAAACCGCTCTGGACCTCGTCTAGAACCATCAAAATCCCCTTTTTATCGCAGATCTCTCGCACTTGCCTCAAATAGTCTGGTGGCGGGATGTTTATGCCGCCCTCCCTGTACTGGCTCCACGAAGACTGCACCAATGCCCTCGTCAATTAGCGACTCGAGCTTCTCTATCTTTCCATAAGGGGCAAATTTCACGCCTTCCAAAAGAGGCATGAAGGGCTCTCTATATTTTGCGTTCCATGTTAGCGAAAGCGCCCCCATCGTCTTCCCATGGAAGCTATTTACCATTGCTATGAAACCCTTCTTACTCGTGTACTTTCTGACCAGCTTTATTGCGGTCTCCACCGCCTCTGCCCCGGAATTAGAGAGAAATACCTTCTCAGTCCCCTCTGGTTTTATTTTATTCAGTTTCGAGAGGCACTCCTCCCTTGCGTCGTTGTAAAAAGACCCATGGCATGTTATCAACCTATCTGATTGCCTCCTGATTGCCTCGACGACCTTCGGGTGGCAATGTCCCAGCAGTGCGACCCCGTACCCGCAGCTACAGTCTATGTACTCCTTGCCTTGTGAGTCCCATACCCTCGCTCCCTTGCCCTTCACCAGCGTTACAGGGCGCTTCCAAAAAGTGTCGGCAAGAAAAGTATCTTCGAACCTACTCATGGCGAGATCACCGTCCCGCGCTTGCCTTCCAGCGCGTCCATAATCGGTCTCTCTACGAAGCCTGAAGTTATGATCGCTTTGCCGGCTCCTCCCTTTACCGCATCCAGGGCAGCATGAATCTTTGTCGACATCCCCGGTCCTACCCTTTTCAAAATTGACTCCACCTCAATGATGCCTATCTTGGGTACTACCTTACCATCCAAAAAAACTCCTTCCACATCGGTAAGATAAACAACAGCGTCGGCCTTAATTGCCTTGGCAACGGCACTGGCAGTCCTATCCCCGTCCACGTTTAGCGGCTCAAACTTCAGTCCCATTGCCAATGGCGAAATAACTGGAGTAAACCCCTGCTCCATTAAGATCTCCAGCAGCTTACTGTTCACAGACACTATCTTTCCTGTGTAACCTCCCTCTATCGCCCTCTTCCTACCCTCTTCGTCCACAATGACCAACCTTTCCTTCCTCTCGGCCCTCAGCAGACCTCCATCAAACCCAGATATACCTATGGCGTTTATACCAAATGATTGAAGCAGACCAACGATCTTCGTATTAATGTCCCCTGCCATTACCATGGAATAGATCTCTGCGGTTTCCCTATCTGTGTATCTGCTTTTGAAACCCTCCGGCGAGATCACGAACCTCTGCTCCTTTCCCAACTTCTTTGCCACATCTGTGACCAAGTCCCCACCGCCATGGACAATGGCCAGACCTTTGCCTTTCACAAGCTCCTTCAGGTCCTCTATCAGGGGGATATTTGGTTCGTTCCCCTTAAGGAGGTCCCCCCCGATCTTCACGACCACTCTCATACGGG
>CAZQQB010000027.1:2715-3140 GCA_964595415.1 uncultured Nitrososphaerota archaeon | reverse complement strand
TCCCGCAAACTTAATGCCAGTTCGTTCGTCAACCCCTATCATTATGTTGAAATTCTGTACCGCCTGACCAGCAGCACCCTTCAGCAGGTTATCGATCGCACCAAACGTCACAACCCTCTTCGCATGGGGGTCTAGCTCAAAGCCCACATCACAGAAGTTCGAACCGATCACATTTTTAGGGTCGGGCAGTTGGTGTAGTCCCTTTTGATCTCTGACAATCCTGACGAAGGGCTCATTCTGGTAGAGCTCCCTGTAAGCCCTCCAAAGCTCTTGCATGGTTACTTCTCTCTTAAGAAAAGAGTGACCAGTCACCATTATGCCCCTCACCATATCTACTGCGTGGGGAGTCAGCGCCACTGTCACTCTCTCGCCCCCTGCCTTTAGCGAGAGCTCCTGTTCTATCTCCGCGGTGTGCCTGTGCATAA
>CAZQQB010000027.1:0-2674 GCA_964595415.1 uncultured Nitrososphaerota archaeon | reverse complement strand
GAGCCGATCTTGGCATCCAACACAATCCTGTTCCCCTCAACCATCCCCGCCTTTACAGCTGGTGCCACGCTTAGTATGCTGGCCGTGGCTATGCAGCCTGGATTCGCCAGGAGCTTGGCGTTTCTTATATCATCTCGGTGGAACTCCGGAAGACCAAACACTGCCACTTCGAGCAGCTCAGGGCAAGGATGCTCCCATCCATACCACTTCGGATAATCATCCTTATTCTTGAGCCTGAAGTCCGCGCTCAGGTCAATGACCCTTATTCCAGTATCCAAGAGCCTCTTGGCTATTGGAGCAGAAGCTCCATGTGGAAGTGCTAGAAAGACAAATTCGCACGACGCTGCTATCTTCTCAACTTCAGGTTCAACGAACTTCAGGTCTGTCAACTTCCTGAGTTGTGGGTGCAACTTGAAGATAGGCTCGCCGACATGCTCCCTTGAAGTCACGGCTCTGATGTCGGCCTCCGGGTGGTTTACTAATATCCTGAGGAGCTCTCCGCCGGTGTAGCCCGATCCTCCGATTATTCCAACAGTCTTCATCTTTTACCCTCCCTCACCGCATACTCTACAATCATTCCTGGTATATCGACACCTGTAGCAGGAACCGTGTTCTTAAATTCAACGGTGCTGTTGATCTCGTGAACCACAAGACTGTCTCCATCCTCCATCATGTCTACCCCGAAAACCCCCCCGCCGACCGCCTCTGCTGCCCTAAGAGCCAGCTCCCTCATCTCTGAGGTTATTGTACACTTCTCCACTTTCCCACCCCTTGCAGTGTTTGTCCTCCAGTCCTCCCCTGTGTTGACCCTGTAAATGGCGACAGGGACTTCGTCTCCTATAACAAATACTCTGAGATCTCTGGGCGGTCTCTTTATCATTTCCTGTAAGTAGTAGATCTGATATATGGGAAACATCAACTCCCGGTGCTCAAGCGCCACCATGGCAGCCGTCCTGTCCTTTAGGAGGGAGACGAGCCTCCCCCAGCTGCCCACGACTGGCTTTAGTATTGCTGGATATCCGAGTTTATCAAGCGCCTCCAGAGCCGAGTCAGCGGTGAAAGCCAAATATGTCTTCGGCGTGGGTATATTGTGCCTCCTAAATGTGATTGTATTCAAGACCTTGTTGCCGCAGATCTCACTAGTCCTGTAGCTGTTTATGACTCTGGTTCCGTAACTCTCAAGGGCAGCGGTCGCATGTAGCCCGCGGAAGTAGCTCACACACCTCTGGAGCACAATGTCGCCCAGATCTTTGGGGATATCTTTAGAAGTAAGGTCAAGAAAAAGCTTCTCTGCATCAAGCATGGAGAAGTCTATGCCGCGCTTCTCGCATGCTGCATAAAGAGCCTTTTCTTCCCATCTCATGTGATCATACAATATGTTTAGCTTTACCATCGTAAGTCAGACCCTGTTAGATTCGAATAACGAAATTATTTAAACATTTCGTTGAGTTGTAAATAATTATTTGTTCGTTTAGAGTACTAATAAGTTCGATTTTCAAACCCAAGACCTGAGCACTATCATGGAGCTTGTCTTTGCCACACCTTCCACTTTCCTTATATCGTCTATGTGCCTATTGATCTCTTGAATGTTTCTCCCTGAGGCTACCGCTATGACATCCACATCTCCCGCAACCTCGAATACCTGATCAATCCCCCTTATCGTCCTCACCGCCTCTGCAACTTGTGGGTTCGGGTGGGCAGGCTGCACTGATATGAGTATCAGCGCCTGCACCCTCTCACTGGTCTCGATCTCAACGGTGAACTTCTTTATTATTCCCTCGCTCCTCATCCTTTCAACGCGTTTTCTCACGGCAGCTTCTGAAAGCCCTATCTCCTTGGCTATCTTTGTGTAGGGCACTCGGGCATCCTCTTTTAAAAAAGAGAGAATTTCCATATCTATGCCGTCAACATCTTTCATAAAATCTCACTTTTGTCTCATATCTTTGTTTTTATTGTTTAAAAATTTCTCCCTTGAAATCCTACCTTTCATTCTTAACTTGGCAAGAAACCCATCCTTAGTAGCGACCAGTTCAAGTTAACCCGACAACTAAACATTTATAAAAACTGCCACCCCGTCTTCTCAATATCTTTTTTAATGAGCCGTCGTAAATCCATTAACGGAGGCAAATAATTGTCAATATCACTGGGGAGCGCCGTCGAGGGCGACACCACGAGCCACACATGGAGGCGCTCAATCACACTTGACATAAAGGTTCCGCCCGAGCAACTCAGTCCATTACTAGACCACATTACCTCGGCAATAGAGAAGAACCGATACCTCTCCCACCTCACGAGATCAACCGTCGAGGGCGGGGCACTCCTTCAGTACCGACTTATCGCCAATGATGGGAGTCTTCTTGACATTGCCATTAAGGTCATGGCAGACAGGGTTGAGATCTACTATGCGCCATATCCGCCAGACTCCATCTCCGAGAAGGACTATATCGGACTGGATATGGAGATGGAGACGTTGATCCGGTCCTACTTCGCTGAGCAGAACAAAGCCTCGCTTTTCCTCGTTTTTTCACCAAAAATGAACCTCATACCTGGAAAGAAGGAGAGCGGAATCAAGAGGCTCATATCCTCTGTCATATTTGGAAACTTCCTATACCTCTTCATGCTAATACTTCTCGTAGGGATCTTCCTCTACCAGTTCTTCCAAATGCTCACCCCG
>CAZQQB010000026.1:9784-13053 GCA_964595415.1 uncultured Nitrososphaerota archaeon | reverse complement strand
CTCCTCCAGGCTCGGCACATTTAAGCCCATTGTTAAACTAGCGGGTCGTCCGCTGATATCCTACGCCATTGAGATCGCTGTTTTCACCTCAAAACCATACGTTCTCGTTAGCAGCCACGAACAGTCCGAAATGATCAGGGGGATGATCGGCGAGCGCAGGGCAACAATAATCAACGAGCCAAAGGAGACTGTCCGTCCGTTCCGCTTTATTTCGGCTCTTTCTACAATCCCAGAGGATCTAATTTTTCTGATGGGGTGTGACACTCCTTTCCTCGATCCCCGCCTTCCAACTCTCCTCCTCCAGCACATAGGCGACTCCTCCGCCGTGGTTCCGGTATGGTCGAATGGGTACCTCGAGCCCCTCGCCGCCCTATACCGCAAAGAACCCCTCTCCGAGATAAATTCTGCAACCTCCTTTAGAGAGATCTTGGCTAAGATAGATGCAAAAACGGTGGGCATAGAGACCCTCGGAGTCAGACCCGAATCCTTCTTCAACATAAACACACCATCAGACTTAAGAAAAGCCCAGGCCATGCTTAGAAATAAAAACAAACCCTAAGAGAATTTTTGTGGCACGCTCATGAGTTTTTTGTAGTATAATTCTGAGTATTATACTCATGAGTATGCTCTTTTATTATAGAGCTCTTTCTCTGCTTGGGACATTTAGAAACTACTCTAGCCTCTCAACTTCGACATAATTCGTGTGGTACGTCGAGCCGCCGCCCATGTCCGAAACCCTGCTGCTCGTGGTAAAGTTTGGAGTCCTGCCACCTCTGACCATCTTCGGCCAAGGTATCCCGTAACTCATTATTATGCCCCTCCTGACCCTCGGCGAGATCTTAGCCTTCATGACACACCCGCCCCTATTATTGTAAACCTTCACCATATCCCCGTCTTTTATCTCGCGCGCAGCCGCGTCCTCCGCATTCATCTCAACGATGAGCCCTCCCTCCGAATAGATTCTACTGATGTTGAAGTACTGGCTCTTCATCAGATCCCTGTGGAATGGCGTGATGAACCTCAGGGGGTAATCCCCCTGAACCTCATTGTATCCTGGCATTGGCGGCAACCCGTCAGCCTCCGCCGCCCTCGAATAGAACTCTATCTTCCCCGTCGGAGTCTTGAACATGAAGTCAGAGAAAGCAACGTGCGGTACGCTCGGAGTGTTCAACCTCACAAACCCCTTCTCCCTCAACCTCTCCAGCGTTATCCCCTCCATGAACTCCCTCCCTGTCCTCAGCACCTCGTCGGCGAGCCTCTCCGGCTCTGCAACTATGTCGTGAAAGCCCATCCTCCTTGCGAGTTCTGAGAAGACCTCAAAGTTCGTCTTGCTCTCCCCTATTGGCTCTATTGCCTTCTCGTTAACCGCAACGTATAGCCCGCAGTACGTGAACTGGATGTCAAACGCCTCGAAGTAGCTCGTCGCCGGCAGGACTATGTCCGCAAATTCTGCCGTATCTGTTATAAAAAGGTCATGCACCACCGTGAACAGGTCCTCCCTCGATAGCCCCTGCCTCACCCTGTTGAGATCCGGACAGACCGCCGCAGGGTTGGAGTTGTAAACGAAAAGGAATTTTATGGGCGGTTTCAGGCTTTCGTCCAGCAGCGCCTCCCCGATCCTTATCATGTTTATCCTCCGCCTATTGCCTGCACGGCCCTTTAAAATATCATAGTCTACCGTAAAATAAGCCTCATTTGCGTAGAAGAACCCGCCTCCACGCCTACCTATGTTCCCAGTCAAGGCTGGAAGCAGACATATGCTCCTTACCATCTCACCGCCGTTCACGTTCCTTTGGAGCCCAAGCCCGATGAGCACTGCTGATGGCTTTGTTCGTCCGTACTCTTCAGCGAAGCTCTTGAAGATGTTTTCGTCAATCCCGCATATCCCGGAGACCCTCTCCGGCGTGTATTGCTGGACTGCCTTTCGGAACTCCTCGAAGCCGTAGGTGTATTTCTCGACAAATTCCCTATCGTAGAGGTCATTTTTGATCAGGTAATTCGCCACGCCGAGTGCCAACGCCGAGTCAGTCCCGGGTCTCAATTGAATATGCAAGTCCGCATGCTCCGCAGTCTCACTCCTCACAGGGTCTATAACCACAACCTTTGCGCCGCTCTCCATTATCAGAGCGTGGAAGTGAACGCTCGTCCAAGCTGGATTGAACCCCCAGACCACCAAATACTTAGAGTTTGTTACATCCTCTGGATCCATGCCCGCGTGGGTTCCATAGTGGTATTTGAGTGCCCACTCCCCAGCCTCAGAGCATATGGTGTACTCCAGCTGCGAAGCTCCGACCTTGTTGAAGAACCTGTACGGGTAGTACCTACTAAGCAGCCCCATGTGCCCCGCATACTCGTATGGAAGAACAGCGAGCGGTCCATAATCCCTTATAACCGTCTTTAATTTCTGAACGATTGTGTTGAAAGCCTCCTCCCAACTTATCCTCTCGAACCTGCCGCTTCCCTTCGGTCCCACCTTCTTCATGGGATACTTCAAACGTTCAGTTGAATAAACCCAATCAAAGATCTTCTGCCCTTTCCTACACAAGAAACCCTTCGTGAGACCGTGATCTTTCCTCCCCTCAACCCTCACGATCATGCCACTATCGTCCACGTAGGAATACATGGCACACGTATCATAGCAGTCTCTTGGGCATGTCGAAAAAACCCTCTTCTCCCCCATACTTGAACCTAGACGGATGGGTTTCTATTAAGGTTTGGCGTTGTGCATACAAGCTAGAAAGCATTATTTTGAGTTCGGATGGCGTTTGTCACGGACTAAACTCAACAGTAAGCCCACAATAGAACTCGATTAAGTTCAAGCCCATCAGCCGTTCAAACGTCTATCGATCTTTGGAATCCAGGGTCTAAATATGCTAAGGGTTTCGTAAGGGATAAAGAAGCGGTCATAGAAGGTTTTCGAATGATATCCCGATCAACAGTGACTTCAGAATCTTACAGGAGATCATAAAAAATGTTGACTTATTTTAGGCGGGCGCATCATTTATTCAGTCTAATGGCATTGATATGAGGGCAAGCTTCTGACCTAGCGAAATTTAAAGTTCCAATCAAAATAATTGCCTTTAAAGTAGAGGTGGATGTCAGTTCTTTCCGCAGTTGGGAAAATGTTATATTGGAATCCATATCAAATAATCTTTTTATGGGGTGATTTTTTGAGTAGAGATCAAGGTTTAGGTGGGCTTCTTGTCATAGTTGGAATTCTTGGGATAATCGTCTACGGCTGGCTTGTCTTCTTCACGGGCTGGTGGGCA
>CAZQQB010000026.1:7422-9774 GCA_964595415.1 uncultured Nitrososphaerota archaeon | reverse complement strand
TTCTCCAGATAACTGCCTTTGTGGCAGTGGCAGCAATCCTTGCAATCCTTGCTTGGATCGGTTATGCACTCGCCACCACTCCATCGCCCAAGCCAGTTGAGGAGATCGAAAAGGAAATAGAGGAGGAGAGGAAGGGCCTGGAGAAGGAGCAAGCAAAGCCTGAAGAAAAAGGAGCCACGCCCGAAGAAGAGAAAAGGAACTAACCAGAAAGAGAAAGTTTCAAAGGATTCTTTTATCCCAACTCTTTGTTTTTGATCCTTGGAAATTGACGGCAGCAATCTGATCCAAGTGATATCTCACTTCAACTTCCGTTTGTATTTTTTCAACCTCGGATTTTTGTGTTATGTAACTGGAGATGCGGAATACTTTATATGGACAAGAAGGATTTTGGATTTAGTGTGACTAGGCGAATAACTTCATCTTTCTGAGATTGATTAACATTGTGGCTTTCGGATTGACCGTTTTTGTCAAAAATATCGCGGGCAGCACCACAATAATTGGAGGCAGACTGACCGTAGAAATTTCCGACCCTATCCAACTCTCATCACTCCTGCAGGCTACACATCCTCCATATGGGGCGTGATCTACCAACTACTGAGCCGTTCAGTGAGCGAATTTCGAGAGAAAATTGGGTGGCTTTTTGTATTAAGCTGCCTCTTTAACATGGCTTAGCTCTTTGTCTGGCAATATGAGCTACTCATCATCTCAATCTTTTTGATGTTTCTGCTATTGGCATCGCTGATAGCAATTTATCTACGGCTGGGCATAGGCAAATCATCAGCCCAGCTGAGCGAAAAACTTGCCGTCCATCTCCCCTTCAGCGTCTACTTGGGGTGGATCACCATTGCATCCATAGCGAACGTCTCTGACATTATCAGCGCTTGGATGGGATGGTTTCGGATTGCCCCCCGTGAATCGTGCAACCTTGATCATAATAATCGCTACCATAATCACAATAATCGTCATTATCAGCAGAAAGGATTTGGGCTACGGGCTGGTAGTTCTTTGGGCATTGGCAGGAATCTTGGTAAAACAAAGTGGGATGCCAATAATCATTACGGCGATAGAGGTCGCATCGGCGCTTATTGTGGTTGCGTTGGCTCTCTCAATCATCGTATCAAGGTTCAGGCAAAGGGTCTAGCAACTGCTGATACTTGGACTTGTAACCCCAATCTCAGAGATTCCATCAGATCAGCGTGCGGTTTTCGTATTTTTACCTAAAGCCCGTCAATTTTTAAGTCTAGAGAACGGTTAAATAACCTCAGGAAGTATGCTTACTGATGATTTATGGAAGTAGATCCTTCCTCTGCAAAGAATGAAGTCATTAAACTGACCCAAGAACTCGTCAGAATAAAGAGCGTAAACCCGCCAGGGGACGAGCTTCCTGCCGCTGAGCTTCTTAACAAGCGGCTAAGTGCGTATGGGCTGGAGACCGAGCTTGTGGAAGTGGACAAAAATAGGGCAAATGTGATTGCGGTTTTAAAGGGAAGGGGAAAGCCCCGCTCTCATGTTCAACGGTCACCTCGATGTAGTACCGGCGGGAGATAGAACTACATGGACAAGGGATCCCTTCTGCGGGGATGTTGTCGAAGATCTGGGGCAGGGAGGTTTCGGATATGAAGGGAGGAGTCGCTGCCATGTCCGTGGTAGCTGCCCTCCTGGCATCAAATGGGCGGCTTAAGGGAGACTTGTACGTCACGGCATTCGCTGGTGAGGAGACCGATAGCATAGGTGCCAAGCACTACGTGGAGCATAATAGCCTCGAGGGAATAGGCGGAATAATTATCCCTGAGTCAACAAGCCTCGATATTGTTGTAGCCGAGAAGGGTACACTTTGGCTGGAGTTTGAAACTTTCGGAAAAAGCGCCCACAGCACGCAGCCCCATGTTGGGATCAATGCAATTGAGCACATGATGACTCTACTTCAAATGGTGAAGAGCACTTGGGAGGCGATTCCATATGTGCAAGACCGGTACCTCTCCCCGCCTACGAAAAAAATTGCAACAATAAGCGGGGGAGTGAAGACAAACTCAATACCGGACAGATGCATCGCAACCGTCGACTTGAGGCCCGTGCCAAGCCAAAGCCACCGAGTAATACTGGAGAGACTGGGGAAAATGATTGATGAATTAGAGATGAAAATACCGACTTTTAAAGCAGAGATGCGGGTTATAAACGAGAGGCAGCCAGTGGCAACAAACGAAAAAGAGGAGATCGTTAAGGTCGCAAAAGAGGTTGTTCGTTGGAAGAGACCTTGACCTATATGGCGTGAACTTCTATACCGATGCTGCGATCTTTGCCACGAGGCGTAATATACCCATAATCGTTCTGGGACCTGGCAAAGACGACCTT
>CAZQQB010000026.1:0-7412 GCA_964595415.1 uncultured Nitrososphaerota archaeon | reverse complement strand
CTTAGGAATAATATCTGCCTTGGCCACCAGCCAAACGAGTACGTAAAGATAGAGAACTTGGAAAAAGCGATAATGTTGTACTATTCAATTGCGAAGATGCTTACATAGATGTCGCGATAGATCCCCTATTAACAGCACGAATGTCTAACTTCATCAATCTAACATTATCAATAATACTCTCAAATCTAAAGGATCTTCTCGAATAACTAATCATTTGCCCTTAACTTTTAACTCATTCTAAATTTGGCTTATTTCACCCATGCCTCAAAGCGACAAACAGGATCTCCCTTGGCTATGCACGCTTCTTCTACAACTGTAAATCCCCTTTCGAAGATTTCGGACAGAGTGCCTGCTATAATCCCACGGAGTAGGTGACTGTAGGGCGTCACCCTCCCTTTACCCAATTCACACTCTACAGAGTCATAAACCTGAATCACTGCTCGGTCTGTCGCAAGTTCAACGACCTCCATGCGCCCATATCCAGCCAACTGAAACATATTGGTGGCTATCTGCTTAAGGATCTTATTCGGGTCTTTTATCCCAACCTTCTCAGCGATGCCCTCATACATCCTTCCGAGCCTCATGCCCGTGTGAAAGCCCACATGGTATAGCAGCGTATCTCCCCCAGAACCGAATAACTTTCGGACTTCGGTTAATAAGCCGCGGTATTCCACTTCAGTTAAAATAACCCCCCTCTTTGTCCCCACTTTTAGTGGATACGACGCCGTATCTGCTATTAAACCATCAACTAATGGTTTTATTATTTTTAAAACTCTAAATGACCCGCTCTTGTTCAGCTCCTCTGTTAGTGCCTCCAGCGTACTGTCATAATTAGTAACATCCAACAAAACAAACGTCAAGGTTTTTTCTTCATTCCCATCCACAGCTGAGGTTAAGAAATGTCGAAGCACAATGTTGTGCTTGGCAAATATGGATGTTAAGAGAAGAGGTGTTTCGACATCGATCTTCATCTCTCCTGATATTCCAACGAGTTGTCTTCCAGGTAATATCAAAAATCTCCTCATGTCAAAAGGAAATGACATTATCCCTCGCCTTGAACATTCATTTAATACCATTTAACGTTATATTTAAACTAAGTGTTGCACAAATCAATGATACAATATTTGATTTCCTGCCTGGTACAAATAATATACAGTCCCTTCACGTTGACTTATTTATTCATAGAACTGCAAAGATAGCAAATGTTGTTTATTGGGTCTTTCCAACAGGATGGTCTTATACACTAGGGGATAAGTATAATGCAGATATGCGCCTACAACATGTTTATAATGACAAGATGAATGTTGGAGGTTTTATACTTTCATAATTGATTACGGTGAGTTCATAAATAATGTTAAGTCAAACGTTGCGTTGATTACTTCAACTAATAACCTTCCTAGACCACAAGCATTAATCCTACGCTACATCCAAGTCAGTGCTGAAACAATAGGCGGCGAAATCCTAGCAGAGATAGACTATGTTGGCTTCGTCACATGCTAATTTTCTTTATTTTTTTCCTTTTTTTTGTATTTCCAAATGAGATAGGCAGGGACGCCTGGGATCGACAGGACAAAAGAAATCACGTATATATACATTAAACCAAAATTGAATGGGAGGATGCTTTGGTGAGTGATCGCTAACACGGTAAGCCAAGCCCAGATGACAAGACACCAAATAAATGCCAAGTCGGGTAAGGACAGCCTCATGCGTAGATCTCTGGCGTTCTGTGCTTTTTTTAACGGTCAAGAGAGGATCTTCAGCCCTGTCTTGTCGTAGATCTGCTTCAGGTTTTCCAAGGAGTAGTCGGTGTAGTGGCGCGCCAGGACAGAGCGAGGGATGCGCCCTTGAAAGGCATCTATGAACCTGTCTGGGACCCCCAGCCTGGCCATCTCATTGGCGAACCAGAACCTGAGGATCTTTGGTGTGACCTTGGCCCCTGACCTCTCTGAGGCCCTTGCCCAGGCCTTCTTGAACCCTGGCATCCACATGGGGAAGAGCTTTTCCTTGCGGTCCTTCCTGGACGCGAGGTACTCCTCGAGCCTTTCCTTGGCCTCGCTGTTGAAGAACCCGTACCAGTTGTGCTTAGTGGCCCCTGTGTGAGTTCTTGGGACCAAGACCCTCCTTTCCAAGTCCACCTGCCCCCCTGGAAAGGGAAAGGACCTCGCCCTTCCTCAGGCCTGAGGACGCCAGGAGGAGGAAGACGGCCTGGTGCTTGAGGGGGAGCGCGCCGTGGAATGCCCCCAGCTGCGCTTTTGACGGCAGCTGCAGGAGCGAGGGTCTGCCCGCCGGGATCCTGAAGCCCTCCACGACGCCCGGTTTGCCGAGGAAGTCGCGGAAGTAGCGCCTGAGGGCCTTAATCGCGTTTGACTTGGACGGCGGCCTGTCAGAGTACTGGAGGAGGAAGGATCTGATGCCTTCTTTGGTTTCGGGGAAGGTCCCCTCCAGGAAGCGCCGGACGTACCGCAGGTGCTCCCTGACGGTCGCGGGCTTCTGGTTCAGGTCGACTTCGAGGAATGCCCTGAAGTCCTCGAGACCATCGTACCGTACCATGTTAAGACTTCGGTACGTAGCCTGACCGGCTGAAAAATTTGATGGTAAAATTCGCTCCTTTTGGTTCTTTTGATGAAACTTTTCTTGGTAAGAAAAGTTTCTGGTGGACCGGGTGGGACTTGAACCCACGACCCCCTGCGTGCAAGGCAGGTGATCTGCCACTAATCTACCGGCCCTCCTTGTGTAGAGGCGCCAAGGAGATTTTTATCTTTTTTGTGCAGCGCGCAAAAAAAGGGTTATAATTTGCCGGAACAATAGTATTACGAATCTTGCGAAGATTAGCGAGATTGTCTCATCGAATTTTGCAGTAAAGTTGAGTGACCCACTCATAAAAGTTATGAGTCTTATACGGTATGGTAAGGGGCGTTACAGAGTAGTGGTGACTGATGATGAGGGCATGGTCGATGGGGGTCATTAGTGGTAGAAGGATCCTCGAGGTGCTGATTGGAAGGCGTGGGACTTCTGTTATTGAGGATAAGGGGCTGGACCTAACATTGAACGAGTCGGTAAACCTGTTTATGGACGAGACGTACCAGCTCTTTTTAGAGGATACAAACTTGGAGACCATTTTGAAATATATCAGCGAAGAACATGCCGTTAACTCCGACTGAGATCCAAAAGGTGCTGGAGAGGTATGACGTTGACCCAGAGAGACCTATTATAGGATAGGTGGCAAGGTTCGATCCCTGGAAGAATCCGATGGGAGCAAATGATGTATTTAGGATAGTCAAGAATGAGGTAGAAAACATTCAGCTGTTACTGTAGGATCTTTTGCTCATTACGATGCTGAGGGTGGGGAGTGGCACAATAAAACGGTGAAGTACGCGGACGTTGATAGAAAAATTCACATATTAACCAACCTAGACGGGGTTATGGATGTGGAGGTTAACGCTTTCGAGATCTTTTAACGCTGCATTACAGCTCTCGACCCGTGAGGGGTTCGGGTTGACCGTGGCAGAGGCGCTGTGGAAGGGTGTGCCGGTCGTGGACACAAAGGCCGGTGGGATCACACTGCAAATCATAGAGGGTGTCACGGACTACCTTGTCAATGGCATTGAAGATGCAGCAGAGAGAGTAAAATTGCTGATAAGGAGGCCTTGGCACGTGAGAGATAGGGTATGCGGGAAGGTAACGTGAAGATGAACTTTTTGATAACTAAGGGGTTGAAAAACTACCTTAGAATGCACATTGATTTAGTTGGAAAATAAATAAAGATAACTACAAGTGAATAATAGGATTGAAAATAAATCGTAAATTAATTAAAAATTAGTGAAAAATACCCTATTTTGGGCTTGAGTTTGTCTCAATGATTGGGTGTTGATGCTTCGGGTTTCTTCTCGGGGTAAGCCTCAAGGTAAATCCGCTTGCTTCTAGAGTCGAGCATCGGCTTCCCTAGTCGTTCAAGGGTTTCTACTACTCTAACAAGGGCAGAGCCCGGAATTCCAACCAGCATTTCGTTCCGACCCAAGTCTGTTGCGGATCTTGAGCCGTAGCAGCCAAGACCGATTTGCAACTCGTTTTTCAAGTACGAGGAGACGGTTATACCCGAGCAGACGCTGGCCTCTGTCTGGAGCTCTATCTTGAGATGGTTTCCATCCCTGTAAGCCCAAGTGTGGCAGAGCCACATTGCCTGCTCTGGCAAGACCCTCAGTATAACTATGTCTGGCTCCACTAGGACTCGGTCCAATGGAACCACAAGCACATACGCCACCGCGCCAGGCATCATCTTCGTGTTGGCGCCGAGGCACCTAATCGCAGCCTCCGGCTTCTCAAATAGTCCTAATGAATAGTGAACCTCGCCCTTCAGAACCTTCTCCTTGACAGGAGCACCAAAAGACCCAGGTCCTGGCCCGCATGCCATCTCTGTCGGGATGATTGCGAGAGCTTTGCCCCAAGTCGCCTCCATAACGGCCTGGCAGAAACGGGTCTTTTTCGTTGGAACTTCGAAGCCTTCGGGAACAGATTCACCGGGTTTAAGGAATTTGACGGCAACGGGAGATTTCTCAAGTCCCAGCGATTCCTTTAATCTTTTAGTGATTTCCCCGTAATCCATAAGATATACCCCTGTCAGTTGGATTATTCATAACTTTTTAATTCTCTGTATTTAATGTATTTTATTTTTTAGAGAGTTTGGCAATAAGGCGCCCAAGTAAACATGTAGAGTAGAAGAAAGGGGACATTGGTTGTTGGATTTTATCTGCTGCAGGCAATTGATAGCAGGTCTGATAGCAGAGCGTAGCCCGTGGCTTTCCTTCCTGCCCCGGGACCTATCACAGTTACATCGCCCAAGCAGTCGGTTTTGAAGGTGATAGCATTTGTTACTCCCATGACATTTGCAAGGGGATCGGAGATTGGGAGCGAAGTTGGTGAAACTTCAGCAAGGATTTTTTCTCCTTCCTTTTCAGCCCTCCCCATAAGTTTTATGCGCTCGCCCTTGCGTGCGGCATTTTGAATATCATGAGAAGTTATCGAGGCGATGCCCCTACGCTTAACGTCTACAGGTCTTATACTCGTGCCCAAGATTACGTTTGCCAGAATAGCCAGCTTTGCAGCGGCATCCATGCCCTCAACATCCATAGTCGGGTCTGCCTCAGCGTAGCCCAATTTCTGCGCCTCTCTCAGAGCCGCAGCATAGTCGGCGCCCTTCTCCATCTCTGTAAGTATGAAGTTTGTGGTGCCATTCAAAATTCCTCTGATGGACAGGACCGAGCAACCTAAAAGTGGGCCCTCGAAGAGGTTGAAGGCAGGGGTCCCGCTGAGGACGGTGCCTTTGAATCGGAGGTGTACTCCTTTTTTCCTAGCAAGATCCATTAGCTCTCTGTAGTATAAGGCGATTGGGCCCTTATTGGTGGTGGCGACATTCTTGCCAAGGGATAGGGCGGTCTTGATGTGAGTGTAACCAGGCTCGCCATCGACGATGTTTGTCCAGGTCACTTCTATTACGGTGTTGGCAGACGACTCTTTTATTACATCCAAAGCAGAAAGACCCCTCCTCTGTGCCGGGAGCACCTCCAGATTCCGCCCAGAGTCGGCCAAGCGCAAAGCTTCGATTAGGTTGATACCATTGTCGTCAATTATGGAGCCTAGCTTTATGTCTGATATCGCAACCACGCGCCACTCCATTCCATAAACTTTCTCCAGTAAAGATCGCTTCTCAACTAGGAGTTCGGCAAGTCCTCTCCCAACAGTACCAAACCCGACAAACGCCAGATTAAATCGCACCTTAATCGCCTCTTCTAATTATTATGCTTGAAATATTGTGTGCTTTCATCCCTTTATTGTTTATCTATTGCGTTATTGAATACAAAATAATTTAACATCGGGTGGGGTAAGTAATGTAAGGCTTATATGTTGTGGTTGAGTGTAGTAATATTAGGGGTAACAGCTGGATTCTGCCCGATAAACTTAGTGATGGTTGCGCCATATATGCCAGGGCTTTTAGGTTCGAAGGGGAAGATCTCGTCAGCAATTCTATTCTCAATCGGCATATTAGTTGTGTTTGTCCCACTCGGAATCGCGTTTGGATCTTTTGGAGGGTTAGTTCTTTATGATGCGGGGCATTTGCTCAATATTGCAGGAGGCAGAGTAATGCTCGTTATTGGGCTTTGCGATTAATCCGCCTTCCTTTGTCGAGTATGAAGGTTCACAAAATTAGTGGTGGAATTTTTGTTTTTGGGATCGCTTATGCTTTGACAATTGTGGGAAGAGGGGCACCCATGCTAATTAGTGCGCTTTCATTGGTCGCATTTGGCGGAGATTTCTTCACTGGGGGGGCTTGCGCTGACTATTTACTCCTTCTGCCTAGGAATCCGCTTACGATATTCGCCGTTGCTATGGAGACTTTGAAAACAGAAAGAAAGAAGAAGGTGCTCAGAAGGTCTGCAATACTTGATAGGGTGACTGGAGTTTTGCTTTCGGTTCTCGGGGTTTATTACATTATATCGGCGCTACTGCCAAGCCAATGAACTACCCCACCCTCACGGATGGGGTCATTGAGAGAGATAAAAGGGTTTAATACAGTCATGAACCTCCATATTAATGGTTAGTAAAAATGGTCAAAAGGCTCGATGTTGTGGATGTGGACCTATGTGTGGGTTGTCAATCTTGCATGTTTGCGTGTAACAGGCGTTTCGGGGAGGCGGGTATCGCGAGAACGGCAATCTTTGTTGTATCCACTGGGGGCTTCGAGCACGGTTTTGCTGTCAAGGTTTGTAGGGCATGCAAAGATCCGCCCTGCTTTAAGGTCTGCCCAATGGGAGCGCTGACGAAGAGGGAGGGGGGCGGCGTAAGGCTTGATTACAGAAAGTGTATCGCTTGTGGTAACTGCGTAGCGGGCTGCACCATTGGAGCAATATTCTGGGACGAAGTGCTAGACAAGCCCACCGTATGCACCTATTGCGGATACTGTGTGTCATATTGCCCATACGGGGTAATAAAGATGGAGGAGGTCTAGGGATATTATGGACAGTGCAGCTTTATCGAGGGTTCTCTACGTAGATCTGAGCAACAGGAGGTATTGGATAAAGGAGAGGTCTGACCTCTTCAAGGATTTCTTAGGCGGGGCAGGGGTCGGAATAAGGCTTTTGAAGGAAGAGTGCCCAAAGGGCGCGGACGCCCTATCGCCTGAAAACCCCGTCATATTCTGCATTGGGTACTTGAACGGGGTATTCCCACTTGCGTCAAAGACGGTTGCCATGTTCAAGTCGCCCCTAACCAAGAATCTTGGGGAGAGCCATGCGGGTGGCAGGTGCGGTGTGGCCATGAGGATGGCAGGTCTTGGAGGGATCGTGGTGAGAGGGGCGAGTGAGGATCCAGTCTATTTGGTGGTAGATGAGGACGGTGTCAGGTTCAAGGATGCATCT
>CAZQQB010000025.1:8272-13455 GCA_964595415.1 uncultured Nitrososphaerota archaeon | reverse complement strand
CTGATGTTGCAGGTATTCTTCACAGGATTGGTCACAGGTAAGATAAATACAGGAACGTTGTCAAATGGATTTAAACACGCAGTCATACTGGTTTTGGTTTCAATTGCCATAATGATAGCTCTCGCGTATATTCCAATGGGGTCTCTGTGGTGATTGGGTGTTGGCGGTTCTAAGGATGGGTCGCACTGTGAAGGGAGGGAGGGCTAAGGTTTGCAGAGCCAAGAGGACGCTAAAAGGGAAGGGCGTCTCACCTGTTGTTTCTACTGTGATAATTACGGCAATACTGCTCATAATATTGGTCATAGCGTCTTTTGTGTCGACGAACATTCTGGAGATGCAGGTCACGAACACGGAGTTTGAGCAGGCTAAGTCAAACATGTTGGCGTTGAACCAAGTGATACAGGATGTTGCGTTGAGACCGGGCTCTGGGAGCTACCTGCAGTTCAATCAAAGGAGTGGAGGGATAGGTGTGTATCAAAGTACGGATGAGATCCAAATTTCAACGTCGGCGGTTGAGATCGTTAGCGGGAATTTGACTATCCGACCAAACGATGCGGGAACATATCAGAATTGGACCACTTTTGGAGGCGAGACAAGCCACTGGGAGAGCACGAATGACTATCCAATAAACGATGATACCGGTGTAAAGGTCACAGGAACAGAAAATACGAATCTCATAGAGACTGAGAAACTAAGCGATGTCACGCCTTCCCAGAATTGGACGGTGGATAGCATTAAGGGTTATTTCAGAGCCAAAGCTTCAGGTGCATCGAGAGGAGAATACTATCCGACGAGGTACACTCTTTTAGGTTCAACGGAGAAATATAGTGGTAGCCTTGATGATTTAAAAAATAGTGACAATATTTACTTAATTTTTAAGAGCTACCCAAGTGGTGTGCCTGAAAATATTGTCAGGGATGGCAACATTACGCAGCGATCGGATTTGAATTGGAAATATATGGATGTACAAGACGCCAACAAAGAAACTGAAGGCGGTTTCTTTCCAACTTCGGGTACCCCTAATTCGCTTTATGTTCAAATGATAAGGAGAAAAAATACAGTTGGAATTGGTCAGGTAAACCAATCTTTCCAAATATCCTCAGTGCCTACTTCGGCAACCCTATATTGGCGTTACAGAATGGGAATAGAGGGAAATGCAGGTGATGCTGGATGGATAAACGCTAGTATATTCATAGAAAACCCCGATAAAACAAGACTTCCAATTTTTAATGATTCAAGGTACTTCTCCCTTAGTGCTAGAGGTTCAAATTTCACGGATTGGATTTACAGATCTAGTCCCGTTAACTTAAACCAACTTGGAACTTACAATTTACAACTTATAGGAAATTTCACTACAGGCAAAGATTTAACTTTAACTGTCTACTTTGATGATATTTGGTTAGTAATAGTCCCACCAGAGAATACTTGCGAAGTTGAATTTACTGGAGCATCCAATACAGCAAAATGGGTGAATTTGACGTGGAGGGTTGATTTGGCATGGACAACTAATGATGTTAATACTACAATTCAGGTCTACAACTATACATTGGGGAACTATTCAACCTCAGGAAGTGGTTATTATTACAATAATAGTTTGCCCGCTAATAATACCCAACAAGTAATCCAAAGTATAACCGTTAATCCCAAAGACTTTATCGACGGTTCAGGGAATTGGAAAATCAAGATAAAAGGGGTTAAGTCAACAAATCAGGCATTTTACTTGAATGTTGATATGATCAAAATGGAGGTTTATTACGAGGGGGAAGTAAAGGCGATTCTTGTGTGGAAAATTAACGGCAATCTCTATAATGAGACTGAGATTGGCCCAATATCAAGGACAAATTTCACTAACTATAATGGCACCATTATGTACAAAAACCCAATCACTGGCCAAGAATGGAATTGGACGGATCTCAATGATTTAGAGATAGGGGCTAGAGCCACTTCTTTAGGGGAGTATGAGACGCTCCAGATCAGCGAATTTTGGGTTGAGGTGACCTACCTAATATCACAGTATGAGACCCTCTACGACTCAACATGGTATGGTCCTTTGTACAACCTCATTTATCGTGGAGGGAGCAGGACGGCAACTGCGGGTATGGAGTTGGTCGGCAATTCTTCCACCATAGTTTACATGTCTGGTCAGTTAGGTTATGCCCGAATAGATGTGGGCGATGGTGCCAGAATAATTCTCGACTACAACAGGATCAGAGTGTCGACAAACTCGATATTGCTGGTCGGGAATGTTTCTTACAACTTTACTGAGGTCTCATTCATTAGGCTGGAGGCCGGACCCTTAGGCGGCTCGGGGACTATAAACTTGAAGATCCAAAATGAGCGTGTTAACATCATAACTCGTAGTTACGACTGTGACTATCTAATACTCTATGTTAGGACCAGTGATCATAACTTAAGGCCGATCTATCTTGTATCAGAGCCAGGGATGAAGACTGCAATAATTTTCACCGAGACCGTAATCAGAATCTCTATGGGGTAGAGGAGTGAACGGGAAATGGATGTGCCGCTACAACACGTGGTTGGGACAGTAGCACTCATAGGTCTGGTCGTTACGGTTGGAGTTGCATACCAAGCAACGGTATCATATATAGAGGCAAATGTTTACAAATCCCAACTGGGACAGATCGCAGAAAGTGTTGCCCTAAACCTTGTTGAGGTGGTAAGCCTCACTCAATTTGGAGGGGCTTTAGAAAACCAGACCTTAATAAAAACTGTAAATTTGCCGATTGACCTTAATGAAAGGGCATATATGATCAGAGTCGTTGTAGTTAACGAAACAGGCCAAGGCACAAGATACTATTTGCAGGCAGAGCTGGTAACGAGAAGAGACATATATTCTCGGGCTTTGATACCAATAAGTTCCAATTCTACCAATGTGATCTTGAAGGCGGAAGGTCAGACAGATTCTACACTAGGTAGTGTAGGGACGCTTCAGGTCAGACGAGGAGAATCTGGATCGGTGAGATATTCCAGCTATGCTTTTGGCGGAGTGCCAAATTTTGTAGTCTGGAGTTGGAAATGCAATTCAAGTTGCGTATATGGAGGAATAGGGATTTGGGTGCCACCCGGAGGCACATAGCATGCATATTTACGAGTATCTCTTTACCACAATAGTTATCGTAACCATGTTGATAGCTGCATCCACCATGATCAGCACAGTCCCACAGTCCTCCATTACTATATCAGGCAGAGAGCAACTTAAAACAACCACGCAGAAGATAATGATTCAGTTCATACTCGAGACCGGTAATCCTCCAGATTGGGGCAGCAACATAAACATAAGTTCTAGCAACTTGACCGCTTTTGGGCTGGCGAAATTCGGCGAGACAGTAAGAGACGCTTATGTCCTAGATCCAGATAAGGTTCAAAGGTTATGCCAAGATAGTCCATTTTATATCCAGCCAAGCGATGTAATAAGGTTGCTTAACCTTGGCAAAGACTACGGCATAGCGCTGGGGTTCACGCCTGCCTTGGATGTTAAAGTAACTCAATTGGGTGGCGATTTGTATGAGGTTGCCGTCTATTCAGATCAGAATGGAATGCCACTAGTCAACGCCGAAGTGAGTGCAAAAACGATATACTATGACGAAAACATTATGCAGTTCAAAGGCACAAACTTGAAAACTAATGCAACCGACCCCACTGGAAAATGTAGAATTTCATTCGATGATGTTCCACAAAACTCTAAGAAAATTCTGGTTGCGGTTGTTGACTACTACGGTATAAGATTTACAAAGACATACGTTCCAAGTGGAAGTTCAATAAAGGCATACATCATTGGGAACAACCTCCTCCTTAACAAGTCACAAAATATAACAGGTAGCATAACACAGGTGACTGTTTTAAAGTCCGCAGGAAGTAACGTTATAGAATACGTTTCATCCAGCCACACAAAGATTATCGGTACCACATACAACATATACAATATAAGTTTTGTCGAGCCAACCGCAGTTGTTTTTCTTGCGATTTCCTCTGCTGGAAATAACTTAATCGTTGTGTGGAAGGATGTGCCTACGCGGTATAGCTCGATACCAGAGGTTACTTCGCTTCCTTTTGCCTACTCCCTTGACAGGAATGTAATAATAAGCGGATCTAGCTACACGATGAGGCTGCAGGTCTGGAGGATGGCGTGGTGATGAGCACTAAGAAGAAAATTGATGAAAAAAGTGGGCAGATGCGGATCTTGGAAACGATAATAGCGGCAGCGATAATATACATAGTCTTCTCCGCAGCATTTTTCATTATAAGATCCTCAGAGACGATAACCTCCCAAGAGACAACGGACCTAAACAAATTGGGATATAATGTTTTACACCGCATGATGGAGTCGAGAACCATTGAAGAAACTTTAGAGAAACACCCAGAGATCGGAATTAACTATCTGAAGAACGTGGTGCAGAAATTTCTCCCTACGGGGGTATACTTCAGCCTCAAAATTTATAACTGTACAGGAGACCTGTTTCCTCCTTTTTATCCAGATACGTGGAGCATCAGTAATGCCCCAATGGAAGAGATCATGAAATCGAAAGAGGTGGCATATGCAAGTACAATCTATACCTCAAAGGCAGGCAATATATATTATCTTGTCCTAAACATTGCCCGCGCCGGGCAGGGATGAAATATGCAAAGAAATGTTGCGAGAATGATATCATCTGTCCGGAAAAAATCTTTAAGGAAGGGTTGCTATGACTTTATTGGAGAACATAATAATGAAGGGATTTGACAGGAAAAAAAGCGGTCAGTTCGTGATAATCGCTGCAGTTATAATAGCCACATTTACACTCTCTCTCGTCCTCTCAATTCACCAGACAGGCCTCAACAACCAGCAATTGAATTACCAGCCCGTCGAGGAGTTGGTGCTTGGCGTGACGAGTGATCTCGACCGCTGTTTAACATACGCGCTGAGTTTGGCAACACATGGATACAATTCTACCGGAGATGAATATTTCGCAGAAGCTGCCGGCGAAAGTTTTATTGCAAAGTGGGCGAACTCAGTCGTGGCAGCCCATTCGCATCTAAGTCTTAGGATGGTTATGAGAGAGTCGCCCCTTGGTAAGACTGGCGTTGATTTTAACATATTTTGGGGTAACTTAACAGGAACCAGCCAAGTTTTTACGGAATACAGCATGGACATCGAAGCCTACGGTTTCAAAGGTTGGACTCAT
>CAZQQB010000025.1:0-8262 GCA_964595415.1 uncultured Nitrososphaerota archaeon | reverse complement strand
GGCAGCACGACCTTCGAATTTGAAGTCAATCAGGGAAAAGATGAATACTCCACCAAACCAGTTCAAAACCTAAAACCTGAATTAGTAAAAGTAAATGTTATCAATAGTTCGACAAACGAAACCTTGCCAAGGAATATTAAGAGCATAGAGTATTTGGGGCAAGGTAAATACAGAGTAACAATTTCCCCCACATACTATTTTGCCCAAGATGTATTAAGCGTGACCGTAGTCACTCCTGATGAAAACATAATGGTTGGAGCGTATTATATTCCGAGTGGTGAGATTAAGTGGGCTACATTATACTTGTCCCAAAATTCCCAGGGAGAGCCGGTATTATTACCATACAGAGTTCCAGGCAGGGGACACATTCAATCCAACTTTACCCAAGCAGTTAAACATGATGAGGTTATCGCAACTTCGCCGCCCACAACATCACCGTATTTAAGGCTCGCAGTATTGGTTAATGCAACATTATATCTAGATCTTAGTCAAAACCAAAGCCCAGTCAATATCACTGTCACATTGAGCTTCAATTATAACAATACTATGTATAAAATTGGTAGCGGCGTTGGACCTTTTTTAGGGAAAGGTCCGTACTCATTTACCTTTAACAGTACTCAAGGCGAATATCCTGGAGAAACCAGAATAATACCAGCTAACAGCACTATTGTTTTGAAGGTTGAGGCAGATTTTATGAGTCAGCCCTACGGGAGACTTTTCTTAGATTATGGACCTGAATCGCCATCGAATATAGAGTTATTCTGAAAGTCACAAAATCGGTATAAAAATCGAGTGCATGTAATCATTGTGCTTTCATTTGAGAAAAATGGTTTATGGGAGGCATGCGATGAGGCAAAAAAGTAAGACGATAGCATTAGGTTTAACATTTTTGCTATTCCTAGGTATTGCATATTTCGAAAATAGGCTTTTCTTAGAGAATATAAGGCGTTTTTTCGTGAGCCCAACTTTGACGGTTGCGATGTTCTTCATTCATAATGTCATAGTGGTCTCGCTGATAATCATTGGCATGAGCTTCTATGTCATGGGTGTGAAGACATTTCTCCCGCAGAAAGGGGTGGAATACATTGTTCTCAATCACCCCCGCCTTTTTTCAATTGTATTTACCATGATAATCCTTGTGGCGAGCGTTATGAAGGTGGACGTGGTAATTGGCGGGCGAGCCATGGACATGGTCGCCACGGCGATGGCGATTTTTCTACCCCATGGGGTGCTCGAAGCCTTCGGAATATATACTGCTGTGCACCGGACTCTAACAGAAAGATTGACGGGGAGGACGCTGGCTGCAATTTACTTTATATTTCTATTGGCTGCCATTTTGGAAGTTGGTTTCATCATAGCTTTAGTACTGTTCGCAAGGTAGAGTGATTTGATAAAAAAGATTTAGTATATTTTGTAAAGTGGCGGGCCCGCTGGGATTCGAACCCAGGACCTCAGGCTCCGCAGGCTTACGCGACTTTACCTTGCCCTAAAGTCTCTGCGTCCTGATCCAAGCTAGACGACGGGCCCTTGCATAAAGGTTAATTTGCGCCTATAAATATAGTATGCTCTGGGGATAACAGTGGGGCGCGTCAAGAAAGGGCAGACATGCTCCGTCAAGGACTGCTGCGAACCAGCCATCAGGTCTCTCTCACCTTCGTATGCGACCTTCTTGATCAAAGCAGGTATGGACATCAGCGAATCGAGCCGGCTCTATCTCTGCGAGAACCACTACAAGAGACTGAAGAAGCTGAGGTCGGAGGAAGAGAAACTCGAGAGGTGGCGCCTGACGGGGTAATGCGCACCACCGGAGCTGGGGCCTCATAATGGTTAGCTTGGACAGGTTCATTGTCAAGGAGAAAAAAACCGAGATGGAGGAGCCTCCCCGCCAACAATTTAGGGAAGAGCTACCCCCTCCGCCAAAACTTAAGGAGGAGCCCGAAGAGGAGGAAGTCCTCGAGGAGGCAGAGGAGCCCGCTGAGGAGGAGATAGTCGAGAGGACGGTATTCGACGCCGAGACTCCGCAGAATACTGCCACGCTTTACCTACTATCAGCGACCTACAGCGGGGCAAGGGGCAAGGCACTCCTGAAGCTCTACGATGTCGAGAGGGGGAGAATCGTCTTCTGGTATGACAACACAGGCCACCGACCTTACCTCTTGACAGACCTGCCGCTGAATGACCTCCTCTCAGACAGGCAGATCACCTCCCACCCTGGCTTCGACGAATCCCTCACCGCCGAGGTGGAAAAGTACGACCTTTTGCATGATAAAAAATTGAAAATGACAAAGGTCGTCGCAAAAGACCCTCTTTCGATAGGTGGGCGGGACGGCAGCATCAGGGAACTCCTCGAGAACTCTTGGGAAGACAACATACGTTACCACGAGTGCTACATCTACGACCTCGGGCTAATACCTGGCTACACCTACCGTATCAGGGATGGTCAGCTTGTGAGGGAGGACCGCCCCTTCCAAATCAACAATCTGACTGCAACGTTCCATACATTGCCCCCCGACCTTATGAAATCGCTCACGAGCTGGTTCCCACTATTCATCACTACCGTGCCTGACTATAGACGAGTTGCCATCGATATAGAGGTCGCCACAGAGACGATCGACAGGATCCCCGACCCAAGCAAAGCCGAAAACCAGGTCATATGTGCCTCCTTGGTATCCTCAGACGGTCTCAACAGGGTCCTCATGCTTAAAAGGGGAGACGTCGCCGAGGGGGTCAGACCCCCAGAGCTGCCCGACAGTGTGGAGATCTTCTACTTCGAGGACGAGCTCTCCCTAATCAAGGAGATCTTCAAGTACTTCCTTGATTACCCCATAGTACTAACCTTCAACGGCGACAACTTCGACCTCCACTACCTCTGGAGACGCGCCCAGATCTTGGGCATGAAGAAGGAGGAGATCCCAATCATCATGGGCAGGGAGATAGCCCTTCTGCCCACGGGCGTCCACATCGACCTCTACAAGTTCCTACACAACCACGCCATACAGGTCTACGCCTTCGGCAACTCGTACCGTGAGGTGACACTCGACTCCATAGCCAGCGTACTCCTCAACATCAAGAAAATCCCCATAGAGAAGACTGTCTCAGAGCTTGACTACTTCCAGCTGGCCTCCTACTGCTACAGGGACGCACTCATCGTCCTCAGGCTCTCCTCAGAGAATTCCAACCTGATCATGAACCTCATCACCATTATCATGAGGATCTCAAGGATGTCCATGGAGGATGTCACGCGCCAAGGCATATCCAGGTGGATCAGGAGCCTATTCTTCAATGAGCACAGGGCTAGGAACTACCTCATTCCCCGCCAGAGTGACATCGAGGCCATAAAGGGAGAGGCTTCCACAAAAGCCATAATAAAGGGCAAGAAGTACCTTGGAGCCATCGTGATAAAGCCCGAGTCCAATGTCTACTTCGATGTGGTCGTACTCGACTTCGCGAGCCTCTACCCCAGCATAATATCCAGATGGAACCTGAGCTACGAAACCGTGAGGTGCTCCCACGAGCCCTGCAAGTCAAACCTCGTGCCAGACACCAAACACTGGGTCTGTACAAAGAGGGTCGGGCTGATGTCACTTGTAATAGGTCTGTTGAAGGATGTCAGGGTCAAGTGGTTCAAACAGAAGTCAAAGGACCCCTCCCTCTCACTGGAGGAGCGGAACTGGTACAAAGTAGTCCAGCAGGCATTGAAGGTGTTTTTAAATGCATGCTTCACTGGCGATACTGATATACTCACGGCCGAGGGCGTGAAGAATGTCAAACATGTCAAAATTGGCGACAAAGTCATAAACGTCAATCCGGAAACCCTCGAGCCTGAGGTGGACGAGATCGTCGAAACTCAAGAGTTCGACTATAATGGTTACCTCATTCACTTCAAGAACAACAGATGTGCTGATCTCATAGTTACCCCGGAACACAGGTTCCTTGTCGCAGACCGAAAGAAGAAGATAGTGAAGTTCATGGATGCAGAGTCGATATACAACGCCAGAGATCTAATAATACCGAAGCTCGAAATCTCGCTAACAAAATCATCGAAATATTTCTCGTTCTTGGAGTTCGGGAAGGGAAAAAATTGGGGACTCACCATCAAACTCCCTGAAGCAAAAGGAGGACATGTGGACAGCCAACACCCCGAGCTATGGTCTTTTCTGAGAACCCTAAATGGCTACTACCAAAAAAGCTCGAAGACTTTCTTCATCCCTGAAATAGACCGCATATCTGAAGAGACTCTTGATAGACTTATCGAATTGGGCAGTCAACCCTCTCTGGCAAGGTTCAATCAAGACCACATAGTTGAGAGGGCAAATCGCCTCCCGTTTAAGGTTGAATTTGAACTTTTTGCTAAACTTTGCGGCTGGATTGTTTCAGAGGGACGCCTTGGACGAAATGAAAAGAAGATATATCTCAGTGGCAATAAGCGCGGACATAAACTACACATCGGCATCACCCAGTTTGCTGGAAAGGGCAATCCGAACGGAAACATGCGCAGAAATGATATCGAGAATGTCCTTAACCTAATTGGCATTAAATACAGAATTTGTAAAAGCGGCTTTAGGATCTCAAATGAACTCTTATACGAATGGATAAGTGAAAACTGCTACACTCAGGAAAAATGCGAAAAATGCAGCCGCACCTATTGTTCTCATAAGAAAAAAATTCCGACTGCAATAATGCATGCTGACAACGCTATACTAAAATCGTTTTTAGACGGACTTTACGCTGGAGACGGATCTACTAGACAGATGTTGTTTTCCACATCCAGCGCAACACTTGCAAATCAGCTTGCAGTCATTCTTGCAAGACTCGGTTATTCATCAAAGCGCATTTACGACAAACGTTGCAAACTCTTCAGAGTGACTTGGAGAAACACCAATCAACATACTGACCATTGGAGAAAGACCAAGATCCAGTACAACGGAAAAGTCTACTGCATCACAACAATGAAGAATCACACAGTCTTTGCTGGTCGCAACGGGAGGCTGATTCCCTGTGGGCAGTCCTACGGAGTCTTTGGGTCCGAGATCTTCCCGCTATACTGCCTCCCGCTCGCGGACAGCACCACTGCCATCGGGCGGCACATCATAAGAGAGACGATAAACAAGGCAAAAGACTTGGGAGTCCAAGTCGTATACGCCGATACCGACTCACTATTTTTGTACCAACCAACAAAAGCCCAAATCTCGCAGATACAGGAGTGGGCTGAGTCCAAGTTCGGCATAGACCTCGAGGTGGACAAACGCTACACATTCGTCACATTCTCCGGTAGGAAGAAGAACTACCTCGGCGTAATGGACACCGGAGTGGTTGACATAAAGGGCCTGATGGGCAAGAAGCGCAACACCCCTGTCTTCATAAAGGATGCATTCGGAGAAATGACCCAAGTCCTCAAGGACGTTAAATCTCCCCAAGACTTTGATCGGGCAAAAACCAAGATAAAGGAGATAGTCCAGAACTGCTACACCAACCTAAAGAACAGGCGCTACTCCCTAGACGACCTCACCTTCAAGGTGATGCTCTCCCGACCAGTCGAGAGGTACCAGAAGACCACGCCCCAGCACGTTAAGGCCGCGAAGCAACTCCAAGAGAAGGGCAAGGAGGTAAAGCCAGGCGACATAATCTCATACGTGAAGGTTCAGGGTCCCCTCGGCGTGAAGCCCGTGCAGCTCGCCAGGATCGACGAGGTCGACGTCGACAAATACGTCGGGCACATCGAGAGCACCTTCGGGCAAGTACTCGATGCCCTAGGGGTCGAGTTCGAGGAGATAGTTGGTATAAGGAAGCTGGAGTTCTTCACGCGCTGAACTTTGGAATTAACTAGCCATTCCTGCCTTGTTATGTTTGAGCAACCCGAAAAACCTCAGATGCTGGAGGGCCTCTTTATACTCGCTTCTCAGCTCATACTTCATTCTAAGCATATCTATCCTCGTATTGTTATACTTCTTGCAGCCCTCCATGCCTAACACACTCCTCTCCCGCAACCGAACCCCACCGCTTTCGCATTAGGGGAATTGCGGGCACTTTTTTTAAGCATAACACTACGATTTATAAGTTTTGTGCATCCAAAATTTTTCCATATCTGACTATAAACCATTCGAAAGAGGTTAGCCTTCACCCCATATTTGCCCTTTCTAACGCTTTTCGAGTTGTCTTATGCCCAATGTCTCGATCTTACCTATCGCTTTCTTCCGAAGTTCTTTGTCTTCAGTCACCAAGGGCAGACCCAAAATCCGGGCAGCATAAACATACGACGAATCGTAAAATGGCATCTTGAGCTCATTTGCCAAATTGAGTATACTCTCTTCATGTCCCTCCATATCGGCTATTTGCATCAGTTTTATCGCTCCCATCGCAAGCCCCAGAAGCTTAACCTGTCGCTCTAAGGCAATATCCCCGATAATCGCACCCCTTTTCCAAACCAAGCTCCCAAGCTCGTACTTGGCAAGGTTTATGGTATAGTTGCCGCTCAACAGCCTTAACTCTTTCCTTAGGAGCGCCTCAAATATCGATGAAGAGTCGAATATAAAGCTCATCGATGATCCCTGTCTTCTCTGATGGATTTGACCACGTATTTCGTAGAAAACTTGACCAAATCCTCTTTCAATTCGTCACTTTTTCTCTCCAACTCCTCGACCTCCTTCGTTCTCAACTCCTCAATAATCGCTTTCTTTAAAAGCTCCGAGGGCTTTATGCCGTATCTCTCCAACTTAACCTTTATCTCCTTGGAAATCTTCACCGAGACCGTAACATATTTGCTCAATTTACCACCGATTTTAACTACCAATTGGTAGTAATATAAAGTTTACATCAAATTCTCACCATTTAGACGATGATAAGGATGTTGGCTTTTGCACACGGGCATCCTATACATTTCGCCTACAACATATCCATTTATATACTCAGGCATAAACATATCTCCCATCATAACTGGTGAGTCGCATGCGACTCCTGCTAATTCATGCTGACTATATAGAATATGCTGCACTAGAGCCTGCGGTCAAGGAGCCGGAGCCCATTGAAAACGTCGGTCAGAAGGAGAGGGTGGACGAGTGCCTCGTCGCATTCTGCTCCGCCGAAAAATCGGACGAGTCTGACCTGAATGAGGTCGCCAGGCTAGCCTCGGAGACCATACTCGAGCATGCCAGGATGGTTAAAGCCGAGAGGGTCGTCGTCTACCCGTACGCGCACCTCTCCTCGGAGCTGGCACCACCCAAGACCGCCATGGAAGTCCTCAGGGCGCTGGAGAATTCCCTAAAGCCCTCAATAGAGGTGAAGAGATCTCCCTTCGGCTGGTACAAGTCCTTCACGCTAAGGTGCAAGGGTCACCCCCTAAGCGAGCTCTCCAGGTCAGTCTCAATCTCCGGAAAGGTTGAGGCTGAACGAAAGGCCGAGGAAAAAGCCGAAGTAGTCCCAAGCACCTTCCTCGTACTCACGCCGGAAGGCGAGGAGATACCCATTGACCTTTCAAAGCCCGACTCTTTCTCAAACCTCAGGATAGACCATCCCCTCCTCCAGCTTATAAAGAACGAGGCTGGGCTGAAGGGCGAAAGGGGAGCCCCTGCCCACGTCAAGCTGATGAAGCGCCTCGAGCTAGTTGACTACGAGCCCGCCTCAGACATCGGTCACTTCAGGTTCTACCCTAAGGGCACAATAGTCAAGGATAGCCTCGAGGAGTTTGCCTACGACATAGCGATTAAGGACCTTAAGGCCTTCAAGATCGAGACGCCCTTCCTCTACCGTCTTGACGAGCCAGACATCGCCGAACAGGCATCAAAGTTCCGCGAGAGGGACTACCGCCTTTATGTCGACAACAAGGCCTTCACCCTCCGCTTCGCCGGCGACTTCGGGCTCTTCAGGATGATGAAGGACGCGACCATGAGCTACAGACAGCTGCCAGTCAGGGTCTACGAGCTCTCCCCCTCCTTCAGGCTAGAGCAGAGCGGGGAGTGTGTAGGACTTAAGCGGCTGAGGAGCTTCACTATGCCCGACATCCACTGCTTCTGCGCTAACCTTGAGCAGGGGCTCTCCGAGTACAGGGAGCTCTTCGAGAAGTACACAAAGCTCACCAATTCCATGGAGATAGAGTACGCCGTTGCCTTCAGGGTCCTCAAGAACTTCTACTTAAATAACAGGGAATGGATGGTCTCTCTACTAAAGATAGCCAATAAGCCTGCTCTCATCGAGCTACTCCCGGAGATGAAGCATTACTGGATCCTCAAACATGAGTACCAATCAATAGACTCTGTCGGCGGTAAT
>CAZQQB010000024.1:13664-14562 GCA_964595415.1 uncultured Nitrososphaerota archaeon | reverse complement strand
CATCAGTTCTGTGTTCCCTCCTCGGGACAGGGGGAAGGTTCTTGGCATAAATGTCGCCGCAGTCTACACGTCAATAGCTCTCGGGCCGTTCCTAGGTGGGATTTTGACCGAGCACTTTGGCTGGAGGAGCGTATTTTTTGTGAACGTGCCTGTGGGGCTACTCACAATATTTTTGGCGCTGAGACTAAAGCAAGAATGGAAGGGATCTCCAAACGAAAGATTTGATCTCCTTGGGTCTATCCTTTACGGTTTATCTCTGGCAGCCATAATGTGGGGCACTCTCTCCATCTCACCTTTTATGGGCCAACTTTACAGCCCCCCGGCTTACGCGCTTTTTATGGGTTTATTTCTGATGGTCTGTTTTGTAGTTTGGGAAGGGCGTACCAAGCACCCTGTGCTGAATACCCGCCTTTTTGTTCAAAACATAACTTTCTCACTATCCAACGTCTCTGCCCTCATAAATTATGGGGCCACTTACGCCCTGTCATTCCTCCTCAGCCTCTACCTCCAAGTGGTAAAGGGCATGTCTCCTCAATTAGCAGGGACGATCTTGGTGGCACAGCCCGTGGCTCAGGCATTGCTGTCTCCGTTGGCTGGGTGGTTATCGGACAGGGTCGCCCCGGGCAAGGTCGCTTCCACAGGAATTGCCTTGAACTCGCTCGGGCTCTTCATCTTATCAACCATAAATACAGATACCGAGATATACTCCATTATCGCAATGCTCGTCCTAATGGGCATCGGGTTCGCCCTATTCAGTTCCCCCAACACAAACGCCGTGATGTCTTCCATTGACAGAGAGCTATTCGGAGTTGCCTCTGCCATGCTATCGACGATGAGGACATTGGGGCAGACTTTGAGCATAGCCATAGCCACGCTAATAGTGTCACTCTTTGTCGGT
>CAZQQB010000024.1:12355-13654 GCA_964595415.1 uncultured Nitrososphaerota archaeon | reverse complement strand
GAGGTTCTTAATCCTCCTAATTTGGGCGATTTCATTGCAGGGATCCACTTTGCGTTTATCATATTCGCCGCAATGTGCGCTGTCGGGGTCGGCACATCTTTGGCCAGGGGTGAGAAAAAAAGTACATGAAATTTTGTGTATGATTATTCAACATTGCGGGTAAAAACATAAAAATAAGGGCATAGTAGCCATATTCTAGGCTAAGGAGAGTGAGTGAGGGGTGGTCTGGCGTGGATCGTATCCTTCTGCGGTTTTATATTGGAATATTTTCCATATCTGTGGGCTTTGGCATAATGACTCCCGCCGTACCACTTCTTGCAACCTTAAAGTTCTCGGCTAATGATTGGGAGCTTGGTACCCTCGGAACTCTTGTGGCCCTGCCCTATGTCGTTGCACCCTTCCTGTTTGGGAGACTGTCTGATAGGGTTGGAAGGCGCCCCCTGATCCTCTCCGGCATATTTGCCTATCTTATAGCCTCGTCCTTATACATTGCCTCCTCCGATCTCTTTCAGATTGCTTTGCTTAGGATATTAGAGGGTCTAGCCTTCTCAATGATCTGGCCATCCACTGAGGCCTTTGTGGGCGATGCCACAAAGGGCTCTTCCAGACATAGAGCCGTAGGGCTGTACAGTGTCGCATGGAGTTCTGGCTACATGACGGGCTCATTCCTGATGGGGATCATCATCTCTTTTGTGGACCTCACCTTCGTATTCATGGTGACGAGCCTTACGATGGTTATCGGCATAGGTACATTCTTTCCTATAAGGGCGCAAAGCTCTGATTATAAAGATCTGCCGGTCAAGAGCCCGCCAAGATCTTTACTTCTTGCAGTCTTCTATATAATGCTGGTATGGGGCTTCTCAGTCCTGTCATTCTTCTTCCTGTTTCCATCATATGCCACAAAGAAGGGGATCAACCCGTCTCTGATAAGCTATTTGGTCGGGACAGCTGGACTCGTAAGGACGCTTGTATTCCTCTTCTACTCAAGAATACTTGCTTTCACTGGAAGGAATACCATGCCACTTGGGATGCTATCTTTGAGCATCTCCATGCTAATATTATGGACTGAGCCTTCTCCCTTTGGTTTTGTGATCTCCGTCTCCCTGTTGGGGCTATCGCTCGGTCTTATATATGCCAATTCTTTGGTCTATATGCTCTCTCTCCCATTCAAGGGACTATATGCTGGTATCTTCGAGTCATCAATAGGGTTGGGCCAGCTCATAGGTCCAATAATAATGGGCTCCTTAGCATTTGCAGTTTCTCCTTCCTTGCCATACCTCTGCCTATCTCTTTTGGGTG
>CAZQQB010000024.1:10067-12327 GCA_964595415.1 uncultured Nitrososphaerota archaeon | reverse complement strand
CCTCATCAGAGATTTCCACCAATACCAAGGGCATGCCCGGCTTGGAGCATTCCAATTCCCGGATGAGAGTTCTGCAGTACCCGCACCAGCTCGCCGTAAATATTGCTATGAATTTTTCACGACCTTCTTCAAGTCTCCTCCTTAGAACAACAGGGTCAACGACCTCCATCCTTATCTCACCCAATAATGAGTTTTATTATTCATACACGTCGAGACTCACTGCGCACGAAAGACATGGATCGTAGGATCTGACCATGTCTTCTAATATGAACTTCAACTTTTGACTGCCTATGGGTTTAAATCGTTTCACAAGCTCAACAGCGTCAGCTTCTATACTCTTGGAGTTTATAGCCGTGGGCGTGTAAACTTTATACTCTTTTATTTTCCAGTTTTCGACCTCACAGTAATGGCATAGAGTTCCGCGGGGTGCCTCGGCCACGAATAAGCCTGTCCCTTCGCTCCTATATGATTTGATGTTTTCAGGTTTTAAATTCTCGGGAGCTATCTCAGCCAGCTTCCCCCCAAGCCTGACGAGCTCGTCTACATAATGCATGACCTCGATCGCCTGCGCTTTGATATTTAAGAACGGGTTTGGCCCCCAATCGATGGTTTCAGCGAGATCCCTGGCTCTACTGCTGAGATACCTCCTGTTTAGCATTATCCTCGAAAGGGCGCCAACCGTGATCTCCGAATCTTTGAAGTAAACATGTTTTGAAGTGGAGTAATCCTTTGTTACCTCCTCGAGTCCTTCGTAATACTCTGACGCTGACAATACTGAGCCATCCGATAGTGCAACATTGACGCCCTCTGTGTAAATTGGATAACTACCTGGCTTCTTTAAAGCAACTAGCAGCCTATACCTTTCCATCTCAGGGAGTTCAAGGTTTAAGGCATATTTCACGAATCGCTCCGTCTCGTCTGAAAGCGTCACGAGCTCGTGCACTGGAATGAGGAGCTCCTTGCATTTTATTGCCTTACCAAAACCCCCGGCGACGACGTTAGGCACGTGGACTGATCTGCCGCCCCAGACCTCTATCAACTCTGTTACTTTACTCAATATATTTGCTCCACTCCTAACGAGACTCAAATCCCTCATCCTCAATGCGCTGATCAACCCCTCAACAGGAGGTATGGAAAGGAAGAGTAGGTGTACGAGGTGACTCCTGAGGTTGTTTGCAAGATATAGCACATTCCTCAGTTTCCTTACGTCTTCGGACACCTTGATGCCGAGTGCCCTTTCGACAGTCTCTGCGGAGCTTATGGAGTGTACAGTGTAACATAACCCGCAGATCCTAGACGAAACCCTCGGAGCCAACTCCACAGGCTTGCCCTTGAGGTACTTTGTAAGGAATCTCGGACCTTCCAAATTATGAAATTCAGCGGCCATATTTCCGCCATGAGCCTTCACAACTAACTGTCCATGCCCCTCTATGAAGCGCAGGTCTCCCGTGTCGATTATTACGCTTCCACTCACTCTCTTAGAACCTCCTTTGTCTTCCTGCCCATGAACATATAAAGCAGAGATCGTGCGTCCTCAGTCTTTAGACCTTTTTTCTCTAAAGTCTTAAAGTACGCCTTTAGATCTGCTTCAAGACAAGGTCCCCTGCAACCATAACAAGGAGATCCTACAGAAGTGCACGCAGCACCGCATCCGCCCATGGCGACCGGTCCCAAGCAGATCTGCCCCTTGTCGAGTAAGCAGGCATTACCTGTAAGCTTGCACTCAAAGCAAACGCTAAAATCAGGCTGTATTGGTTCCAGACCGTTTACTAACCTCAGAAGAGCGTCTACAAACTCCTCAGCATTTACCGGACAACCATTGAGCTCAAAATCAACGGTAATTACAGAGGAGATCGGCTCAGCCTCATGGATCTCTAAACATGAAAGGATCTTCTTTCCTAGCTTTACATTTCTGGAGGCCGTGTATGCAATGTTTCCGCTGGATGCACAGGTTCCAATTGCAACCATGAACCTCGAGTTCTTTCTTATCTCCAGAATGTGGTCTCTGTCGAGATCTGTGACCACAGCCCCCTCAACGAATGCTATGTCTGCCTTGGGGAATTTGCTCCCACCCACCGGCTCTCTAACAAGCTTAAAGTAATCTATGTCAAAGTTGTTCCAAAGACCCTCTATGTCAGCCCCCAACTTAGTGATAAGTGTGGTCAAACAACCTTCGCAGGAGGTCAAGGAGTAAAAGGCTAGTTTCATCTCACTCACCGATGGCCTCTATGGGTATTTCACCCGCATTGAACACAGGACC
>CAZQQB010000024.1:9329-9944 GCA_964595415.1 uncultured Nitrososphaerota archaeon | reverse complement strand
GAATAATGCATCTGGCACACTTGCCTATTCCACACTTCATGTGCCGCTCCATCGATAGGAAGATGTCCTCACTATCAAGCCCATGCTTCAGCAATGCCTGTGTTATGCTTGCCATTACTGTTGGCGAGCCGCATGTGACCGCTAAACAATTCTTACCAAGATTCAACTCTTCGAGATGGTCTGTTACCCTGCCTCTAAGACCCCTCCAACTCTCGCTCGGTTTACTCAGAGTGACTATCGCCCTTATCTTCTCAGCCCACTCCCTTAACTCTTCACGGTAAACGAGATCCTCAACAAACCTGGCACCGTAGAGCAGAGTGATCTCACCAAAATCATCCCTGTTTTCAATAATACGCAGTATCAAGGAACGGAGTGCAGCTATGCCTATTCCTGTTGTAACCAGTACCAAATCTCTTCCTTTAAACCTCTCCACTGGAAATGGTCTACCAAAAGGCCCCCTTATTCCGACAGCATCACCAGGTCTTATGTAGTGTGCAGCCGTGGTGACTAGCCCCCTCCTCATAATCGTGAGCTCGATGTGCTTCGGGTCGCTTGGTGACGAGGCTATGCAGAAAGGTGCCTCGCCCACGCCGGGAAGCAGTAGCTGCACAAATT
>CAZQQB010000024.1:4213-9319 GCA_964595415.1 uncultured Nitrososphaerota archaeon | reverse complement strand
CCCGCCAGTTTATCAACGAAAGCCTAATGGTCTTGGTCTCAAGGCTCTCCTCCCTGACCGAGTTTATACTCGCAGGTCTTGGGAGGTAGGGGTTATATTCTAAAGACATCAAGCTATCCTCCTTCCGAGAAAACTTCTGAAGTCTATCCTTGAAGGGCAGAATGCTATACAGTTGCCACAACCCACGCATCCTGACATTCCGTAGGTCCTCTCGGAGAAGGGGAATTTGTGTTTCATTCGCCATCTGAACCTTTTATCTTTTGCCTTTAGGAAGGTGACGCCACCTGCTATACTGCTGTAACTCTTTCTTTGGCATGACATTCTAACTCTGATCCTCTCCACGTTACTGGGATCCATCAGGCTAAACCTGTCTTGGATGTCCGAACAATAACAGGTTGGGCAAACAACGGTGCATGATGAGCATAGGGTGCATTCCTCCAACAAAGCCGACGGGTCTTTGCTGTCTATGTTTTTCTCGTCGGTTGCGTCGAAGACGTATTCCTCTTTCATCTTCGGGCAAAGGCCGCCAGTCTTCTCCGCTCCCTCTTCCATGAGAAGGCTTTTTCCAATGGGCGAAATTGCATTTACGATAAATCCCTCTCCATCCTTTCTTATGATAAGATCTGCGTACCCTTCTGGGACTTTATCGCAACCAACGCTCTTACAGAAACAATATTCGTCCCCTTCATCGCATTCGAGAACTGCGATAAACATTCCCTCTCTCCTCGCCTTGTAATAGGGATCGGCCGGCTCACACAGCATGACTTTATCAAGATACCTTATGGAGTTAACCATGCATGGATGGATCCCAAAGAACGCCAGCTTCTCCTTCGGGGGAGAATACTCTGGCACAATCGTGATTGGACAAGGTCCTTCAACCGTCGGAAATCTAATCTTAAGACCATACGAGGTTACTGTGGCCGTGCTCTTATACCTGAAAAGCCTCTCTTTGTTCGGCAAAAGAAATTCTCTCGGAGAAGTCAATGACCTCACATAGCTTGGCTCAAGCTGGCTGCCATTTTCAAGCGGGATCAGCTTTACCACGCCATTATCAGCAGAGGGACCTATAACTTCAAACCCCATCCTCCGCAACTCTTGGACAAGACTTATGACTTCGTGCCAAGATAACTTATTCAAGGATCCTCGTCTCGTGATGGAAGACGTGGGGTGGTTAATATATTTTATCATTCAAAAGTTAACCATGAATGACTTAAAAGCACACCTTTTGTGAGATGTTGCACTCCTATAACCTGCTGAATTAAATATTTCTCCCGCCTCTGTGGGGAGAATCTGATGGGGGATTATCGTAGGTTATCGTTGGCTCTTGCCCTCCTACCCTTTTTGCTCACTATTTTTGCCTCGTTAAATCCATTCGTTCTCTACTCTTACGACGGGAGGGTTTGTTCAAGGGCCGATCTCTATTTTGGCCCTTTTAAAATTGGATCGATAGAACTGAAGTTGAGAGAGGTGTACAACTACTCTAGCCCTATTCTCTCCAGGTCTCATGACGCACCCGTGGTAGACCTTCCATACTCAGTGCCCTTGGTAGGCATCAGGTGTTCTGTCAATAAGACGCTTGGGACCTCCCTTCCTGGTGCTCCTGAGGACACCTTAGGTGTTGGTCTGGTAATCAAACTTCCAGACGGCTCCAAATCCATATTGTTATGTTCAACAGCACAATCAGGCTATGTTGCCCATCGCAACTCTGAGTCACTGGGCGAGGTTTATGAATGCACATCCACTCGACTTTGGTCCGCATTATCAACACTTAAATCAGGAAACTTCTCCCTAGTATTCTTGGACGAGGACTTTTACCCAGCTTTTACTTTGATGGCTAAGGATAAGGGGGTCTCCCTGCTTGATGCTGAAGTTGTCGGTGTTTATGTCTTCTCGGAAACAATCGTATCTTGTGAAGAGGGTCGTTACATAGGCACACGCTCCTCTGGCATGTTGGGCTGGACAGGGTATTATCCTTCACATGTAATCATAGACGAAACGAGCATCCCCCTGCGCTGCGGGGTCGCCAGAGTTGATGGGCTTGAGGGTTTTTATATCATTGAAGTCGAAATCCGTCATCAATTTTTACCATTCTCTAAAGACATTCGCCTCTCCATCGAGTTATAAAGGTGTAGGAGATGTTCAATTATCGATTTTTAGTATTTAATCTCTTACTAATCGCCTTATTTACGTTGATGCCTGGGATCCTTGCCTATGCTGAGACACTAGATCTGACTCCAAATGAATTGACATTTCAGTGCAGCTTCTCTGCTGCAGGCACTACTTTATCCCAAATTTACGGCTTTGACAGCGGGGATCCTATACGATTCAATTACTCCATCCCTACTTCAGATGGCATGCGTGTATATGTATATGCAATGGTACCAATAGGGTATGCAAATCGCCCAAACGTCAATTCTTCTGGCACTTATAGATACATTGACAACGCTGCCTCGAAAGTCTCATACTTGGAATGGACCGCTAATTTAGCCTCCGTTGATATTGAAAAATACCATGTGCCTCCATTTGGCATGGGCACCGCATTATACGGGCACACACTCTCAGGCTCAAAAAATATTGGTTCGACTTACATAGAATTTGATGGTCCAGCTTTATGGGCTTTGGCTGACTTCTGGTACCCAAACAATGAACATATCACGGAGTATTCAGAAGCTGGGGTCACACTGAAGTTCTCTTCAGTTACGATCAAACTATACAGAACTGAATTGAATATTGCGGCATACCCCTCAGAGGGAATCGCTCCCCTAACCGTAAGTTTCTACGCAGAAGCCAAGGATGGAGTTGCCCCTTACACATTCTTTTGGGATTTTGGAAACGGATCATCTTCAGCTAAAGATCCTGTTTATACTTTTTATGAGTCGGGCACCTACAATGTTAGCTGTATGGTCACAGACTCGTTGGGAGTGTCCGATGTAAAGAGTTTATTAATAAAGGTCAACATGCTAATGCTCAACATAGAAACTGAGGGTACTGGAACAACGAACCCTCCTCCTGGCCAGTACTTGAAAAAACTTGGCCAACAAGTACAAGTCACTGCCATTCCAGGTCAGGGCTGTTCTCTCGATCTTTGGACGCTGGATGGCGTGCCTTCAGGATCTCAAAGGACCTTCAACATCATAATGAATGCAAATCATACCTTGAAGGCAAAGTTCACATCCGGTCTTCAGGTTATGGCATCGGCCCATCCGACCGAGGGGTACCCGCCCCTAAATGTTACTTTTCTATCATCCGCATCTGGCGGAACTCCTCCTTACTCTTACAGTTGGAACTTCGGGGACTTTGGCATCTCTTACCTCCAGAACCCCTATCATATATACTCCCAGCCAGGCTCTTACATAGCAACGGTCGTCGCCCTAGATTCTAGTGGTCGTAAGGGTGTCGCAGAGGTCGGTCCCATATCAGTCCTCTCTACTTTTGACTTTACCATAACTAAGGATCGGGACATAGCTCTCAGACCTGGGGAGTCCTCCTCAACAAGGATATACGTCAATTCATCAACTACATTGCCAATCTCATTGTCTCTAGATTGGGTTGGATCCGTTCCTGCCGGCTCCGCGGTGCAAATATCGCCTTCTTCTTCATTGACAAACTTCACTTCTATGCTCTCAATATCTACGTCCCCCTCCACACCTCCAGGTGACTACATCTGTTTGGTCAGGGGCGCGTTTGGGAACCTCACAAGATCCGTGGAGGTGTGGATAAAGATCTATCCTACGCTTTACATATTGGACCTCAGGTCGGGGGATGGTGGGACGACTTGCCCCGAACCGGGCATCTACCACTTTCTATCAGGTCAAAATGCAGTGATAGAAGCAATCCCAGACAATGATCATCAATTTAATGGCTGGGAACTTGACGGCAGCCCCTATGGCTCTGCAAATCCGTTGACGCTCCCAATGTATTCCAACCACACCCTAAAAGCCGATTTTGTATCAGTTCTGAAGCCACCCCAGTCCTCAGCGACGCTTGATATTAGGTATTGGGACGGATATAGATGGAAGGCGGGAGAATATCATCGGTACGGTCTCGTCACTTTTTCTGAACATGGCTGGGTTCTTACCAATCCGGCAACCTATCCTGTCAACATAGGGGATGTGGCTGGGATCCAATTCATTCCAAAAAATAGGGACGGCTTAATGGTGGATACTTGGGGAGGGTCGCCCATCGGAAAAATTTTTTCGTCATACTACACCTCAGGAGTGACCAGAGTAGAGATCTCTCCATCAACAATAACATATCCAAACTTTTACGAAATGTATGTAACAAGCCTATCACCTTACCTTGTGAGGCTCAACCTGAAATGGGTGGACTATCCTATTACGATCTACAGCGAGACCCCCACTTGGGGTCGTGTTGCCGTCATATCATCTTCCCCATCCCTTTCACTATACAATCAAAATCCTAACTCTTGGGGCACCTACTTTATTGATCATGGGTATGATATTACCATAAAGGCGCAATCCTACTCGGGATACTATTTAGATAAAATAATAGTAGACGGGAAGATCAATTATTCTGAAGAAGTGACGATATTTAACGTCAGAGAGCCACACGACATCACAGTTTGTTTCACGGCAGTGCCCCCGACATTTACGTTAAATATAACTGCAAGTGATGGCGGAACCACTATACCATCTCCGGGCATCTACGCCCTGCCGAGGTATACTTCTCAGTGCGTCAAGGCACTAATTACAGACGGGCGTTACTACTTCTCAAACTGGATCTTTGATGGGGTCCCCTCTGGCAACGCCGAAACTTTTTCACTCTACATGGACTCTGATCACGAACTCTCTGCTGTCTTTGATACTGACTGCATGATCCAAGAGGGCATTAATGTTGGTCCCTGCGATTTACTATCAGGTACGATGTTCAAGAAGGTAATACTTGGTGAGTTTATTGGCGTGAACGTCACTGGAAGACTTGCAGGAGTCACATCCCCGACTGAGGTGACTGTGGCTGCTTGGTTGGATTGTGAGGGTACATCATACTGGGATTATTTGACCAATAGAATCATAGGGGAAGGATGTCTAAAACTTGAGGGCAAGACAACTACAAACGCGTCAGGATGGTTTACAATAAAATTTGGCT
>CAZQQB010000024.1:0-4203 GCA_964595415.1 uncultured Nitrososphaerota archaeon | reverse complement strand
TCCCTCGAAGGTAAATGCTGGATTGCCAAAGGGACTCCAGGTCTCTACTTTGCACACGCCGAGGTAAGGAATGCAACATCCCAGTCTGTCTATAGCGGAACTTGGCGTTCCGAGAATGTTACGACTGTCGTAGAGTTTGATTATGACATCACAGGGGCTGATGCGCGTTTTTACATGCTCTTCGCAGGCGGGTCTCCTGTGAAAAATAGGGGAGGGGAGTACATCTTCGGATTTAGGGATTGGGATCTTGGGCTCTCTTGCCCCATCGACAATAACGGGACTGCGAGCTTGAGGATCCCTTATGAAAGGCTCGCTAATACCCCATTCCTTCAAGGTCATTTGACCACGGTCCTTTACACAAACACTTCTGGTCAGCCTTCCGCTGTAACTTGGTACAAGGGGAATTCTGTCAGATACACAGAGATCTCTTCTCAATTTTTGATGCACAATGAAACATTTCTCCTACTAGAAGTTTTCGACTGGGGGTCACCCTATCACCCCGACTTAGGAGGCGCCACCGCATATCTTTGGCTCAATTCGCCTATACCTTGGGATGGCTCAAAGGGTATACTCCCCGGTTCACCATATGGGCCTTCGGTGATAGCCTCTATTGAGAGGTCTGGAGATGCAATATTTGCTACCGATCCCTCGGGGAACTTGTGGAAAATAGATGATGAAGTTAGGATCCCTCAGGGAGTCGTTCGTATAGACTCAGCCCTCTTCATCACCCATCCACCCCTCAAAGAATTTTTAAACTATCACAAGGGCGACCTATACCTCACGTTAGTACCTCCCCACAGCACGAACGTGTTGTATAGCCCCGCAAAGGACGGGATTGCCCTGTTAGCCGCTTCCCTTACGCCTCAAGAGGGGTGGTAGTCTATGCAGCAGGCAATATCAAGGATCTTAATTGCGGTTGCCATGGTTGCATTGGTCTCCTATGCTGCGACATACGCTCCGCTGATTGTCAACAGGGATATTGGCTCCGAGTCTCTGAAGGATAAGGCTGTTGAGTTGGGTGCATATCTAATGGATGAAAGTCCAAAATTGGTCTACGGCATCTCTACTGGCTCGAGGACTATGACCTCCATAAAATTTGGTGAAAGCAACATTACTCTTTCGCTGGCGGGGGACACATTACAGTGGTACGTTCCAAAGAACGCACTATTCGTTAAAGGTGTTCAATTCGCATCGCCCCCCACCTCCGAAGTATCGAGCAACACTTCGGACGCACTATTATTTTACTCCACTTCAGATGGATTTTATATTCAACCCAAAGTGATGGTCATTCCCCCTGTTACGACATCAGACATCAGCAATACAACCATTCATTTCCTTTCCATAAGGACGTGCTATCTCTCCGACGTTACAAGCTCTGGTCTTTTTGACATACTCAAAGAGGGGGCGGAAATTACTAGGCACACATACGAGAGGGTGTGTCTCTACGACGGAATAGTTGAGGTTTATGTGAACGGCGTCAATTGCCTCCGCTTCGAAGTCAATAAAGGCGAAAAGCTGTTGGTCGAGTCGTTGCATTACAACATAAAACTCATAACTTTACCTAGGGGTTGACTGTATGGACAGAGTTCTTGTTGAGGTAATGCTAACCGCCTCCTTAATATGCCTCTCTGCGATCATCACAACCTCGTACTCGCTACTGTACGGCAGAGTTGTACTGGAGACCGAGGAGGTTTTTTTGGAGAAGGTTTTGTTCCATCTGGCAGCAACCGCAAAAGGGGCAGCGGCAAACTCCATCATCACAGGGAATAACGTTAGCATTATCGTCGCCCTTCAAAATCCAGTGACTGTCGAGGCAAAGGGCGAGAGCCTCAGCGTCTATATCGCAAATTCAGTAAGATCGATTTTTCTCGGCGTGGAAGTGCGAGGGGGTGGCACGGGCAAACTCTTCAATATAACGGCATCGCAAAATTTTGTGACGATCTCCACCAACGGAGGTTCCTGATTGGTCTTCGGTTTTGGGTGGGCTACTTTATGCGTTTTTTAAGGGACAATCTTCCAGTCATTACCTTCTCAGTGGTAAAGACCCTTGCTGCCAAGTAAAGCGTGAGCAGTGTGAAGAAGGCCATATATACAAGTCCCATTAGTATCGGACCATAATTTCCAGTAAGGAGAGACTGTGAGGCCAGTACAGGATATGTGAAAGGTATTGCGTAAATGACTGCTTGAATAGTCAAAGGCAAGGTGTGCATGTCACCCATCATGAGAAATATTGTGGGTAAGAAGACTGGCACTATCACTATACCTATTATTGACTGTGCCCCCCTGACATCCTGTGCTAGCGTTCCCAAAGTAAGGGCCAAAGCAAGGGCGGAGACCAGTGCGCCGAATAGGGTCAGCCCTAATAAAAGATATGCCTGGGGAGGTGGCATAAGTCCGATGCTTGCCAAGTCGACATTGCCGATTGCACTCATGGCTTGAGATGTTATCGCACCTATGTAATATGTAAACGCGAATACGTTTGCTATGGTGGCTAGTAGTGCTATTGCCACAGATCCCACGAGCTTCCCAAACAGTATGTTCAACCTGCTGACAGGTATCGTGAGAAGGGTCTCGAGGGTCTTCGCCTCCTTCTCGATCGCGATTGAGGTGGCAGCTACTTGCATCGCTAGTATTAGGACTATCATTATTACCAGTGGTCCCATTAACCCTTGCATCCTTACGATATTTGTGAGGATATATGGCGATATGGGCTGGGCAGTTCCTTTAATAACGGAATTTTCGTTGATTGAGAGCGGGTTCAGAATCGAGTTTGGATCGGTTCCCGACATCTTCTCCGCCATGAGGTCTCTTACAAGAACGCCCTCAAACCCACTTAGAACCTCGCTCACCCTTTGGGCATTAAAGAACTCAAGAAAAGAAAAATCCTTGAAACCATAATAAATCAGGATCTCACCATTTCCTCCCGACTCAATTTTCTCAGACAGAGCCTCTGGTAAGACTATTAATGCCCCTCCATCAGTCACTTTCTTTATTGCCTCTTCGTAGGTACCTACAACCAACCTTAGATCTGCGCCACTGCCCCTCAGGAATTTTAAAATTTTTTGGGATATTGCTCCTTGGTCCCAGTCCAAAACATATACCGTAATGGGTCCAGAGCTCTTTTCGACCAAGGATCCAGCAGATATGTTAATGGCTGCTCCAAGTAGCGGGAGTATTAGGGCAGGGAACAAGATCATCCCAATTAATATTTTGGGATCCCTCAGGAGATCTTTGACCTCCTTTACCACTAACAGTCTAAGACCCTTTGGCAAAACCCACCACCTTCATGAAGGTCTCCTCAAGGTTAATCGCAGAGTATTTGCCCTTCAAGAAGTTCGTACTGCCCACCTCGACTATCTTGCCTTGGTCAATTAGCGCTACTCTGTCGCAGAGATAGTCGACCTCTAACATGTTGTGGCTCGATATAAGGACGGTCGTTCCATGGTCTTTGGAATATGACTTGATAACCCTTCTGAGGTGATATGCATGTGTGACATCGAGCCCGGATGTTGGTTCGTCCAAAATTGCAAGCCTTGGCCTCACCATGAGCGTCCTAGCCAGAAGAAGGCGCCGTCTCATCCCCTTGCTGTAGGTCGATGTCTTGTCCTTCAACCTGTCACCCAGTCCGGAGATGGCAATGCCCTCCCTCAGTGCGGATTTGACATCATCCTCACTGTCGTAGTAGAAAGATGCCATAAACCTAAGGTACTCTAGACCGGAGAGGTTGGAGTAGGTGCCTGCCTCCTCTGGCAAGTAGCTTATAAGCTTTCTTACCTCTCTGTCTTCTCTCAAAACATCTTTGCCACATATCTCAACTTTTCCAAATGTCGGCCTTATTATGGTGGCAAGTATTCTCAGGGTCGTGGTCTTTCCGGCACCGTTAGGCCCTATTAGACCGAAGATCTCACCCTCTTCAATCTCGAACGTTACGCCGTCCAATGCCCTCCTGCCAGGGTAGTCTTTAGTTAGATCCTTTACGAGCACTACCTGTGCCATGTGGCTTTGTAACGACATCCTTGCTTAAATTTATTTATAAAATTCCCACATCGGTATCCGTTTGAATTATTGATTTGTGTGCAGACCGTGGATCCATTTCTCTTTCTTATATGCCATGTCCCAAAACATGTACTCGTACTTGCTGCTTCTCAAAAACGCTTTCATAGCAGCGTCGATTTCATCCGGTTTTGCGTTTTTACCAGCGCA
>CAZQQB010000023.1:13693-14609 GCA_964595415.1 uncultured Nitrososphaerota archaeon | reverse complement strand
AGTGCAAGTTATATTGGCATACAGGAGTTCTTTCCATTAGTTAGTACTTTATTATTTATAGCCACTTTTATAATACTCTTCCTCCCTGAGACCTTGCCAGAAAGGGTCCAACAAAAGAGGGAGTTGGAGACTTATTTACAGAAAGCCAAGGAGATTAAAGACAGTTATCGTTGAACTGTCCCACCTTTACAAGTCGGGTCCTTGCATAACTAATAGAGCTCAACCAATTCTGCCGCTTACTACCCGTCGACATCCTCCAATCCCTGAGGTGTTGGACTTTGGGCCCTTTCGGTGAGAGGAGAAATAAGTACCTTCGAAATCGCGGGCATTATAGAAAAGTTTTCAAAATTTGCTTTGCATTATGGCATGGGTAAATTGGTAGCTTTTAGACGTTTTCTATCTTTGTTGCTATCTCCTCCATCATCTTCGTAAAGGGGTGGTTAGGCTCTTTTAGGACTAATATCGAGGATCTCTTTAATGCCCCTACATCACACATGCACGGCAAAACGCCAACTATGGAGGCCTTGTACTTGTTACCGACTTCTTCTATTAGTCTTTGATTTTCTTCGCTATGCAACCCTATCACCTTATTCACTACTATAAGGGTTTTCTTCTCAAATATGTCATAAAGCTCACGTAGCATCCTCTGAGTTCCGTTGATGTCCGAATCGTCTAGTGTGGAGACGACGACAGCAATGTCACCCGCAACCACGGCATTTATTGAGAGGTAAAGTATCCCCGGGCTTGTATCAGCTATCACATAATCAAATTGCAGGTCCTCAATGAGCTTTTTCCTGAGAAGCAGTAGCCTCCTTAGCGCCTCGATCTCCCATCGCCTACCTTTCGAGACCATTTCCCTTATGGCATCTGTTGAGAAATCTGCAAAAGCTACGAACAGTTTCCCCTTGTTCTGTAT
>CAZQQB010000023.1:6233-13598 GCA_964595415.1 uncultured Nitrososphaerota archaeon | reverse complement strand
CCTCAATTGTTGCGGTACCGTCTAGGACATTATTGATATAACATGTGGATTTGTTATTCCCGAATACTTCGTACAATGTAGGAGCTCTGAAGTCCAAGTCAAGGAGAGCTACCTTCTTGCCTCTTAAAGCGTATATTGTAGAAAGATTGACTGATAGATAACTTTTACCCGTCCCTCCTTTGAAAGAGTGAATGGTGATAAATTTACCCAAGTCTATAATCCTCCTCTACCGAGAAATATATCTGGTGCTTCTTTCTCACCTTCTTGACGTAGCCCATCCTCACAAGTTGGTTTAAGTATCCGCTCTCTATAGCTCTTGCCCTCCCGGTAATTCTTGCTACCTCGTCGGCCCTAGCTTCGACGAGTTTTGCAAGTGCCATCATTGTCTTCCTTAAGTGGTCAGGTAGCCTAAGCAATAGCCAAGCATCAAGCTCTGTATCCTTAGATGAAGTTTCACTTTTTTTATCCTCGAGTTTTTGTAGGATCTTCCTCTGAAGCGAAATAATTTCTTCTAAATAATCTTTAATTGAGCTGAAGTCCAGATAGAAGTTACCAACTCTCTCTGTAGAATCCCTCATTTTTTTTAACAGCTCTGTATTTCTGTAGAACAGTTTATTTGTGTCCTTTGCATAAATATTTTTCTATAGCAATCGGTTTATATTAATGCTTAACAACGATGATTTAGGTGCGCCGCATGAATAATATTAAGGTTGTTGTCGCAGGCGTGGGGAATTGCTGCTCCTCGTTAGTTCAAGCAATAAATTTTTACAGGGATAATAGTGTGGGTCTAATGCATGATGATGTAGGAGGATTTAGGCCTACAGATATAGAGATTGTTGGGGCGATAGATATAGACTCAAGAAAAGTTGGGAAGGATTTATCACAAGCAATATTTTCAGAGCCCAATGTTGCCTTAAGGCTCTGTGATGTTCCCCCCTTAGGTGTTAAGGTTGTGAAGGGGAAGATTTTGGACGGAGCCGATGGCGTCCTAAGAGATTTGATATCTGTTGACGGCTCGCCCCCTTTTGATGTGAAAAAATATCTTGGGGATACTGGAGCAGAAATCCTGCTGAATCTACTGCCAACAGGTGCCAGTAAGGCGTCTGAATTTTACGCAAGAGCATCACTTGAGGGGGGGTGTGCTTTCATAAATTGTACGCCGACAAAGATCGCTTCAGACGGAGTTTGGGCAGGTATGTTTGAAAGTAGAGGACTCCCTCTGGTCGGTGACGACCTACTGAGCCAAATAGGCGGGACGGCGCTTCATTTGGGGCTACTTGAATTCCTCAAGTCCAGAGGAGTCAAAGTGGAGAAGACGTACCAGTTGGACATAGGCGGATCAATGGAGGCCTATGGAATCTTGGAGGATTACAGGCGAGACGAGAAGAGGAAAATAAAATCTCACACAATAAAGCAAGTTCTTCCTGAGGGGTCAAAGATCGCCACTGGAACTTCTGACTTCGTTGGGTTCATGAGAGACAGAAGGACAAGCTACTTCTACATTGAGGGCAAAAACTGCTTGGGTGCTGATGTGGTAATGGACATCTATTTCAGGACTTATGACGGGGCTAATGGGGCGGGAATGTTGCTCGATGTTATACGGGGCACGAAGATGGCACTTCAGAGGGGCCTTTCTGGAGCGCTCATAAGCGTATCTGCCTACGGATTCAAGAATCCGCCAGTCAGTTGCCCGATAAGTGAGGCAAAAAAATGGTTTGAAGAGTTTGTGGCTGGAAAGAGAAACAAATAGGTGCCCGACTCTAAATCATAAGGTTTATTTACCACTATCCTTTATTGCATGAATGGACTCTTTTGAGTCAAACAATACAAAAAGTTGGAGAAATAATGTCGGAAGTCAAGAAGATTGAGGAACTCAATCCAGCCTCTAGAGGCGTGGATCTTTTGGTAAAAGTTTTAGAATTAAATCCGAGTAGGGAAGTCTCAACAAGGGATGGTTCGTCGCACAGTGTTGCTGAGGCGCTTGTCGGCGATGAGACAGGATGCGTGCTACTAAGTCTATGGGATAATGACATTCAGAGGGTTAAAGTTGGCCAGACCATATCAATAAAGAATGGATATGTCTCCCTATTCAGGGGATCCATACGTTTAAATATAGGTCGTTATGGAACTATGGAGCTCGCAACAGAGGACATTCCTCAGGTCAACACGGATAACAATATATCAAACAGGTCATATGACCAGCAGGTACCCAAGTTCCGTCCGCTTTACCGCGACGATTATAGAGGAAAATTCAGGAGACGCCGCTGAAAAACGGAGATTAGTCAATTTATATACGACGCTTACTATTTTTTAATTTGGTTTTCGGTTCAGCACTGATGGTTCACTTTTTATATGCTTAGGTTGAACAGAATTACGAGGTATTCTGATGCCAATAACTTATTCGCCTGCACAGGATGTGCAAGAGATGTTAAAGGAGATCGTAACTGCGCTATCCCTTGGATACATCGACTCAGAACGTGTGATATGCTTCCGGAGCAAGGGCTCCAGATCGAGAAGGGGGATAGCACGGTGCCATGCACTCTCAAAAATCTGGCAGAAGGCCTTGAACATGCCTCCTTCCTATATAATAGAGGTCATATCTGAGAGGTATGACGGACTCTCGGAGGATAATAAGATAAAAGTTCTCATACATGAGGTCATGCATATACCCAAGGCTTTTGGTGGAGGGCTACGCCCACACAAGAGCTATATTACAAAAAAGGTAGTTGAGGAGCATTACTCTCGTTTCGTGGCACTTGCAAATAGAAGGAGTTAAGTTGGCTATTGAAATCAGGTTGGTGAATGAATTAGTGGGTAGGGGGATAGATCACCTTCGTGACGACCCCCATACCCCTAGCCCTACCTTCTCTGAATAGAAATCTATCGCCCTCCCTGACGTAAATGGGGTGGAATACGCTCTCAACTCTGATCGTGGCCCTATCTCCAGTCCTCAGCGTCTCCTTTGAGCTCCAAACAAGCCTGCAGGCCTCTTTTATGGAGCGTATATGGAATATTGCCTCATACCCGGGTCTGATAGTGGTGGGATGGTGAAGGATGAAGACATCCCCTTCAAATCCTCTTCCCGATTTTAATGGTAGCCCATCACCTAGAAGAGCCATTCCCTTCTCAACCTCATCGTACGAGACGTTCGTGATGGCAAATGTGACGCTCCTTCCTGCCTGAGCCTTCTCTATGTAGACGCCCCTCTTGGCATGTATGCTCCTTATTCGGGTTTCTCTAAAACTGCCATCCTTGAAAGGTCCGATCCAAACCCTATCGTTCGCCCTTACCCAACCTTGTAAGACAAGACCTGCAACTACGACACCAACGCCAGGAACATTAAACTTGTCGTCAACATATAGAAGAAAAGGTTTTGAGAGTTCTTCCTCCCATCTAAGCCTCGGGGGGAGTAGATTTAGAAATTTCCGCAAGAGGTCAAGCCCATCGCCAATCTTATTTGAGAGCACAAATATTGGAGCGACCCTTCCGCTTCTCATGTTCCTTGCCGATATTGCGACATCGTCAAGATCCTTTACAAGCAGGGGGATCTTGTTGACTCCAGGTGCCTTTAGGAGGGTCATTAGATCCTCGAGAACCTTCGAAAATACATCCATTGGAGCAAGATCGACCTTTGTGACAGCCACAAATATGGGAATTTTGAAGCTTAAAGCAATCCCAAGATGCTCTTTTGTCATTGTCGAGATGCCGGCATTTCCAGCTACCACCAGCATTACATAGTCAGGATTATATGAGAGGAGACCTCTGACCGCTGTTCTGAGATACCTTTCATGACCACCAACATCCACGAATGAAACGAGCTTACAGCTATTCAAGTAAACTTGTGCCTCATCCAACGCGGATGGCAGTATGTAATTCACTACATTTCCCTCCTCGTCAAATCCCATAACCCTTTCAGCGACAGAAGAAGTTCTCCGCATCACGACCTCGTGTTTGTATCTTGCCACTTTCCCCATGATCAGCCCATCGCCGTCGTCCAAGTCGCCAGTAACCAGAACCCCTACGGTGGTAGTCTTGCCGTGGTCAGCCTGACCTGCAGTGATTACAGATATCTGTATGGGTAGCTGATCCCTGCATCTCCTTAACAATAGCTCCAAGATCCTTCCGTTTTTCCCCTGAGCTTCCCTGATCACACTTATCTTTGCCCCGGCTAGATCAGCTGCTCTCCTGAGGTTGTCCAGTGATGAAGTGAGGTCCTCCTCGCTGAGACCTACAGGTTCTCCGGAATCGCTCACGCCCAAAATGTAAAACGCCTCTCCGCCTCTCTCGGCAAGCCTGTACCTCATCTGGGAGGCCAATTCCTCTAGTCTATCTTTGGTTGGTTGGATTATCTTGAGTTTGTACTCTACATTACCTTCTTCGCTCTCTCTTGGAAGGCTCGTCAACTGATCCTTACTCATACTCCCGTCTATTAATTAATCTGAACATTAAATCATAACTCTTTCGTATGCGCCTCCATGACAGAAATCATTATTAATCAATTTGGATCAGATCACTTTAGGAATGAGATTATGGTCGCGGAAAAAAAGAAGAAGTATTACAAGAAGAAAGAAGAAAAAGCAAAAAAGAAGTGAGTGTGAACTGCTCCGCCATTGCCGACTGGGTCTATTTGCGGGGTTTGTATAAAAATTCTGGAACGAAAGGCCTGGATCGCCAGAAGTCTAGTTTTTTTATGTCCGCTATGTCTATTGGGTGACAAACTCTGCTCACGAGTCCGTTAATGGAATAAGGCACTCTTGCAAGTCTTGAGCCTCCCTCTGTAACCCACGGATCTATTGCTACTCCTTGGTTTTTTACTTCCAATGCAAGATTTTTTCTTTTAGCACGATCCATCACATAAGCACCATCGTCTTCTACATAAATGTGGAACCCTCTTCCGGAATAAACAGTCGACAATTTTTTGTAACCTTTATTCAGGAGCAGCCTGTGCAGACGTATGGCGTGGTCTATCGCGTTGTTGAAGCATATGTAACAGAACTTGAACATTGAAGCGCCCTTGATTCGCTCCTCGAGGGAGCCACAGTTAGGGCAGTCGATATTCTCAGGATCTATGTCGAACATTAATTCCTGTCCCAGTAGGTCCTCACAACTTTGGCAATTTCTTTCTTCACAATTGGCGCACTTAGAGGTGTCCTTGTAGAGGTTTCGATCGTAGTAGAGGTCCTCTGGGAGGTATTCGAGAACCATCTCTCTTAGCTCGCCATAGTCTTTTATATCGAAGTAGAGAAGTTTTCCGAGTTTATCTCGGTACTTTTTCTGGCAGTAACCGGTTTCATAACCGGAGTCTAAGTGGAAAATTGGTTTCTTGAGGGTTCCCGGCTTATGACTGAGCCATTCGCCTATCTTATTAAAGTCGAGAGAGGCATAATATCTTCTCCTATCAAGCACTTTCGCAGGTCTGTGGTTGACAGGATAACAGTGGAGGAGGCGAGGCATGCGATCACCTCAAGAAAATAAGGAGGCGATCAGTGGCAGGGTAATAGTAACATCCCCGATAACGGCTACATGCTTGGCTGTTGGCTTAACTTTGCCCCAAGAGATGGCCTCTCTTGGCAGTGCGCCAGAGAGACTACCATCATATTCCTGGGCTGTTGTCAAGTAAACGCAGTAGTCCAGACCATCTTTGAATTGGTTCCACCAGATTACATGATGCTTGCTAATGCCACCACCTATTATTAGGGCACCAGTCTTTTTAGAGTCAAAAACCATGTTCAACAGTAGGTTCATGTCCTTGAAAAGGTCCAGTTTCAGGTGGCTTGTCTGTGCATAAAATAAGAGGTTGGTTCCGAAAGAGCCGTCTACAATTCCAGGCACGAATACGGGAACTCCTTTCTCATAGGCTGCCCTTAGAATGGAGAACTCATCATTTATTCGGCTGCCAAATTCTCTGGTGAGTTCGCTCGGGGATATTTCGACTCTTCCTTTCATAATATCAGGGAGATATCTCCGCATTACCGTTTCTATGAGGGGACCGTAGTCCTCAAGGGGTATGAATACGTTGCCAAGTCTGTGAATCTTAAGCTCGTTCAACATGGAGTCGTCATAATCGAACTCCCCACATGAATATCTTGCACCAAACGAGCGGGCGATATCGTGGTCGAGTGCCCCGCATGTGGTGACTACCGCATTAAAAAGCCCTTTTCTAATCATTTGGGCTATTGTGCCTCGAAGACCTGTGGACACGATGTTGCCTGGGAAAGATAGAAAAGATGTGGCGCCACTCGAGAACATCTCGCCAAGCATCTCTGCCGCTTTGCTGACCCGAGGAGCCATGAAGCCTCCTATCTTTCGCATGTTTACCACAAGGTCTGAGGCCTTTATGTCTTTATATATGATTAAGTCTTGAACTTTTTCGGAAATTAGTGCGTCTCTTATGCGTTCCTTCTCCTTAGGATCCATCTTGAGACCCCTTTTCCCATATCTTGGCGCTTATTAATAAGAAGGATGCTCGAATCATGAAATTAGTGCCCAAAGGTTAAATTCTTACCTCTCATGAGGACAGTCTCCTGCCATTGACGGACCCTTGAGCAGATTCTTGGGCTTTCGCTCGGCACATGTTATATAGTCGGTAACCACTCTGAAGGACGTTCCTTAAGTCAAAAAAAGATTGGGCTAGACCCGATTCTGTTTACCTCATCCACTTTTATAAGCCAGAGACGCGCATCTGATCGTTGAGTGCATATGAATGTTATGATAACCGACCAGGCCTTTACAGTAGATCTAGGCGGATCGCAGGCGTTCTTGAAGTTCCATATAAGCAGGGGCAGAATTTATCTAGACTCCACATTTACACCGGAAGAATGCAGAGGGAAAGGTGTTGGTACCAAAATGATGGAAGCGGCCATAGAGTATGCAAGAAAGAAAGGTCTCAAGATAGTTCCAGTGTGTCAATTTTCCGTGGAGTATTTCAAGAAACATCCTGAATATAAAGATCTATTGGGATGATTTATGCAAAGATACGAAAATACAAATTATATGGTTATTTCCGTGGTTCTTCTATTGGCGGGCATAATTTTAGGAGTGTTGATGCCAAAAAGTGAGATGCCCGTATCTGAGTCCCCATTTTTTGAAATTCTTTCGCCGTATATAGAACTCTACAAACCTTATGAATTTTCAACCGTGATATTCCTATTCGCGAAGAATTCCGTAACAATAGGGCTTGCTTTTTTACTCGCTCCACTACTTTTGGTGTTTCCCTCAGTGGTGTTGCTTCTGAACGGATTTATGACTGGTTTTATCGCATCATCGCTCCCAATCGAGCTTGCAATAAAAGCTTTGGCGCCGCATGGCGTCTTTGAGCTCACTGCTCTTGTGCTAGCATCGGCGGGGGGGATACGTTTTGGCACT
>CAZQQB010000023.1:5366-6223 GCA_964595415.1 uncultured Nitrososphaerota archaeon | reverse complement strand
ATCCCAAGACCTCAGAAATGGACTAAAGCTCTTAATGGTCTCATTGGCGCTCCTTTTTGTGGCCGCGATTATGGAGACCTATGTTACGCCATTCGTTGTGGGATTTACCCCCTAAAAAAGATGTTTGGAGGGGTTATGGAAAAGCTATCTTTTTCCTGAATGTTAAATTGGTAGCATTTCCCAGTTTGAAAGTTTTGGTCCGTAGAGTTGGGTCTTTAGCGTTTATCGGTGGTGAGATGGTCTACCGAGATGCCTTTCTTTTTAAGTGCCTCGACCTTGTCTTCCATTTTTCTTTTTTTATCTCTTCTGTCATCGATCTTTATTGTTGTTATGACTCTTTTTGTCCCGGCTTCTATCACTGTTTCGTGCGTTATCCTGACCACTTCAAGTGCTTTTTCAAGAGTGTCCGTTTCGATAATCGTCCCCATTGGTGTGACCATATATCTTACGCCCGAGGATTCTATCGCTTTGCATGCCTTAGCGACATATTCGCTGACGCCTGTGCTGCCAGTCCCAACAGGTACCACAGAAAATTCCAATATTATCATACCATAGCGCCCATTTTAATTAAGGGTAAGAATGTATTTAAATTCATAACTTTTTGATGCGCTTTTATCCTACCTATAAATGGCACGGGAGTCTCCCCGTTCATATTGCTAAAAAATGATGGGATAAGAGCCACAAAATGTGTTGGAAAATTGTTTGAGGTTCTCTGTACAATAGAAAAATAGGCCCAAAATTTACAGTCCAGTCTTCTAGGGAAACAGAAAAAATGATTGCTTTGAGGGGCATCCCTAATTTTAACTTAAAAATGAGTAGATACTCTTAAATGTTAGAAAATAATAGATTTCCGGGGA
>CAZQQB010000023.1:1279-5350 GCA_964595415.1 uncultured Nitrososphaerota archaeon | reverse complement strand
TTCTATTATGATTGCACTTACTTTGATATTTGAATTATTGAATAGATCCTTGCCGCTCAGGGTTCCTTGGGGGATGTCTATAGATTTTGTTGCTCTTCCTGTAATGATCACATTCTTCATACTTGGCACCAGATACTCGTTGGTTTCAGCCCTTGGAATGTTCTTAATGCTCTCCATAGTAGGTTATGCGACAATTATAGGTGCGGTTATGAAGACCGTTACCACGGCATCGATGATCGTTGCCTTGGGAATCTTATCAAGAGGAATATTGAGAGACCCCCCACAGAATTCTTACAGGTCTGTGCGGAAGTATTCGCTTGCAGCTGTTATATCATTATTAGCAAGGTGCGGTGTTGCAGTCTTCCTCAATTATTACTGGGCATTGCCACTTTTCTTCCAAATGCCAGTCGAGGAGATCATTAAAACCTTCTTCTTTGGATCATATCTTGGGTTTATTTCATTTGTTTCGGCCATGAATATGACGCAAGGCATAGTCGATCTAGCAGGGGCTTGGCTCATCGTCTTTGGAATTGCGAGGCGAGCATTAGGAGTAGGTCAGCACTTTTAAGTTTAAGGCAATCGTTTAAAGCTTAGGACGCCTTTTTCCGATCATGGCAGCCTCGCTGAAGACACCATAGGTCTCGTCAACTATGCCTATAGCGGCTACAGCCTCTTCTCCAACTTTTATAGGCACGGCTATTATAGGAACTCCTTTGTATGGCCCTCTATCGGGAATTTTTCTGATGGTGGTGCCCTTATCAAGTGCCTCTTCAAGAACTGGACCCGTGTAATCATAATCCAAAACTTTATGGTCCTCAATTCTAACGCCTTTCTTGTTCTTTGTTCTCATGGTGAGAGGCAAGCCGCAGAGCTCATGAATTGCAAGTGCTAAGGGAGCAATCTCTTCTGCAGTTGAATCTTTTGTTATAACCAATTTTCACACATGTATTCCTTTGTAAGGCGTTAGGATAAACTTTTTCCACACAAATACTTATAATTATCCATTTATACAATTTCAACCACGGAAGTTCATTGGTTTGCTTTTGATTGGGTGATTCAATGATCGAAAAAGTTCCTTCAGGGATAATTGGACTTGATGAGTTGTTGGGCGGAGGTCTACCCAAAGGAAGAATAACTCTAGTCTGTGGCGGACCTGGTTCTGGAAAGACAATATTATGCGCAAATTTTTTAGTGTCGGGAGCAATGAAATACAACGAGTCTGGCGTCTTCGTATCCTTGGACGAGAGTAGAGATCACTTAATAAGAGAGATGGCAAATTTTGGATGGGACCTCAAGCGCTTAGAAGAAGAAAAGAAGCTCTTACTCGTTGATGCCTCTCCCATTCGCCTACTACCTTCTCAGTTGTTGTTAGGACCTGTTCCAGTATCTAGAAAGGAGGTTGCGCTTACCGCATTAATTGATCTTATTAAAAGGAATGTAAGAAATGTTGGTGCGAAGAGGATCGCAATCGATCCCATCTCGATGCTTCTCCTTCAGTATCCAGATATTGCAGAAAGAAGATATGCCATTGCAAATATGTTCGAAGAGCTCACAAAGCTGGATGCGGCAGTACTAGTTTCCTCCGAACTCAGGGTGGAAGCTCTAGAGAGAGAGTATCAAATTGAGGAGTACATTGCCCATGGAGTCATACTCCTCCAAAGTTTCCAAAATGGAAAAGTAAAGGCAATAAAGGTTGAAAAGATGAGAGGCACTCCTTGCGATCCAAATCCAAGACCGTATAATATAACCAAGGAGGGCTTTGTAGTTTTTCCAAAGGAATTGGTGATATAGTAAGATTTCGTCAAGTTTATGAGCCTTCACCAACCAACTCCAGTAAAAACTTGCAGGTGCTGTCCCCTTTAGCCTTGCAGGCTATCTCTTCTGCTATAAATCTTTCCTTGAAGGTAACTGCACATCCACCTATAATGGTGCCAACAAGCAACCCACACGCAGGTTTATCGCTCTTAATGTTTTTACATATGAAACAGTTGTCAATGTCGATAATCCATTTTCCTCTCTCTTGTTCATAGATTTTGGGTTTCAATCGGTAGCCATAGTAAAGTGAGAGAGACAAAACTTTTGGTAGATCCTTTAGGTCGAATCTAGTCAATGGACTTTCTTTATTTTCCAAGAGAGTCCTAAGCGCAGTCTCCCTGGCCGCATATTCTTGGAAGTATTGTTCTACCTCTTCAAGCGCCTCTGTTTCTTCTGGCGCTGATCTGGTTGATACGTAAAACGCGCTTGCCTTCCTAATCATGTTATAGACCTCAAAAGGAACGGTGCTTCCTCTCTTTTTCAAAAAAAATAGCGCTACGGATGCCGGTATTTTCATAGCCAATCTGTTTCTAAAACGTAGAGTGAGTCTCTTCTCAGGGACTTTCGGCGTTCCAATTTTTATGCTTACCATTCCCCTAAGGTTCCAAATGGCGATCTTCCTTAGAAAATCTTCGATTTTTTCGGGGTATAAGAAGTAAAGGTGCGAGAGGGGCATCTCTGAAATCTGGGCGTATAACCATCTGTCGAAGGTACTCATGCTTACGGGTGTTTTGCTCACGACTTTATCTATTTTTATGCTATAGATGTTGTCTCTAAGATAATCCACCTTCTTTTTAATTTCAAGCTCTGATTCTTTGGGCAAGTTTTCTGTGAATTCATCGCCCCATTTAACTAAAATTCTATTACTATCAAAAGTGTAAAGAAATTCCTCGCCATGAAATTCTGATCTGCAGATCCTGAATAATTTGAAGGAATAAAGATTCCTGCGCTCGCCCTTTAGGTTTATCTCGACATAACCACTTATGAGGTTGTTCAGTTTCCTCTCAAAGCTCGGGAAAGTTCCCTTTGAGAGTATGATAAATTCAACAATGTTTGTTTTACTTATCTTCCCTATCCAAAATTCAATCATCTTTAAGATTTGAGACTCTTCTTCTTTGAGTAGAAGGTAGTGTAGATAGTTATGGATTATTACCCCTTCGTTATTCATGCTATCTCTGATCTTGGAAACAAATAGGTTGACTTCTGTTGCAGTCGTTATCTTTTCAAACTCCAGTATTTCTTGGGGAAGGTTAGATTTCACTTCATTAGGAGTAATTATAATTACTTTCGTAGGATTCTTGGCTAAAATGGCATTCAAGAATAGAATTGACTCATATCTGTTTTCATCAAGGACAGATATTATTGTTCCATTACTAATTTCAGCAATGTAATCAAAGATTTCGTGCCCAGATATAAATTTCATACATGTTTATGTGTAATAATACATGACTTAAAGTTTTCCTATGCGAATGATACAATAAATTTGAAAAATCGTTGGAAATTTTTTATGTGATATATTTAAATAATTACTCTAGCACTACCAAGTTTAGTATGTTATGGTGAATATGATGGTTCTAGCTGCGCTATTTGATCTTGATGGTACCATTCTTAACTGTGTTGAACCAATGGCTAAGGAATTTATCAAAATCGTTGAGAATCTCGGAGTTAAAATCTCAGAGGATGTTCGTAAAAGGGTCGGAGACAATCTTGGGGAGATTTTAATAAAGAAGTCTTCGCCAATCGCAGAGATCTCGCTGCTGTGGCGACTAGGTCAAACCATTGGACTTCCATTTTACAAGAGATTGGTGATGATCTTAATGTCATATTCTCGTTTAAGATATATAGCAAACAACTCTTCGCTCTTTGATGGAGTTCCAGAGATGCTTAAAAACTTGAAGCAGCAGGGAGTAAAATTGGCATTAGTTACTACAAGAAGTAAAAAAGATGTTTTGGCGATCCTTAATAAATTTTCGCTCGATATTCTTTTTGATGTTGTTATTACTAGAGACGATGTGTCAGTTGGTAAACCATCACCTGAACCCATCTTACTTGCATTAAAGAGGCTCAGTGTGTCTCCTGGGGAGGCAGTGGTTATAGGCGATATGCCAACAGATATTGAAGCTGGAAAAAGAGCGGGATCAAAGACAGTAGCATTGATGACTGGTCTTTTTAATGAAAGCTTACTGGAGGCTGCACCTGACCTTGCGATCAACTCAATAGTAGAAGTCCCCAAAGTATTGGAGAATATAAAATAGG
>CAZQQB010000023.1:0-1189 GCA_964595415.1 uncultured Nitrososphaerota archaeon | reverse complement strand
AATACAGTCACTGTAAACCATTACAGCGGGTGTTGTTTTGACCAAGAGGGCAGAGGCGATTGTAACAGGATTATTTAATCGCATCATCCATTTTCGCATGCTGAAAATCCTCAAGATCTTCAGACCGTACTCGATGCCCTCGGTATCCAAGATTTTCGTCAGCCTTTTGGCCTCATGCAAATACTTTAACCCTTCTAAGAAAAGAAGGTCCCCCAGTCTGACTGCCTCGATTTTCGCTTTGTTCGGAACCTTGAGATGCCCATTTTCCTCGTAACACCATCCTTTATCAAGGGCAAGATAGATCACGCTATTGTAGATACCTGACCTAAGGTCCTCCTCAAGATCCGCCACATCATCATATATGTTGCATCCCTTAAAGGTCAAGTCTATACATTTTCCAGTAAGCTCTATACTCATTAATTCTTCTTCAGAAAGATCCATAAGCCCTTCGAGTACACAAAAGTCAATATCGATCCATACGTTACCAACACCTTTTTCATTAACTTCCTTTAGAAATTGTCTTATATTAAGCGATTCTGCTTTTTTCTGAAGCATTGAATATGCCTGTCCCTTAATGTACTTCTCAAAATCTTGAAGGTATTTTTGGAATATCCGCCCGCCAGGTTTTGCTCTCCGCCTTAAGAGTTTGTATGTTATTTCAGCTAGTTTGTACGTGAAGTTCTCGGCCCTCCCAACCTCTGTTTTATCGTCCCTGAAGGCGGGGCTCCGCCCCAAAAAGAAGTTAAGTTGCCTTTGAAGGGAGAGTCTTGCCTCCTCTTCGGTGTGCCATAGATCGTTGATATTATCCAGCGTCTTTATGCCGGTTATCATTGCAACTTTTCCCAGGAGCGTGTCTAAAATAACGTCCCTTGGGGCGTGCTTTAGAATAGGGATTGAGCTTAGGACAGCAAGATATGTTGCATAAACATAGTGCTTTCTCTTAAGCAGTCTTTTCCTGTTTAGGTCTTCAACATGCATGCATCTTGGATCTTCAGAGATTTCATAAAGTGTTTCTTCAAATATTGAGACTACTTCTCTTGCTAAGGTGTACGCACCCTCAAAGCCCTTCTTTTTCCAAGAGAGTTTACCAAGAAGCTTATAGAATCCCCCCAAACCTTCTGAGTCGTAACATAGATTTCTAGAACTCTGATTGGGGGGCACACTACCTCACCTCCTAACTGTTTATCTG
>CAZQQB010000022.1:774-14691 GCA_964595415.1 uncultured Nitrososphaerota archaeon | reverse complement strand
GCGCTTAAAGAGGTGACCCCCCGCCTCATATACGCCTGTGGATCAGGTTTCGGCCACTTCGGTCCCTATAGCCTGTGGCCTAGCTATGACATTATAGGTCAAGCAATGGGCGGCTTCATGGATCTGAACGGATGGCCTGACAAACCACCATGCAGAGCGGGGTCTTCCATTGGGGACATAATAGCCGGAATGTTCCTGTGCATAGGTATACTCTCCGCCCTAAGATACAGGGACATAACTGGAAAGGGTCAAAAGGTAGATGTTGCCCAGATGGACTCTATGATCGCAGTCCTAGAGAATGCAGTCATACGATATACACTTGAAGGTAAACCTCCGACCAGGATAGGCGCCAAGCATCCAACCATAACACCATTTGACGTATTTAAGGCAAAGGACGGATATGTAGTCATTGCCGTTGGGAACGATGGGATATGGACGCGTTTCTGCACAGCGATAGGCAAGATGGAGTGGATAAAGGATCCGAGGTTCGCCACAAACCCGCTCAGATGCAAGAACGAATCTGTTCTGAAGTCCCTCATAGAAGATTGGACAAAAGACAAGACTAGGTGGGATATAGCCAAGCTATTACTGGCAAATGATGTTCCTTCTGCGCCCGTGTACAACGTAGCCGAGGCTGTAGAAGACCCGCACACAAAGGCAAGAGAGATGATCGTAGAAGTTAACCAGCCCCAGTATGGGAAGGTCAGGATCGCGGGATGTCCAATAAAGTTCTCAGAGACCCCAATAAAAGTCTTCAAGCCCGCTCCCCTGCTCGGACAACACACCGAAGAGGTACTAACAGACCTTCTCGGATACACAAAAGAACAAATAGACGCATTAAGGAAAGAGGGCGCAATATAGAATACAGCATATAGAATACAGAATATAGAATACATCAATAAAGCAATGCAGCGATATAAAAAATAAAAACAAGCACCCTCCTTATTTTTGTGGTGACCTTGTCTCAGAAAATAGATGAACTGCTTATCACAGGTTCTTTTGTATCGGGTCAGAAAGTTGCAAAGGATGCTGGCATAACTAGGGCCTCAGTCTTCAAGAGGGTGCGACAGCTCAAAAAGCTTGGATACAACATAGAGGCAGTCCGCGGTAAAGGTTACAGACTCATACCTAGGTTCGACGGTCTTCTGCCCCTAGAAGTAAAGACAAGGTTGAAGACCCGCATATTCGGCAGGGCGCCTATAACATTGGACCGTGTGGATTCAACACAGGCTTTTATGAGAAAACTAGCGGAAAAAGGTGCACCTGAGGGCACAGTAGTTGTGGCACTGGAGCAGAGCTCAGGAAAGGGTAGGATGAATCGGTCTTGGTTCTCTCCAAAGGGGGGACTCTGGTTCAGTATACTACTACGCCCGTCTATACCACCAAAAGACTTACACAGACTAACGCTTTTAATAGGGGTCGCCGTCGTACTTGCTATGAAAAGTTACGGTATCAGGCCATCCTTAAAGTGGCCCAACGACATCTTGATAGATCATAAAAAGGTCTGCGGGATTCTTTTGGAGAGTTCAACTGATACAGATCGAGTCGAGTATGTAATCGCTGGCATAGGGCTCAATGCCAATATCCCCCTCATGGAATTTCCAGAGGAGATACGCAACTCAGCAACATCCTTGAGCGATGTGTTGGGTAAGAAAATAGACAGGGCAGAACTCCTGTGCAACATCTTAAAGAACTCTGAAGACCTATACCTCTCAGCCTCGGAGGAGGGATTTTCAAGGATCATCTCTCTATGGCGGTCACTTTCCTGCACATTGGGACAGCGGGTCGAAGCTCGGTTACACACAGGGCGCTTTACTGGTCTTGCAAGGGATATTGATGAGGATGGGTCTTTGATCTTGGAATGCGAGGGTGGCTTAAGGAAAATTTACTCTGGCGACGTTATTTTCCTATGATCCCCCTCAGCAATCCGAGGTCATTACATTTTTCCTCAGCCACTCTAGGCCCGCAGGAGCCCTCCATCCATAAGGGTTGGGCATTTTAAGAGGCACGGCTAGTTTGCAATCTTCTCGATAACGAACAGCCTCCTTCGTATCTCTGACTGCAATCCTTCTGGCAGTCCTGGCAGTCCAGGATCCAAGAAACCCTTTACCAACATGCTAATAGCCTCTTCGGGCGGTATGCCTCTCGACATAATATAGTGGAGCTGTTCCTCTTGGAGCTTTCCTATAGCCGCTTCATGCGATAGCTCAGTCTCTGAGTGCTCAGCTATCAGCTCTGGTATGGCTATCACCGATGCTGTGGGGCAGAGCATCATCCCTCTACATTCAAGGTGCCCCTTGGTATTCCTGCTCTGACCAATAATTTGCCCTCTGTTGTACACCCTTGCAGTCCCAGTGGCAACCACTTTGAATACTGACTCGCCAGAGCTGCCCTCTTCCATGAGTATTATTCTATTTCCAAGGTCTATTATTGAGTCCTTACTGGCATAAATGATTGAGTTGAATTTTGCCTTTGCCCCCTTTCCTATAAGATATGCCGTGGGGTAGCTCTGTATGTCCAAGACGGGCTTAATGAGTACATAATTGGATATGAAAACCCCTCCCTCCTCAACGATTGCGCCCGTCCTCGGTCTAACATATGTGCTCTCGCTCCAGTTGTGTATCATTGTAAAAATTACCTTGGCATTCTTCTTTATATAAAATTCTGTTATACCTAGATGTGCAGCCCTCTTGGCTCTGTTGCTTATGGTGCAGCCCGTTATTATGTTGATTTCCGATCCTTCTTCTGCTATTATTATATTGTGCGGGGCCTGTAGCAATCCCTCTGAATCTATAAACAGACACGCTTGTAGTGGCTGAGAGATCTTCTCGTTAATCCCTGCCCTTATGAAATATCCCTTTGTACGATTAAGTTCGGCCGTGGCGGTATACTTGTCTTGGTCAACAGAGAGCGCTTTCCAATAGTATGATCTTAGCCAATCGTACTTCGACAGGGCTTCGTCAATCGGCATCAACTCTAAACCCTTTATCTTCGAGGCCAACTGTGACAGAAGAACCGAGTGATCTAGCTGGAAGTAAATACCGCTCTTTTTCTCTGCTAGGTCAATGCCAACCTCTAGCGCCCTTGTGGGCACGTCCTCAGGAATAGAATCTCTGGGCATCGCACGCTCGGTAAACTTGCTGAGGTCTATATCGTTACCGAAGGGGGCTTTTTTTGTGAGCGCCTCCATCGCCCTTAATTTAAAATTCTCCCTACAACCCTCATCCATTTCCCATCGCACTCCTTATCAATGCCTCGTAGCCGAGACTCTCTATCTTCGGGATCAACTCATCATAATTTCCGCTCAGCGCGATCTTCCCATTAGACATTATGTGGACTTCCTTTGGCTTAAGGTACTTGAGGATGTGTCTGTGGTGAGTAATAACTATGGCAGCACATTGATTGCTATTGATATAAGCCTGGATACTCCCACCCAAGATCTTGAGAGAGTCTATATCCACACCACTGTCCAGCTCGTCTAGAACAATGAGTTTAGGTCTCATCGCGAATATTTGAGCCAACTCGCTCCTCTTCCTCTCCCCGCCTGAGAAACCGACATTGAGCTCCCTGTTCATGTATAGGGATGGTTCAAGATTTACGCTCCTGAGAACGCTCTCAACAAAGTGGGCGCCCGCCATCGAAACCCAAGGGTTTACTCCACCCGCAACTGCTATCATGTCCCCAAGCCTTATGCCCCTTATCGCTGGTGGTGATTGAAAGGCAATCGCCATTCCCGCCTTTGCTCTTTCATGTATTGCCTTTAAAGTTATATCTTCTCCATTGAAGATTATTCTCCCTTTAGTTACAATATATTGAGGGAAACCCGCTAATGTTAGGACAAGCGTCGTCTTTCCAGATGCGTTATGTCCCATTATAGCCACAACATCTCCCTTATCTACTTTCAGATTGACACCTCTGAGCAGTTCCTTCCTTTCCACTGAAACGTATAGGTCCTGCACCTCAAGTAGCACTTCCAACCGCCCTCCAGCATCCCATTTTACACTCGCCGCAGTTCTCTTCTTCCACAACTATCCTTGGCTCACCCTTGATCCTCAATATCCCCTCCCATGCATTACTCAGCTCTTCTCCCTCCAACAAATAGCACCTTGATCCCTCAGCGTCATTAACCCCTCCTCCCCCTATAGGGAAGCCCTCACACCCAAACAATATATTTATGGCTTCTACTTCGGTTACCACCTCCCCAGGCAAAGGCATCATTCCTACGGGAAGACTCATAGAATACCGGAACCTCCTATTGCCCAATCTTGGGATGACCTCCCCTATTGGACATGGTATCAGCTTCTCAAGACTTACTGGGACGATCACTTTTACTCCCCTAGATAGGAGTATGCCCAGACTCATGCCAACAGTTCCGCCGGTCTGAGAACCTAGGAAAACTCCTGCATTCCCAAACGGATCAATCGCATTTGCTCCCTTGATGAATACGTCATTTGGTCCAAGTTCGCCCAATACATCCTTAAGGGGAAGTTCTGTCACATTCCCTTTCCTTATCACTATCTCCTTAAATCTGGTCTTTGAGCTCGTGATGCATGTTCCACGAGGAGTTATTATCCCGATAGCAAATCTCCCCTTTTCTTTAACCTCCTTTCCAATTACCTCCTCTGCGACAAAAGCGTTGGTGGTTCCAAGACATATAACAACAATGCCTTCTCTGAGTGCTTCTCTCACTGGCTCCATCTGTGCCACAGCCTTACCTATTAACCTCTTTGCCTCAGATGGGGTGAGAGTTATAAGCGCCCTTTCCATAAAGATTCACCTCATTATACGTGAAACCAAAAAGTTATATGTTTTCCCTTTGAATTACACTCTAAGGTCATGGTATGAATAGGTATTTTTTTCTACCAATCGTCGGAATAATACTGGTATTATTCTTCGTCATCGTCTTATTCATGGTCCCATTAATACTGTTTGGTGTTGTTGGCAAGACCCTGTACCGTTTCGGACTACCTTGGTACGGTTTTGTACTATTTCTTATGGCCAGCCTAGTCGGCAGCACTATTAACATACCCCTATGGAAAATGAGAACCGATGTTCCTGTTGTTATTATGAGGTACGCCTACTTCATGGGAATTCCCTACCCTATTCCCTCCATCGAGTCTAGGGAGTCTTACACCACAGTCTCCATAAACTTAGGTGGCGCCGTAATGCCCCTCCTCCTCTCGTTATACTTGCTGGCAGCCAACCCGGTGACCTTCCCTATATCTTTTTTAGCCATAGTGGTAGTTTCTACAATTACCTACTTCATTTCTAGACCTGTCCAAGGATTGGGCATAGTTGTTCCAGGCTTTATACCCCCCATACTCACTGCCTTAGTGGCGTTGCTAATCGGGGGCGGATACGCTCCTGTTGTAGCTTACGTTGGAGGAACCATAGGTACCTTATTGGGCGCAGACCTTTTTCACAAAAACGACATCAAAAAATTAGGTGCCCCCAACGTCAGCATAGGGGGCGCGGGAACCTTCGACGGGGTCTTCTTGACAGGTCTGATCGCGTTACTGTTGGCCTCGTGAGGTGATTATATGCGGCTTGTCGTCCTATATTCCGGAGGTAAGGACAGTAACCTCGCCCTATACAGACTTCTAAAAGAAGGTCATGAAATTATCTCTCTTTTAACTACAATACCTTCAAGGTCGGACTCTTGGATGTTTCACAGACCAAATGTTGAGCTTACCAAGATCCAGGCAGAGTGCATGGATTTGCCTTGGCAAGGCTGTGAGGTCTCCGGAGAGAAAGAGAAGGAGGTATATGAACTCATACCTATGCTGTCCTTAATAAAAAGCAGATGCGACATTGACGGCATAGCGTCAGGTGCCATAGCAAGCAGATACCAAAAGGATAGGGTTGAAAAGTTATGCAATTTTATGGATCTAAAGGCAGTTTCCCCGCTTTGGGGAAAATCTGAAGCTGACCTCTTGGCAGAGATCCTAAATCTAAAGTTTGAGGTTTATTTTACATCCGTCTCTGCCGAGGGTCTGGACATGGAATGGCTCGGCAAAGTCCTGGACTGGGATCGGGCCAACCGGCTCTTAAAATTGAGGGAAAAGTATGGTTTAAACCCTTCTGGAGAGGGTGGGGAGTATGATACCTTCGTCTGCGACTCCCCACTCTTCAAAAAGAAGATACGAGTTATTGAGGCAGAGACATTCTGGTATCACAACTCCGGAACTTGGAATATAAAGCGCCTTGAGCTCTTAGAAAAGCCAAACGACTTTCCAAGGAATCGCTGAGTAGAATTTTCAGTTCATTCAGTTGGTGCCCCTCAAAACTTTCTGAGCCGGTTCGCTGATTGGTTGCCCCGTTTATAAATATGGCTGAGAATTCTCGAATGCCCCTACGCTTTAACCCAATAACCGCTGGGATACCTTTTTATCTGTTCCATCTCATACTCTACAAAAACTGAGGGACGTTAAGGATGACTAAATTTATTTTCGTGACGGGCGGCGTCCTCAGCAGCGTCGGAAAGGGGATTCTAACTTCATCCTTAGGGAAGATGTTACAGGTTAGAGGGTACTCAGTCTCAGCCGTCAAGATAGACCCATATGTCAATGTCGACGCAGGAACAATGAACCCTTATATGCATGGCGAGGTTTACGTCACAGACGATGGCGGCGAAACAGACCTGGATTTGGGCCACTATGAAAGGTTCTTAGACATAAACATACCAAAATTCAACAACATAACCACCGGTCAGGTCTACGCTTCGGTCATAGAGAAGGAGCGGAAGGGTGAGTACTTGGGAAGGTGCGTGCAGATCATCCCTCACATAACCGACGAGATTAAAAGCCGAATCAGGACTGCGGCGAAGATGGCAAAATCCGACGTTTTACTAGTCGAGATAGGCGGTACCGTGGGCGACATAGAGAGCCTCCCGTTCTTCGAAGCCGTTAGGCAGATGCGCCTTGAAGAGGGGTATAACAATACGCTCTTCATACACTTGGCATTGGTTCCAATATTAGATGTTACCAAGGAACAAAAGAGCAAGCCTTTTCAACACAGCGTCCAAGAACTGAGGAGGATTGGTATTCAGCCTGACATTTTAGTCGCCAGGTGTCGCGTTTCTATGGAGGAATCTGTAAAGAGGAAGATCTCGCTATTTGGGAGCGTTCCCTACGAAGCCGTCTTCACCTCCTACGATGTCGAGAATATCTACATGCTCCCGTTCGAGCTCGATAAGCAGGGTATGGGTGATTACATCGCCAAGAGGCTTATGTTAAGCAACAATACACCAAACTGGGAAGATTGGATCTCAATAGTAGTTTCCTTTAAAAAGTCCAAAGAGCCCGTCAGGATAGCGATGTGTGGAAAATACACAAAGCTTGCAGACTCATATGTTAGCATAATCGAAGCCCTAAAACACGCTGGTGCCAAAGCAGGAGTGGCCCCTCAGTTGGATTGGATCGAAACCACAGTATTCGAAAAAGACCCTTCGACCCTTCCCAACTTGGGTGGTTACCATGGAATAATGGTTTTGCCAGGCTTCGGTGCGAGAGGGACCGAGGGTAAAATAATGGCGATAAGATACGCGCGCGAACAGAAGATCCCTTTCTTGGGGATATGTTTCGGTTTTCAACTTGCAATTGTGGAGTTTGCAAGAAATGTACTTGGCTACACCACCGCAGATACCACAGAAGTCAACCCGAACACCCAACATCCCGTAATCGACCTTCTACCAGAGCAAAAGACAGTCGGGGTCCTCGGTGGCACGATGCGACTTGGCGCATACAAAATTGTGATTGAGAAGGATACACTAGCCTACAAATTGTACGGGTCTACCGAGATCTCTGAGCGGCATCGCCACAGGTACGAGGTAAACCCCCATTACTGGGCATCATTGAAGGAACGGGGACTTGTTTTGAGCGGTTTCTCCCACGATAGGAGGCGCGTGGAGTTTATCGAACTTCAGGATCATCCTTTCTTCTTGGGGACACAAGCTCACCCCGAGTTTAAATCGAGACCTGGTCGCCCCTCCCCACCATACCTTGGCTTTGTTCAAGCATGTGCCCGGGTCAAAAGACAAAAAATAGTTGATTAAAAAATTAAAAACTCTAGTCCAATACAAGCCTAACTTCTTTCAAATTAGTAGTACAGACCTTCTTGACCCCTCTCACACCTGGCTTGTAAATAGTCTTCACAAGACCCGCACCCTCAAGTATTCTCATCTGAGCACTTGCGTTTGCCTTGCTCTGCTTTATGAGCTCGGCAATCTGCTGCATGTCCACTTCCTTACCCTTTATAAAATTCAATATCTGTATTCTAGTGGTGGACGAAAGAGCCATAGCTACATTCGCAACATTGTCTCCCTTTATTATGATAATTCCATCATTAATAGAACCTGAACTTTCTGTATTAGTCATTTATCCCACCTTTTATTTCATCCTTCTAACTGATTTACAAAACATCTACTTTTAAACTTTTTGTTGCAAAAATACAATTATGAACCCATTTATAAAATGCAATAAAGAGCTAATCTTATTACCTATCGCGAATTATACTTATCGAATAAGTCCTAATATATAAATCTTCATTATGCTGATATACCATGAGTCCTTACAGAGTCGTGTTGGGTCTCGACAAGCTGTCCTCCTACTCCGGCTTCTCATCAGTCATGATCGATCAGTCTGGTATAGTATTTAGACAGGAAGTGGTCTCAAAAGGGGAGATCCTTGAGCTTGTCCGTCTCTATAAGATCGAGGCTGTCGCAATTGACAACATTTACGAGCTTGGGTCAGAACAAGAAATAAAAAGTTTCATGAGCTGTCTTTACAATACCGATCTTGTCCAAATAACCGGCTCTCCCTTCCATTTTTGGGTCTTGGCTATGTAGTAAAACTTTATGATCCTGAGACTAAAGTTACGATATCGCGCAGGAGAAGTTACGGTCCTGGCGGTATGAGCGCTGGGAGATACCGAAGAAGCGTTCAAGGCGCGATCCTGAGCCTGACAAAAAACATAGAGTCCGCCCTGCGCACAAAGGGAATAGACTACGACATCTCCATGAAGAGGGGGTCTCACGGTGTCGAGAGCGCATCCTTCATCATCTACGCCCCAAGAAACCAACTCTCGGGAGTAGTCCGCCCCCTCCGTACCTCCAGCGTAAGTGTGCGGGTCACACCCCTCTTTTCAAAATCCTTTGATTTTATCCCGATTGGCACAAAAGCTGACCAGCCACAGAAACGACACCTAATAGTCGGAGTAGACCCTGGCATGGTTTGCGGTCTGACCGTTCTTGATCTCAATGGAAGGGTTCTCCATCTATCCAGCGGCAGGGGCATCAGCAGGGGGCATATAACACGAATAATCTCCTCACTCGGCCAGGCACTGATATTCGCATCAGATGTCCACCCTCCACCATCTCTAATACTCAAGCTCTCAGCGTCTCATAACGCAATCACATTCTTTCCCGAACAATCACTCAAGACCTCTGAAAAACTAGAACTCGTTAATAAGATAGCACAGGAGCAAAAAATTGATGTCGCCGACTCTCACCAGCGCGATGCGCTATCCGCCGCCCTTAAAGCCTTCTCTTTTTATAAGAATAAGTTGGAGCAGTGTGTTTCTCATGTGAAGGAGCTGGGGGTTCAAGTGGATTTGGACGATATTAAGGCGCAGGTGATCAGAGGCACCAGCATCAAGGATGCGATAGCCTCTTCTAAAGCCCCGCCTTTGGAACGCCCAAAACCCCGAAAGAGGAGACCATCAGAGAGAGAGTTGATAAAAGTCCTCGAGAACAAATTGGAAAATATCCAATTAGAGAGAGATGCTTTATTGGCTAAAGTCAAGTCTCTTGAAGATAGAGTGGAGGCGCTTAAACTTGAGCTCAAGCTTGTCAGAAAAAGGGAACGCGCACAAGCTACTCCCGAAGCATACGAAATGGGGCGGCGAATGAATGTACTTCTCGGAGAGATAACAAAACTGAGGACCGAGCTTGAGAGCGAAAGAGCAAAGAGATTGCAACTTCTATCTAACATGGCCTCGCTTGCTTCTGGAGATTATGTTCTTTTTCCAAAATTTCCAACACTGAATGATGCCCTCAAATCACACATGGACGGTGGCATCATGGTCAGGAGAATTGAAACTTTAAGCGAGGAGCTTAAAAAAGAATTAAAGCGCTCCCCCCCAAGCTTCATAATCACCCAACAAATCACTACTGCAGAATTGATTGCTGACCTTGATATTCCACTGATCCTTCTTAGCGATCTTACTTTCACTGACTACGACAATTTTGTCTTAGTCGACCGTGCCTCATTTGATAAAGCCCTGGAGTTCTCAAAACAAAGGCTCGTCGAATATTCAAGGGAAAAGGGGAAAAAGATCAAGTCGATCTTTGACGAATACCGGCTCGAACGACTGAAGGAACTTAATAGAGCGTGAAGATGTTGTCCACCATAAGGACAGGGATTAAGCAAACCAAGATTTAGAGAACCTTGTTACCGTATGCAAGAGCTGCCACGGGAACTTCATATAAGGAATAAAACTCTTATTACTGATGAACTGCGCAGGCTCTTGGAAGAAAGTGCATGAATTGTTATGTCTACTTAGCCATTATGGGCTGTATTCGTCTTTCTTTCTTTTTCCTTATTTTTCAATCGTTCTTGTTGTAAAAACAATTTACTATGGGGACCTTCAAATAGTTCTAATAAGAATGGTTTATTCTGTTTCTCATTACTTGTAGTTTAGTAAAGCGTGAACCTTCTCTCAAGTATGCCTTCGGTTATTTTGTCTATCTGGTCAAACTCTTGGTTCACAATAGCCTCTATTTCCTTCTGAAGCCCGCTCGTCAAACTACTTCCGCTCTCTAGCAATAACTGGACATTTGCCATATGCGGATCGTCAATGGGTCTACCTATTTGACTGACAACCTTAACATATGCCTCTTTTATGCCTTTTAATTCTGCAACTTTATTGGCAATTATTCCTGCCACTACATTGTAGATCTTACCAATGTGGCTCACAGGGTTCTTGCCAGCGGTAGCCTCGAGAGACATCGGTCTTGATGGGGTTATCAGTCCATTGGCCCTGTTTCCTCTACCTGTCTCTCCATCATCACCCATCTCCGCAGATGTCCCTGTAACCGTTATATAAACGATTCCTAAGTCGGATCTGTCCGCATTGTTCAGAAAGACCTCTACCGTCAGCCCGCTCTTCTTTACTACAAAGTCCTCCAATTCACTCTTGAGCTCCTCTTTAACTGAAACGTAATGGTCCATGTCTGGTATGAGTCTTGAGACCATGGCTACGGCTAGTGTCAACTTCACATTCTTGCCGCTCCTCAAACCCATGACTTTAATGTCCTCCCCAACCTCCGGAAGCCTTTTCCTCATATATGGCGAGTTTATGAACCTCTCGGTTTCATAGACGAGCCTCTCCAAGGAGTCCAACGGTGCGTATGCTACCCCAAATGATGTGTCGTTTGAGCACCTATTCTCTTTCCTGGCCTCATAGTTACAGACAAGGTCAACCGATCCCTTCCCCACTCTATGATCAACAATCACATGATCCTCGGGGTCCAGATATCGCAAGTTCCCCCTAATCCAGTTCTTCGCTGCCTCCACCGCTACCCTCCCAACTGGAATGTACTCCCTCTCTCCGTTTTTTGAAACCTCGCTGGTCGCCCTCCCTGACATCAAAATATATATGGGGGTCAAAACCTCTCCACCGCCGAACTTCACATTTGCCTGCCCTCCAACAAGGAGGACTTTGTCAACATTGTGGTGCAGTATCTGACCAAACCTCTCTCTATAAACCTTACAAAGCTGAAGGCTGAACTCCTCTGACAAACTGTCGGCTATAAAATCCGGATGCCCCAGACCCTTTCTCTCAACAAATTCAACACTATGTGACTCAACAGGCTGTTGGTTGAGACTCTCAACGACAACATTTCTATCGATCAATCATGCCACCGCCTTACCATGTCGTAAGTATTCACAATTACTATTTATTGTTATCCTTACCAGAATATTATTACTGGGGGTAATGCCATTCTAACTAGATAGGCTTCAGGCGCTAGTTTTTATGTACAATATGTTGTTTCCCCTTACCAATATCTTGCCATACTTCGCCACAGGGTTGCCATCATCGACAGCCTCGACGGCATCAATCAGTATGAGGTTCATAGTCTGGTCGAACTTCATCAGATTGCCGATGTACCATCCTTTAGTTTTACCAAGATCTGATTGTGCAGCGCTTTATTTAGAAGCCTCAACGGCTCGCTCGGCATTAGGTTACACCATTGTTATCAACAGTATTAATAATTATAAAAACCTGTCGCAATCCTTTATAAGCCTGAATATGCGATACCAGCCCCTGTATTCGCATGAGGCACATAACCCTGCTTTAAAAATAGGTTAATCCTGATTATTCTTTTGTCCCTACATAGAATGTATCTTTCATCGTATCCGACTCGTAAACTTCTGATTTTTTAATCAGGACATCTGGTACGTTCCCTTTTTTTAGAATGGCTATCCCAAAAGATCCCCCTTTTCTCAAGCACCTCAAGATCTCGCATACGCCCACCTCTTGATTTCTAACCAACTGGAGCACCGTGATGCTGAGGATGAGATCCGCCACTCCATCCCTTATCGGCAAGTACTCAGCATCGCCAAGGATCAATTCTACGTTCTCTTTTGTCCTCTTCTTTGCCTCCTTGAGCATATTTATGGAAACGTCCACCCCCACCATGAGCCTACAGTTCACATAATCAAACAAAAGACCGGTTCCACATCCAACATCTACCAAAACATCGCCTTCTTTCGGTCTTAATTTTCTTAATAAAAAAGCCATCTTGATCTCTTGCTCTTCCCTGTATCTCTCATTGTATAAATGTGCTGTGCCGTTATAATCTCTTACCAATTCCAGTTTTCTCATACTATCCTCAAAAAATTTAAAATACGCTTGTAATTAACTTATTTGCTACAAAAATATCGCCATCGGAGAGAACTTTTTTTGGCAGAATCGCAAAAATACGAAGAAAGACCACCGATGCTGCAGGACGTTATCTTGGTCGGGAAGAAACCAATAATGAGCTATGCTATGGCGGCTCTGATGCAACTTACCGAAAGCGGCGACGTCACCATTAAAGCGAGGGGAAGGGCTCTCTCGCGCGCGGTGGACGTTGCAGAAGTGGTCTCAAAAAGATTTCTCAGCGGCAATGCCGTAGTCAAGTCTGTCACCATAGGTGCTGAGTCTGTCGGAGAACCTCCAAAGAACATCTCAACAATCGAGATAAAACTCTGGCAAACCAAACAAGAAGTAGAGTGAACTTTTCCTTAATTTGTTAGCCTCACCCTCCGGCTACTGGTGGAAATATTGAGACACAATCGCCATCCCTCAATTCGGTCATAAGTCCTTTCAGATCTCTTATGTCCTTACCGTTGACAAGTATCTTTACCATCTCTCTGACCCTGCTGCCTTCCATTATGGCATCTCTGAACTTCTCCCCGAACTTTTCTATCATCGCATTGATCGCCTCTTCCACAGTTCCTGCAGAATCCAGCTGCAAATAATGCGTACCAAGAGTTTCTCTGAGCGTCGCGAAGAACTCTACCTTTATTCCCACAAAGATCCCCTCGTCACCATATATTCTCACACCCATAATTCAAATTTGCCTCTTATAAGCAAGACTGAACCGCCTAAAATTATAAACAAAATTTCGACAAGTATAAGTACAATTCACATTTTACGAGTATTGCAGAGGGAATCTCATGGGCGGCTACATGGGAAAGATTCTCAGGGTGGACCTCTCTTCCAAAGATATTTCTGTACAGGATCTAGATATGGATATTGCTTACTCCTTTATTGGCGGAAGAGGTTACGGGGCAAAGATCCTTTTCGACGAACTTCCTGTTGGGACCGACCCGCTAAGCCCTGCCAATAAACTCATCTTCATGACCGGGCCCC
>CAZQQB010000022.1:0-764 GCA_964595415.1 uncultured Nitrososphaerota archaeon | reverse complement strand
GGCGGCTCCAACATCTGGAAGGTATTCGGTATCAACAAAATCCCCAGCCACAGGGACAGTATTCGATGCCAACAGCGGGGGTCACTTTGGCGTGGAACTTAAAAAATCCGGGTTTGACGGGATAATATTCGAGGGAGCCAGCGAGACTCCGGTATACCTCTCATTGATAAACGGGAAGGCAGAACTCCATGAAGCCTCAAACCTTTGGGGACTCGACGTTTTTGATACGGAGGCGCGCCTCAAGCAAATCACCAACGATCAGTTTGCGAGGGTCGCATGCATAGGGCCCGCAGGAGAGCGCCTCGTCAAGATCGCGGCAATAATGAACGAGAAGCACAGGACAGCCGCTAGGGGCGGCGTGGGTGCAGTGATGGGCTCCAAGAAGCTGAAGGCAATCGTGGTGAAAGGATCTTCCGAAATACCACTCGCAAACCGGTACGCCTTCATGAAGGAGGTCAGACACTCCATCGAGGTCATCAAGGGTCACCCTATCACTGGCGACGGCATGGGTCGGTACGGAACTGCTGTGCTGATCCACATCATAAACAAGCCTGGCATATTCCCGGTGAGGAACTACGCCAAGGGCGTGTTCGAGGACGCCGAGAAGGTGAGCGGGGAGTACATGGCTAAAACAATCTTGAAGGGGAAGAAGGGGTGCTTCGCGTGCCCAATAATGTGCGGCAGAGTAACTAAGATAAAAACACCTTCAGGGGATGCCATCGAGACCGAGGGTCCAGAGTACGAGACCATCTGGTCCCTCGGAC